>JBIIHJ010000184.1:0-7450 GCA_044235875.1 Pseudoxanthomonas sp.
TCGAAGCTGACCACCGCAAGCGCCGCGCAAAGATCGCCGAGCTGGCCGACGTTCTGTCCATCCAGGCGACCGGTCCAGTCCTGGCCGGTGTGTCGCAGTCCGGCGCGGCGCACACGCTCATCATGGCCCTCGCGCCATTCGACAAAGACTTCAACCGCGTCAGAACCCGTCCTGATCAGGCCGTCACGCACCCGGCCACGGAAACTCCGACCCCAGGCCATCAAATGCAGCGCCTCGAGCAGGCTGGTCTTGCCCGCACCGTTATCACCGGTGATGAGGTTCAGGCCAGGTTTCGGAGCCAGTTCGACTTGCGCGAACCTGCGCAGACCGCCGACCGCCAGTCGTATGACATGCATTGTCTGGGTTTCCCTAACGACAACGCCCGGACGGGTCCGGGCGCTGCGTGTGTTTCACGTGGAACGTCGATCCGGGCGTCAGAGACGCAGCGGCATCACCACGTGACGCGAGCGCTCGCTGCTGGCCTCACGCACCAGCGCGGACGAATTGGCATCGCGCAACTGGATGACGATGTGCTCGTCTCGCAGCGCAGACAGCGCATCCAGCAGATAGTTGACGTTGAAGCCAATCGCCAGGCCGTCGGCCTTGGTGTCGGCCTCGATTTCTTCCTGGGCCTCTTCCTGCTCGGGATTGTGTGCGCTGATCTTCATCTGGCCCGGCGAGAGTTCGACGCGAACGCCGCGGTACTTCTCGTTGGACAGGATCGCCGCACGCTGCAACGCGGCACGCAACACTTCGCGGTCCAGCTTGACTTCGATGTCGGCACCGATCGGGATCACGGCCTCGTAATCCGGGAAGCGGCCGTCGATCAGTTTGGAGGTGAAGGTGACATCGTCGCGCTTGACCCGGATGTGGCTACGGCCGACTTCCAGCTCCAGCACACGCTCGCCGCCTTCCAGCAAGCGCTGCAGCTCGGTCACGCCCTTGCGCGGGACGATGATCTGGCGCTTGGTCAGGCTCCCGCCTGTGTCCAGGCCGGATTCGCACATCGCCAGGCGATGCCCGTCGGTGGCCACGCAGCGCAGTGAAGCGTCGCGCAGGTCGAACAGCAAGCCGTTGAGGTAATAGCGCACGTCCTGCTGGGCCATGGCGAAGGAAGTCCGTTCGATCAGCTCCTTCAACGCCGCCTCGGGCACCGTGACTCGCTCGCTGGCCTCGACTTCATCGACCGATGGGAAATCATTGGCCGGCAACGTCGCCAGGGTGAAGCGGCTGCGTCCTGCCTGCAGGCTGACCTTGTCGCCGGTCTGGGTCACGGTGATCCGGCTACCGTCGGGCAGGGCGCGCACGATCTCGAACAGCTTGCGTGCCGGGATCGTGGTCTCACCGTCCTGGGCGTCCTCGACCGCGCTGCGCGCGATCATCTCCACTTCCAGGTCCGTGCCGGTCAGCGACAGCTGACCGTTCTGCACCTGGACCAGGAAATTGGCCAGCACAGGGAGCGTCTGTCGACGTTCCACCACGTTGACCACTTGCGCCAGGGGTTTGAGGAAAGCTTCTCGCTGCAGGCTGAAACGCATCGTGTGTGTCCCGGTGCTCTATGTTTTTAGAAGTGTATAAATCTTAAAAGCTGGTGGTGATGGTTGGAGCGGTTTTGCGGGAAAACACCTTCAACCAGTTGATCTTGAACGTTTTTTTTAGGTTCAAACCCGGTGTATAGCTGCACCGCGCCCGGTGGGAAAACCTGTGGACAGTTCTGACGCTGGATTTGATCCACCACTTGTCCACAGCTTCACGACCCATCGGCCCACCGGTTGTTCACCCCCCGGACCGACCTGCACAGCATAGCCACCTGACCGCGCCGCGTCGCAGCTGTCTACTCGCTCAGCTTGCGGATCAGCTTGTCCCAGTCTTCCTTGAGCTTGCCGTCCGATTCCATCAGGGTGCGGATCTGCCGGCAGGCGTGCAGCACCGTGGTGTGGTCGCGGCCGGCAAAGGCGTCTCCGATCTCCGGCAGGCTGTGTTCGGTCAGTTCCTTGGTCAGGGCCATGGCCATCTGCCGCGGACGTGCCAGCGAGCGCGTACGGCGCTTGGAGAGCAGGTCCTTGATCTGCAGGCCGTAGTAGTCGGCCACGGTTTTCTGGATGTTGGGGATGCCGATGGCCTGCTGCTGGGCGCGCAGCAGGTCGCGCAGGGTTTCCTGGGCAAACTCCGGCGTGATCGCCTTGCCCAGGAAGTTGGCCCGCGCGGCCAGCGTGTTGAGCGCTCCTTCCAGGTCGCGCACGTTGGAGCGCATCTTCTTGGCCAGCAGGAACGCCACATCGTCCGGAATGTGGGTGCCGCGCTCGGCCGCCTTGGCCAGCACGATCGCAGCACGGGTCTCGAAATCCGGCGGGTCGATCGCCACCGACAGGCCCCAGGCCAGGCGCGACTTCAGCCGCGGCTCCAGGCCTTCGACCTCGCGCGGATACCGGTCGCAGGTCAGGATGATCTGCTGGCGGCCGTCGAACAGCGCGTTGAAGGTGTGGAAGAACTCTTCCTGGGTGCGATCCTTGCCGGCGAAGAACTGGATGTCGTCGATCAGCAGCGCGTCGACCTGCTGGAAGCGGCGCTTGAACTGGTCCATCGAGCGCTCGATCAACGCCTTGGTCATGGCGCTGAAGAATTGCTCGGAGCGCAGGTACAACACGCGCGCAGCAGGATTCTGCCGGCGCAGTTCGTTGCCGGCGGCAAACATCAGGTGGGTCTTGCCCAGGCCGGTGCCGCCGTACAGGAGCAGTGGATTGTGCGAACGGTCGCCCGGCTTCTGCGCGGCCTGCCAGGCGGCGGCGCGACCCAGCTGGTTGCTGCGGCCCTCGACGAAGTTGTCGAAGGTGTAGTGCGTGTCCAGGTTGCCGGCGAACGGCTCGATCGGCGCGGTGGCGGTAGTGCCCAGCGAGGCAGGCGCGCCCACGGCGACGGCCTCTGGCGCCTTGGCGCGCGAACCGACCGCCAGCGAGACCTGGTCCAGCCCGGCATAGTGATCCAGCAGTTCGCGGATGCGTGGCAGGTAGCGTTCGCGCACCTGGTCGACGATGAAAGCGTTGGGCGCATAAAGCACCACCGCATCGGGACGTTGTTCGGCCTGCAGCGGCTTGAGCCAGGTGTGGACATCTTCAGCCGGCAATTCGGCTTCCAGGCGTTCTAGGCAGCGGGGCCAGGCATCCATTTTTAAGATCAGTCATCCAGCCCGCCGGTGGTGAAAAAACCGGCGCGGCACATAGGAAAAAGGGCCGCGCAGGGTACCACGATGCACCGGCGACCCACCGGTCATCCACAGTTTGATCCACAGCCAGGCTTGACGCGGCAAATATCGGCCCCGTAGAATTTCCGGTTCTTTCCACGCCACAGCCGTTCGTGACCCATGGCCACCAAGCGCACTTACCAGCCCAGCAACCTCAAGCGCAAGCGCGATCACGGTTTCCGTGCCCGCATGAAGACCGCTGACGGCCGCAAGATTCTTGCCCGTCGCCGCGCGAAGGGCCGCAAGACGCTCTGCGCCTAATGCCAGCGCCGCGCTCAACGCGCGGCTCTGACATCGCGATGCGTCTGCACACCAAGCCCGCGCCGCGCAACGGTGCGGGCTTTGTCGTGCCATGAGCTCTGAATTGCCACGTTTGACGTTTCCCCGATCCGCCCGCGTGCGGACGTCGGCCGAGTACGCACGGGTGTTCGACACCGCACGTCGTACCGCCGCGCCGATGCTGGCCCTGCACTGGGCCGCCGGTGGCGAGGTGGTGCGCATGGGCCTGGCCGTCTCGCGCAAGGTCGACAAGCGTGCGGTCGGCCGGAACCGGATCAAGCGCACCCTGCGCGATGCGTTCCGTCATCTGCGTGGGCAGCTGCGCGGCGGCGATTACGTGCTGGTCGCCCGGCCTGCCGCGGCGTCGGCGTCGCCCGAGCAGCTGCGCGAAGCCTTTCTCGGGCTGCTGGTGCGGGCCGGTGCGTTGCCCCCTCCGGACGCCGACGGCACAATGCGCCCCGCGTCCCTGACCCCTCCTTCCTCCCTTTCCACGCCGAACGCTGTTACCGGCTGAGACTGCCTGCCTGATGAACCAGACCCGTGTTTTCCTGATTTTCGCCTGGCTGATGGTGGCGACCTTGTTGTGGATGGAGTGGGGCAAGTGGAAGACCGCCCAGGACCAGCCCGCCACGCCCGTCGCCGCGGCCGCCACCGCCGGTACGCCTGACCAGGGCAGTGGCGTCCCCAGCGCCGACGGCCTGGCCTCGCCGTCGGCCAACGTGGCCGACCAGACCACCGCGCCGGCCAATTCGGCGGCTGCCGCCCCGGCGGTGCAGGGCACCAAGGTCACCGTCAGCACCGACACGCTGAAGCTGGTCATCGACGGCAGCAAGGTGCTGCGCGCCCAGCTGCTGCAATACCCGCAGACCCGCGACGCCGGTGCACCGCCGGTCGAGTTGTTCAGCGAAAACCCGAGCCAGCTCTATACCGCCGGCCTGGCGTACATCGCCCAGACCGGCGCCGCCCCGGACCAGAACGCGGTGTTCCGTCCCGAGCAGCCGCAACGCGACTACACCCTGGCCAGCGGCCAGGACAGCCTGAGCATCCCGTTTGTGTGGGAAGGCAACGGCGTGCGCATCGTGCGCACCTTTAACGTCAAGCGCGGCGACTACCTGGTGGGCGTCTCCGACCAGGTCACCAACACCGGCACCACGCCGTGGACGGCCGTGGTCTACCGCCAGCTGGAACGCGTGCCGCCGCCGCCGGTCAAAGGTGGCTTCACCAATCCGCACGCCTTCAGCCTGGTCGGCGCCGCCTGGCGTACCGCGGGTGGCGCGTACGAGCGCCGCAAGTTCGACAAGGACTATCTGGAAGACGGCAAGCTCAACCAGGACACCACCGGTGGCTGGGCGGCGATGCTGGAGCATCACTTCCTCAGCGCCTGGGTGCCTGACGCCAAGCAGCCAACCAAGGTCTCGCTGGACGAGCGCGTGATCGGCGGCACCCAGCGTTACCTGGTCAGCGAAACCGGCCCCAGCCTCACCGTGGCGCCGGGCCAGACCACCGCGACCGACGCACGCCTGTGGGTCGGTCCCAAGCTGGTCAAGGCGATCAAGGCCTCGGCCATTCCCGGCCTGGACAGCGCGGTGGACTACAGCCGGTTCGCGCCGCTGGCGGTGATCGGTTCGCTCCTGTTCTGGATCCTGAGCCACCTGCACGACCTGTTGGGCAACTGGGGCTGGTCGATCATCGGCCTGGTGGTGGTGGTCAAGCTGGTGCTGTTTCCGCTGTCCTCGGCCCAGTACAAGTCCATGGCCAAGATGCGCCGCTTCCAGCCGCGCATGGCGCAGCTGAAGGAGCGTTACGGCGAAGACCGCGCCAAGCTGCAGCAGGCGATGATGGAGCTGTACAAGAAGGAGAAGATCAATCCGATGGGCGGCTGCCTGCCCACGCTGATCCAGATGCCGATCTTCCTGTGCCTGTACTGGGTGCTCAACGAGTCGGTCGAGCTGCGCCAGGCGCCGTGGATGCTGTGGATCCAGGACCTGACCGCGCGCGATCCGTTCTTCATCCTGCCGGTGTTGAACGTGGCGGTGATGTTCCTCACCCAGAAGCTCTCGCCCAACGTCGGCATGGATCCGACCCAGGCCAAGATGATGCAGTTCATGCCCTTGATCTTCGGCGTGACCATGGCCTTCTTCCCGGCCGGCCTGGTGCTGTACTGGGTTACCAACGGCAGCCTGAGCCTGCTCCAGCAGTGGTGGATGGGCCGCATCCACGGCCAGCCGGTGCTGGCCAAGCCAGAGACCGACGGCAAGGGCCACACCAAGGACGATCTCAAGCCCAAGGGCAAGTAAGCCAGCCGGCGGCACATCGCCTAAGATTCGACGAAGACCCGCCGCAAGGCGGGCTTTCGTTATGGATACCTCGAACACGCGGCCATGCCGCACCGATGCCTGGAAGCACCGTGATCAAGCTCCGTCGCCGCTCCGCCTGTTCCCTTGTGTTGCTGCTGGCGGCCGCGGCGGTGTTGCCGGGATGCCAGCGTCAGTCGCCCGCGGACACGGTCCCTTCCAGCGCAAGCCGCACGCCACCGCCAGCGCAGCCGTCTGGCCCGGCCGCCGCCGATCCCCAGGCCCAGGCACTGATCGCCGCGCTGCGCGAGCAACTCGCACGCCAGCGCAAGATCATCGTGCTGTTGGACGATCAGGCCCAGCAGGACCCCAAGGTGCTGCAGGTGTCCAGCAGCGTCGGCCAGCAGCTGTTCCATGAAGGGCTGGAGCAACGCGCCGCGCTGGCCGTGCGCTTGGACGCGCTGTTGTCCAGCGGCACGCCAACGCGCTTTGACACGCTTTCCGCGGTGCTGGATGAAGTGGAATCGGCGCCGGACCTGTTCGACGCCGATCGGCTGGCGTTCCGCGAAATCCTGCGCGACCTGCATGCCCGCGTGGGCAAGGATTCGGCGCTGCCGGCGGTCAAGCTGCACAAGCGCATCGGTGAAGACCTGGACGCGCTGGACGAGATCGAGCGCAACTACAACGACGAACTCACCCGCATCTTCAGCCGCCTCGACCGCGCCCGCGCGATCGATCTCAAGCGCGAGAAGTGGGCCGATTACGTGGCCCACCTGCGCACGCTGTACAGCCGCGAGGCGATCCTGCGCGACTACGGCGTGATCCAGCCGTATCCGATGTCGATGCAGGACAGCGACCGCGAGATCTTCGGCAGCGACCTGCCGGCCAAGACCGTGGCGCTGACCTTCGACGACGGCCCGCACCGCGAATACACCGACCAGATCGTGGCGATCCTGCAGCGCTACGACGTGCCCGGTGCGTTCTTCGAAGTGGGCCGTAACCTGGGCAAGCTCGATGCAGACGGCAAGACCGAACTGGCGCCGCTGTCCAAGGTCAGCCGCAGCCTGATGGAAGCCGGTTACGCGGTGGGCAACCACAGCCTGACCCATGCCCAGCTGTCCAGGGAAACCGGCGATGCGCTCAAGCACCAGGTGCTCGATACCGATGCGCTGCTGCGCGCGGTCGACGACAAGCGCGCGCCGCTGTTCCGTTTTCCCTACGGCGCGCGCAACGCCGAAGGCCTGCAGGTGCTGGGCGCGGCCGGGCTGAAATCGATCATGTGGAACATCGATTCGCTGGACTGGGCCGACCCGGTGCCCGAGTCGATCGTGCAACGCGTCCTGGACCAGGTGAACCACCAGCAGCGCGGCATCATCCTGTTCCATGACATCCACGATCGCGCGGTCAAGGCACTGCCGCAGATCCTGGACCGGCTGATCGCCGATGGCTATCAATTTGCCGGTTGGAACGGACGCGAATTCACCGTGCCGCGCGCGCGCAGCACCGCCAGCGCCGCGGCCACGGTGACCACCGGCTACGAGAAGTCCTGGGCGATCGTGATCGGCATCGATCGTTACGCGCACTGGCCCAAGCTGGAGTACGCCGCCAACGACGCGCAAGCCGTGGCCGATACGCT
>JBIIHJ010000185.1:0-7430 GCA_044235875.1 Pseudoxanthomonas sp.
GGTCATGCCGGCGGCCAGGACCATATCCCTGGGGATGCTGGCCGGATCGATGCGCACGCGCACCGGCACGCGCTGGGCCAGGCGGATCCAGTTGAAGGTCGGGCTGACATCGGCCAGCAGGTCGCCGCTGCTGGTCGGGTTGTCGGCATCGGTGATGCCGCGGGCGATGCCTTCGACCGTGCCCTTGAGCACCTGGCCGCCGCTCATCAGGCGCACGTCGGCCGCATCGCCGGCGCGGATCAGGGGCAGCTTGGTTTCCTCGAAGTAGCCGTACACCCATAGGCTGTCGCCGCGCACCAGCGCCATGCGCGCGCTGCCGGCGCTGGCGTAGTCGCCGACGCGCACATCCAGGTTGGTGATGTAGCCCGGTGCGGTGGCACGCACGGTGGCACGCTCCAGGTTGAGCCGGGCCAGGTCGACGGCGGCCTGCGCCTGTTCGACCGCGGCCAGCGCCTGGGCCTGCGAGGCCGTGGCCGCGTTGCGGTTGGCGCGGGCCTGGGCCACGGCGGCCTGGGCGGCGCGGGCGGTGGCCACGGCATCGGCGCGCGCTTCGGCGGAAATCACCGCGGCGGCCTGCTGGCGGCGCTCGGACTGGGCTTCGTACTTTTCGTAATCGGCCTGGCTGGCGGTGGTGCCGGCCGTGGCGGCGGAAATGCTGGCGCCGGCCGCGCGCGCACCGGCCTGGGCGGCGCCCAGGTCGGCTTCGGCCTGGGCCAGGGCCAGCTGGAAGCGACGCGGATCGATACGGAACAGCACGTCGCCGGCCTTCACCAGCTGGTTGTCATGCACGTCCACTTCGGCGACCAGGCCGGACACGTCCGGCGCCACGCGCACGATCTCGGCGCGCACGCGGCCATCGCGGGTCCAGGGCGAATACATGTAGTGCTTCCACAGCGCGTGGCCGATGAAGGCGGCGGCCAGGACCACGACCACGGTCAGGGCGGTACGGATCAACGATTGGGTGTTCATGGTCATTCTTCAGTTGAGCAGGGCCAGCCCCAGCAGTCCGAACACGCAGACATACAGGGCCAGGCGGAAAAGGGGCGGATGCCAGGCGTGGCGGTACAGGCCGATGCGGCCAGCGATGCCATCGAGGATCCAGAACAGGACGAACAGCGCCATCGCCAGGACCAGCAGGCCCGGCACGTACACGCCGCCGATGGAGATTTCAGAGGGCAGCACGGGAGGCCTCCGTGGGAGTGTCGGGATGACTGCCGGCCGCACCGGCCAGGACCGAATCTGCATCGCGCAACGCGCTGCGCAGCAGGTGCAGATGCTGGCGCACCAGCTGCAGCGACGGCGGCACGGCGCCATCGACGACCGTGTCGGCCAGCGCTGCATCCAGATGCGACAGCGCGGCCTGGTGGTCGGCGGGCGACAGGTGGTCGTACAGGCGCGCGATCGCCGAGACCGCCGCGTCGATATGCGCTTCGATGGCATGCGGCACGGCCGCATCGATGCTGTCGTGGCGCAGCTCGATCAGGGTGCGGCCGGTCTCGTGCACGGCCAGCGCCCAGGCCAGCAGCGTGCGCGACTCGTCGCTGCCCGGCTGGGTGTGGGTGACCACCTGGAGGAACAGGTCGCGGCTGACGCTTTCAAAGCGCGGCGCCAACCCGTCCAGCGGCGCGCGCGCGGCCAGCGTCACCTGGTGGCGCAGTTCGGTCAGCAGGCGGCGGCGCTGGTATTGCGTACCGATCACTGAGGGAATCAGCTGGAAGGCGATCAGCGCCAGCACCGCGCCCAGCAGGAACGCCACGCCGTTGTTGAGGAAGCTGGCCACATCGAAGCTCGGCGCCAGCCCCAGGCTCAGCGGCACCAGCGTGCCCAGGCACATCCCCAGGCTCATGCCGAACAAAGCCGGGCGCGTGGACAGATACACCGCCAGCATCAGGAACGGCGCGGTGCCCAGCACCAACATCCCGTAGGAATCGATGCGCGGCATCACCATGGTCACGCACACGAATGCCATCAGCAGGCCGATCGAAAAGCCCTTGGTGATCTGCGCGGCGGTGATGTTGGGATTGGGGCCTGCCGCCAGGATCGCGGTGAACGCGATGACGTTGGCCATCGCCCCGGCGCCGCTGGCCCAACCGCTCTGCATCCAGGCCAGGCCCAGGATCAGCGCGACCAGGAAGCTGCGCACCACCGTGACCCCGACCGAGACCCGATCGGTCGCATGGCGGAAGCTGACCTTCTCGCTGGCGCGGTTGATCTGCCTGCCGATGCCCGGGTGCTGCAGGGCGGCGGCGGTGTGGGTCATGTCACGCAGCTCTTCGGTGAAGCGGCGCAGCAGCGAGGCGCCGGTATCGAAGTCGTCCAGGCGCGGCGCAGGCAGCGAGGCCCGCAGCTGGGTCACGCGCGCCGGCTGGGCGGCGAGCACCGCTTCCAGGCGCGCGGTGATGTCGTCGTGGTTGCCGACCTTGCGTTCGGCCAGGGCTTCGCCCAGCGGGCGATAGAGCTGCATCAGCGCGCCTGCGACCACGTCGTCCGGATCGCCGCGCAGCAGGCGGTTGATGAGGTGGTGCAGCGACTGGAACCGCGTGGAGGCGGCCATGAAACGCTGGTTGAGCAGGCGCATGCGGCGGCTGCGCACGCGCGCTTCGGGATCTTCGAACACCACCGACGAGCGCAGATCTTCCAGCGCCATCGACTCGCGCACGAAGCGCAGGTGCGCCTGCTCCATCTGCGCGCGCGGCAGCGCGCCGCGCGTGCCATCGCGGACAAAGTCCAAGAAGCCGGTCATCAGGCCGTTGGCGGCCGTGCGCAGGCTGTTGCGCAGGCGCGCGGGGAACACCACGTCGAACACCACCGCGCTCACCAGCAGGCCCAGCAGCACTTCGGTCAGGCGCGCGGTGGCCAGGATGAAGACCTGCGTGGGTTCGTTGACCGCGGGCAGGGCGATGATCGCCACGGTGTAGCCGGACAGCACGAAGCCATACGAGCGGAAGTTGCGGAACATCAGCGCGCCACCGGCGCACAGCCCGACCCACAGCGACAGCGCCAGCAGGAACAGCACCGGCTGCTGCGGAAACATGGCCGTGATGGTCACCGCGGCAATGCTGCCGACGATGGTGCCGAGCGCGCGGTAGAACGCCTTGGCCAGCACCATGCCGCTCTGCCGGTTCATCACCACGATCACCGTGATCATCGCCGTGGAAGGCGAGGAAAACCCCATGCGCATCGCGATCATGCCGGCCAGGTAGATCGACAGCAGGACCTTGAAGACGAACATCCAGGCGGCGCCCTCGCCACGCAGGGCTTCGCGTACCTGCCCGGTCCAGCTGGGACGCGGTGCGTTGGCGGGTGCGACCGGAGCGTTCACAGCGCATCCTCCACGCCACGCAGTAGCTTGGACAGCAGCCGCTGCAACTGGCCTTGCTCGTCGTCATCCAGGTGGCGCGTATAGGCCAGCAGCTGGCCACTGACATCGGGCAGAAAGGCCTCGATCAGCGCTTGGCCCTGCGGGGTGAGCCGCAGCAGCGACATGCGCCGATCCTGCGCGCTGGGCTGGCGGGCGATTAGGCCTTTTTCGACCAGCTGGTTGGTCAGACGGGTGACGTTGGCCGACTTCTCGCCGGCCGCGTCGGCAATGAGAGAAGGATTGAGCGCACCGTCCGGGCTGGCGTCGATCATCATCAGCACGTTGTATTCGGGATAGCTCAGGCCGTGTGCGCGCAGCAGCTCGTTTCCATGGTCGACGGCGAGCTTGTGCAGCAACTTGACCATGCGCACGATCGTGGCCGCCGGCTTGGGGAAGCTACCGTGCTTGCGGCAGGTGGCCTGCAGCCCCAGTTCGGTCGCGTCGAAGCGGCTGGGGAGGGGATCGAATCTGTTCACAGGCTAATATTACACTTGTGTAATAAATAATGCCGTCAACGGACGCTGAACGACGCCACCCAGTAGCTCCTGGCGGCCGCTTTCCAGTAATGAGCCCTCCGTAGCGCGGAGCCCGCTCAGCTGGGCCTTCCCCGCGACCGATCCGAAACAGCCGGCCACCAAGCGGACATTTCCAAAGGCCCGGTGCGACGCGCGGGCCAGGCTGCGTGGCATCAAGGCTGGCGCTGCTGCGAGCCTGCGTTGATACGGGCAAACCGCAGTTCCCCCAGCGGCCCGCGCATCTGGAAAGGCACCGAGACCAGCCGCATCCCTGCATTGACCTGCACGACGAAGTGCAGGTGGGGCGCGGTCGAAAAGCCCGTGTTGCCCGACAGCCCGATCTTCTGGCCGGCGCTGACCGACTGGCCGGCGCGCACCAGCACGCCCTCGGGCCCGAGGTGTGCGTACAGCGCCATGGTCCCGTCGCCATGCAGGATCCGGATGAAGTTGCTGCGCCCGCCGAACGTTTCCTTGTCCAGGCCGGCCCGCTCGAAATCACCTTCCACCTGCATCACCACGCCATCGCGCGCGGCCAGTACCGGCGTGCCTTCGGGCAGGGCGAAGTCGACGGCGTCGAAGTTCTGCGCATCGTCATGGCTGAAATGTCCGCCGGGTCCCTGGTCGACCCGCACCGGCGCGGCAAACGGCAGCCGATACATCACGTCAAGTGGCCGGGCCCGCGGATCGCCGGGCTGGGCGTCGAGCTTGAGCTGGAATTCGCTGCCGGCGAGCGGATCGGCCACGATCAGGGTTGAAACCAGCACGTGGCCGCTGGCAGGCACCAGCTTGCGGACGGGCAGGGCGGGAGAGGCGATCACGCCGCGCTGGCCGGTGAAGGACAGCTCCACCTGCACCGGCCCGGGCAGCAGGTTGTCGACCCAGGCCTGGTAGCGGGTCGGGCTTTGCTCCAGCCGCAGGCGCACCAGCGTGCCGGGCGTGCTCTGGAGGTGCAGGACATCCCCCGCACCGGACGACGCATCGCGGTCCGGCGCGGCGCCGTCGTCGTGGACCACGCCCTGGGCGTCCTTCCACTTGTAGCTCCGGCCGGCCTGCGCGCTGGCCAACGCGCCGCACAGCGCCAGCAGGCCTAGTGCGGCGGTGCTGGCCGCGCGCGGGGTCATGGCACGCAGCTGCCGCGCAGGTGCAGGGCGCGGGCGACCTCGCGCAGGTCGAAGGCGGCCACGGCGCGGTTGTCGTGCTGGACAAACAGCGCCCCATCGGGGAAGCGCGGCGTGCCGGCGGCATACAGCGCCTCGCCATCGGTCTGCGCCACGACTTGGCCCGAGAAGGTGCCCACCGGGGCCAGGCTGGCACGGTCATAGAGCCGGAACAGGGTCGGGCTGGTCTGGTCCACCGCGATCCACCAGCCGCTATCCACGTCGCAATCCCATAGCGCCACGCCCTCGGCATCGGCGGCAAAGCGCGGCAAGCTGGCGCCGCGGAACCGGCCGTCCAGCGTGTAGTCGCGCAGGGTCGAACCGACGCGCGGGTCCTCGTCCGCGATCAACAGGCGGTCATGCGCCGGGTCGCCGGCGATGGATTCGACCATCCGCAGCATGCCGGCATCGCCGGTGTCGCCAAAGCTGCCGAGATCGGTGCCGACCATCGGGCCGTCCGCGTCCAGCGGCACCCGGAACCGGCGCACGCGCTGGTCCATCTGCGCGCGTGGCGGCAGCACGCCGGCGCGGAAATCGGCCATGAAACTGTCGGTGACCAGCAGCTCCAGCTCATCCGGTGCGGTCTCCTGCAGCCACAGGCCGTAAGGCACCTTGAGCGTGTCGGCGCCGATGAACCCGCGCGGGCTGAAGTCGGGCAGCTGCAGCACCTGCACACGGTGGTTGTCGCGTTCGACCACGAATACCAGATCGCCCCACACCGCGATGCCGTTGGGGCGCCTGAACTGGCCGGGGCCATCACCGGGCCCGCCGACCGTGCGCAGGCGCTGGCCGTTGTCGGCATCGAACACCACCAGCTGGTCACTGGACTTGGCCGTGGCGATCACCCATGCACCGCCTTCCACGGTCGGCCAGACAGCGAGCGAATCGAGCTCCTCGTCCGCATCGCCGGTGGAGATCCAGGCTTCCTTGACCACCGCGTCCGGGCGCGGCGCGGGCTGGACCTGTGTGGAGGCAGGCGTGGCCGCCGGCGGCGCGACGGTGGCGCAGCTGGCCAGCAGCAGGGTCGCCAGTGCGGCGCAGAACAGAGAAGGACGCGTCATGGCCCACGATTATGCGGGAGCGATGTCGACGCCGAGTGCCCGTCGCAACAAGCCTGGCACCGGTTTCAGTCGCAATCATCGCTTCATCCCGATAAAGCGATTGACATGCCCGGTAAGGGCTGGCAACCTTGCCCCACCATCGAGACCGGCAGAGGGACAGGCCCTTTGAAGCCGGGGCAGCCAGCGACGCAATCCAGCGTGTCGTGTAGGTGCCAAATCCTGCGGCGACGCGTGAAGCGTTTTGACCGAAAGATGGTTCGTATCGTGCAGCGTTGGATCGCATGCACGACGAACGCGAGCTTCCCCGCGAAAGCTCGATGGCCGTTCCTCCCGGATCCGCCATGAGCCTCGTGAATACAGTCGCCGCCCACACTCCCGAACCCGTCGAATTCGATGCGTGCTGTACGCCCGCTGCCGCTGCGCCCGCGATCCGCGGTGAGCTGCCGGTGGTGCTGGCGCTGCGCCATGCCGGCGCGCGCACGCTGACGCTGCGCTACGAACTCCAGGGGCCGCACGAGGCGCCAGTGGTGTTCCTGGCCGGCGGCATTTCGGCGCATCGCCACGTCGCGGCCAGCGCGCAGTTCCCCGAACACGGCTGGGCCAACGCGCTGGTCGGGGCCGGCCGCACCCTGGACCCGGCGCGCGTGCGTGTGCTGGCGTTCGATTTCATCGGCGCCGATGGTCAGCTGGATGCGCCGATCGATCCGGCCGATCAGGCCGACGCCATTGCCGCACTGCTCGACGCGCTGGACATCCCCCGTCTGCGTGCCTTCGTCGGGTATTCCTACGGCGCATTGGTCGGCCAGCACCTGGCCGCGCGGCATGCCCGGCGGGTCGAGCGCCTGATCGCGGTCAGCGGCGCGCACCGGCCACATCCCTTCGCCTCGGCCTGGCGCGCGCTGCAGCGTCATGCGGTGGCGCTGGGCCAGATGCAGTGCGCCGATCAGCAGGGCCTGTCGCTGGCGCGCCAGTTCGCCATGCTCAGCTACCGGACGCCGGAAGAATTCGGCGAGCGCTTCGACGCCGCGCCCGAGCTGGTCAACGGCCGCGTGCGCGTGGCCGCCGAGGATTACCTCGATGCCGCCGGCGCGCAGTACGTGGCGCGCACGCCGGTCAACGCCTTCCTGCGCCTGTCCGAATCCATCGACCTGCACCGCATCGACCCGGCCACGATTGCGGTGCCCACCACCGTGGTCGCCGTCGAAGGCGACCGCCTGGTGCCGTTGGCCGACATGGTCACGCTGGTCGAGGGCCTGGGCCCCAACGGCCACCTGCGCGTGCTGCGCTCGCCGTACGGCCACGACGCCTTCCTCAAGGAAACCGATCGCATCGACGC
>JBIIHJ010000186.1:0-7400 GCA_044235875.1 Pseudoxanthomonas sp.
TCCTCGAAGTAGGTCAGCTCGCGTTCCACCGCGGCCTTGAAGGCGTCCGAGCCGACCATGCCTTCGCGCAGCAGCACGTGCAGCAGCTTGTCGTCGGCGCGCAGCTGTTCCATGAAGGTTTCCAGCGACACGCGGATCACGCTGGTGTCCTTGCGCAGGCTGCGGCGGCGTGCATGGCCGATGATCTGGCGCAGCGAGCTGCCAGCCTGGTCGATCAGGGCCACGGCCAGTTCGTCCATGTCGCGGAACTGGCGATAAAAGGAATTGGGGGCGATGCCAGCCTCGCGGGCGACTTCGCGCAGACTCAGCGAGGCCAGGCCGCGATGCGGGCCGACCAGGCGCAGGGTCGCCGCCAGCAGGTCTTGGCGCGAAATGCCGACCCGGCGGGTAGGGGCGGCTTCTTCTGCGGTGATGTCGATGGCGGTATCCATGGAGGGCATGGCAGGCGAGTCCTTCGCCAAGCGGATGGGCAGATGAATCATAGCCTCTCGACGAATATACAAGTGTATAGACATTCGTTTTCACGTCTGTATAGTGCAAGTCCATGACTGCCGTCCTGCCCCGTCGTCCCCGCACCCCCTTGTCCCAGGCGTTTCGTGCCGCTGGCGATCTGATCGATCCGGCGGTATTCGATTTCTGGGCCACCCGGATCAACCCGCTGTGGACCTGGGAGCGCCCGATGGCGCGGCTGCTGGCCCGCCGCCAGGCTTCGGCCGACGCGGTGACCCTGGTCCTGAAGACCAACCGGCATTTCGCCGGTCTTCGTCCGGGCCAGCACGTCAACCTGGGCGTGGAGATCGAAGGTGCGCGCCTGAGCCGCAGCTACAGTCCCAGCGCAGTGGATGGCGATCGGATCGAAATCACCGTGCGCCAAGTGGACGGTGGCCGCGTCAGCCGCCATCTGTGTCGCGATGCGCGTGTCGGCGAGGTCTTCGATCTGGGCGCGGCATTCGGCGCGATGACCTTGCCGGCCGCGGTGCACGGGCAGTGGTTGTTCCTGGCCGCCGGCAGTGGCATCACCCCGCTGATGGCGATGTTGCGCCAGCTCGACGCCGCCGGCATGCCGGTGGAACTTGACCTGGTGTACTGGGCGCGCACCCGTGCCGAGCTGTGCTTCGCCGACGAGCTGCAGGCGCTGGCCGCCAGGCATGCCGGCTTCAGGCTGCACGTGGCGCTGACCCGCGAGGACGACGGCCGCGGCGCATTCGCGGCGCGCGTGGGCGAAACCGAGTTGGCCACGCTGGTCTCGCAACTGGAGCAGCGCACCGTGTTCGCCTGTGGCCCGCATGGCTTCGTGCAGAGCGCACGCGCCCAGCTGGAAGGCCGCGTGCAGCGTTTCGACGCCGAAGCCTTCACCCCGCCGCAGGCGTTGCCGGGCGAGACCGGTACGGTGGAAGTGCGACTGTCACGCAGCGGGCGCACCCTGACCGTCCCGCGCGACCGGCCGCTGTTGCAGGCGCTGGAAGAGCAGGGTGTGCGGCCCGCCTCCGGCTGCCGCATGGGCCTGTGCAACACCTGCGCCTGCAGCAAGCGCGAAGGCATCACCCGCGACACCCAGACCAACGCGCGTTCGGCCGAGCCGGACGCCACCGTGCGCATCTGCATCAGCGCCGCGGCCACCGACCTGACCTTGGACCTGTGATGGCACACCGCAACCGCCCGCTTTCCCAAGACGAACTGCAGCGCTTCGGCGACGAGCTGGACGCGGTCCGCGCACGCACGGTCGCCCAACTCGGTGCGCCCGACGCGCGCTACATCCGTCGCGCGGTTTCGGCCGTGCGCTGGACCGGCGCACTGGGCCGCATCCTGCTGTTCGTCGGTGCGGTGGGCGGTGCATTTGTGCCGATGCTGCTGTGGCCGGCCTGCATCGCCGGCACCTTGCTGCTGGCGTTGTCCAAGATCTTGGAGAACATGACCGTCGGCCACAACGTGATCCACGGGCAGTACGACTGGATGGGCGATCCGCAGCTGCACAGTCGCACCTACGAATGGGACATCGTCGCCACCAGCGAAAACTGGCGCAAGACCCACAACTTCCGCCACCACACCTACACCAACGTGCGCGGGCTGGACGACGACATCGGTTATGGCCTGCTGCGCATCTTCCCCGAACAGAAGTGGAAGCCGTTCAACCTGCTGCAGCCGCCCATCGCGGTGCTCTTCTGCCTGCTGTTCGAGTGGGGCGTGGCGATCCAGGACCTGCGTCTGGGCCGCGTTTTTGCCGGCAAGATGACCTTCAGGCAGCTGCGCGCGCAGTTCAACCCGGTCGGCCGCAAGATGGGCCGGCAGATGCTGAAGGACTACGTGATCTTCCCCGCGCTGGCCGGTCCGTTCTTCCTGCCGGTGCTGCTGGGCAATATCGTCGCCAACGTACTGCGCAGCATCTGGACCTACGTGGTGATCTTCTGCGGCCACTTCACCGCCGATGCGGAAACCTTTCCCAAGGACGTGGTGCGCAACGAAACCCGCGGCCACTGGTACCTGCGCCAGTTGCGCGGTTCGTCCAACATCAGCGGCGGCGCGGCGATCGACGTGCTCACCGGCGACCTGAGCCACCAGATCGAGCATCATTTCTTCCCTGACATCCCGGCCAACCGCTATTCCGAAATGTCGGTGCAGGTGCGCGAAATCTGCAAGCGCTACGGCCAGCACTACAACACCGGCTCGCTGTTCAAGCAGTTTGGACAGGTGGCATGGCGGATCCTGCGTCATTCCTTCCCGAGCAGGCCGCGTCGCCAGGTCGCACTGACCCGCAAGCCCGCCGCATCGCTGGACCTGGGCAACAGCGAGGCCGTGCAGCAGGCGGGTTGAGAAGCGCCCGTACCGGCAGATCAGGCGGCGCAGCGATGCGCCGCTTTTTTATGAATGGGTGCTGCGCATATGTATGCGTGGTGATGATGAGGTGGTGCGGGTTTTCACCAACGATGCAGACGCCGCAGCGTACCGTCGTCGCATATTCGAGCAAGGAGCGAGTGCGATGAAGGCATCCATTGTGTCGGTGGTGTCCTGCCTGCCGTTGCTGGTGGCGCTGTCCGCCGGCGCACAGCAGCTCTCCCAGCCGCGCCAGATCACCCCGGTCAAACCGCTGAGCAGCACCGCTCCCCAGAGCTCGGTAAAGCCGCAAGCCGCGCCTGCCACCACGCCGAGCCAGTCGGTGGCCAGCGACCCGGCACAGCGCAGCCAGGCGCCGAGCATCAGTGCCAAAGGTCCGGCGTCGGATGCGGGCAAGCCGGTCCAGGCTGCCAGCACACAGCCGCAGAGCGGGCCGCTGCGCGTGACCGATGGGAGTGGGAAGCTGGTAAGTGGTGCAGTACAGATCGGACCCAACCGGGTCATGGATCCCACGACCGGGCGTTCTTACAACACGATTCCCGATGGCAACGGTCAGCGCATCGTCGAGCCGCGTTCCAAGCCCTGATCGTGCACCCGGGTATGTGGCTGATGAGGGTCGACAGTGCGCAAGGCCAGATGCCCGCGCAGAAGTGATACCTCGATAAAGACTTCTTGACCGTGGTCTGCCCCGTCTTGCGGTGACGCCATCTGGCGTCATCGCGCCGCACCTCGATCCAGCCAGGACAACAGCGCCATTCCGCTCATTCGGTGGCTTGGCCGCTGGCGCGGTCAGCGGCTCGCCATTGCCACCGTCGCCCAAGGCCTCGTCGGTGAGTCGGGAAGTGGCGCAGCGCAACGACACGCCCAGGGTTGCGGCAGACACCGCCCTTAAACCACGCCGCGTGGAGCAGCCTGCCTCCACACGGCCAGGGCACCTACAAAGCTGCTCGGGGTGACCGATGCGCATGACCCGCCCATCGCGGGCGCGGTGCAGATCGGAACTGGCCGCATGCTGCTTCCCAAGGCCGGACGGGTGTATCCCACGGTGCCCCTTGGCGAAGAAGCGCATCGTTTAAGCACGCGATCAGTCGCGACGTGGCGATACACAGAAATAAAGCCCGGCCATGGGCCGGGCTTGTTCTAGGCGGTAAATGGGTGACGAGTGGATCAGTCGGCGTTGCTGTCCAGACCGCGTTTTTCGAGCAGTGGTTCGATCTGCGGTGCATGCCCGGCAAAATCCTGAAACAGCTTCATCGCGTCCTGGCTGCCGCCCTGCGACAGCAGCGTCTTGCGGAAGCGATCGCCGTTGGCGCGGCTCAGGCCGCCATGCTGCTCGAACCACTTCTGTGTGTTGGCATCCAGCACCTCGGACCAGATGTAGGCGTAGTAGCCGGCCGAGTAACCACCCATGATGTGGCTGAAGTACGGGGTGCGATACCGCGGCGGTACCGGCGCGTAGGCGATGCCGTCGGCGGCCAGCGCCTTGGCCTCGAAGTCCATCACGCCAGCGGCATCGGGCACCTGGTCGACAGTGATCTGGTGCCAGCGCTGGTCCAGCATCGCCGCGCCCAGGTATTCGGTGGTGGCAAAACCCTGGTTGAACTTGGCCGCGGCCAGCACCTTGTCCAGCAGGGCCTGCGGCATCGCTTCGCCGCTCTGGTGGTGCCTGGCGTAGTGCTTGAGGACTGACGGATAGTCGGCCCACATCTCGTTGACCTGCGAGGGGAACTCGACGAAGTCGCGCGGTACGGCGGTCCCGGAGAAATAAGGGTATTTCACGTCCGAGAACATGCCGTGCAGCGCATGGCCAAACTCATGGAAGGTGGTGGTGACTTCATCCCAGGTCAGCAGCGTCGGCTGGCCGGCCGGTGGCTTGGGGATGTTGAGATGGTTGGCCACCACCGGCTTGTCGCCGGTCAGCTCGGACTGTGACACGTACGAGTTCATCCATGCGCCGCCACGCTTTGACGCGCGTGCGTACGGATCGAAGATGAAGATCGCCAGCTGCGAGCCGTCGGCATCGAAGACATCGTAGACGAAGGTGTCTTCGCGGTACTTGGGCAGGTCGGTCCGTGCCTTGAAGGTCAGCCCGTACTCCTGGCCGGCGGCGTAGAACACGCCGTTTTCCAGCACGTTCTTCATCTCGAAATACGGCTTGAGCTGGGACTCGTCGAAGCTGTACTTGGCCTGGCGCACTTTCTCGCTGTAGAAGGCCCAGTCCCACGCGGCCAGCTGGAAGCTCGGCTTGCCGGCGGCCTTCTGCTCGGCATCGATCATCTTCTGCAGGTCGGCCGCTTCGCGCTTGGCATTGGCCACCGCCGCCGGTGCCAGCTTGCCCAGCATGTCGTTGACCGCCTGCGGCGTTCTGGCGGTCTGGTCTTCCAGCGAGTACGCCGCGTAGGTGGGATAACCCAGCATCTTGGCCTTCTGCGCGCGCAGGGTCATGATCCGCGACACCAGCTTGGTGTTGTCGAAGGCATTGCCGCGGCTGCCGCGGTTGACCGAAGCGTTGTAGATCTTTTCGCGCAGTTCGCGATCGCGCAGGTTGGTCAGCGGCGGCTGGCCGGTGGTGTTGAGCAGGGTGATGACGTACTTGCCGACCAGGTTGCGCAACTTGGCTTCATCGGCGGCGGTGGAGATTTCCGATTCGCTCAGGCCGGCGAGCTGCTTGACGTCATCGACCACGACAGCCGATGCGTTGACCTCCTTCAGCACGTTCTGGCTGAACTGCGTGCCGAGTGCGGCCAGCTCGGCATTCATTTCCTTGAGCTTGGTCTTGTCGGCGTCGGACAGCTTGGCGCCGTCGCGGACGAAATCGGTGTGGTACTTCTCGACCAGTCGCAGGCTCTGTGCGTCCAGGCCCAGCGTGTCGCGCCTGTCGTACAGCGCCTGGATGCGCGCGAACAGCTTGCCATTGAGCGAGATCGCATCGCGGTGCGCTGCGAACTTCCCCGCGTAGTCGCTGCGCAGCTGCTCGCGCACAGGATTGGTGTCGGTACCGACCAGGTTGAAGAACGTCGTGGTCGCGCGGTCCAGGACCTGGCCGCTCTTTTCCATCGCCACGATCGTGTTGTTGAAGGTCGGCTCGGCCGGGTTGTCGGCGATGGCCTGGATTTCCTTCAGTTGGGCGGCCATGCCCGCATCGAAGGCCGGCGCGAAATCGGTGTCCTTGATCCTGTCGAACTGCGGGTAGTGCAGCGGCAACGGGCTTTGGCCGAAGAAGGGATTGGCCGACGGGGCAGTGCTGGCCGGAGTGCCGGTCTGGGCGTGGGCGGGCATTGAAGTTCCAAGGGCGATGGCAAGAGCCAAGGCGAGGCGGGTGGTCATGCGGTGCAGCATCCGAAAGAACAGGGGACCGCAGAGGCTACCGCAGCGTGGCGCCGGCACCCCTGTGACCAAAGTCGTGCATGACGCAGCTGTCATGCAGGGGAACGCTGAGTGACACAGGATACGGAAACCAGACGCAGCGCACACAATACTGGCCGCGTCTTTAATCAGCGCCTATGATCTGCGCGGATCAACCGGGGAAGGGACGCATGCGGGGCATCTTTGAATTCACGGCACGCGATATCAATGGCCACGAGCAGCCGCTTTCGGACTGGGCCGGCTCGGTGCTGTTGATCGTCAACGTGGCTTCGCGCTGCGGCTTTACCCCGCAGTACGGTGGACTGGAAGTGCTGTGGCAGCAGTATCGCGATCGCGGGCTGGTGGTGCTGGGGTTTCCCTGCGACCAGTTCGGGCATCAGGAGCCGGGTGACGAGGCGGACATCCGCCAGTTCTGCAGCCTCAACTTCGCGGTGACCTTCCCGATGTTCGCCAAGGTGCAGGTCAACGGCGAGGATGCGCATCCCCTGTGGCAGCGCCTGAAGCACGACAAGCCGGGCGTGCTGGGCACCGAACGGATCAAGTGGAACTTCACCAAGTTCCTCATCGGCCGCAGTGGTCAGGTGATCAAGCGCTACGGCCCGCGCAACACGCCTTCGTCATTGGCTGGCGACATCGAAGACGCATTGGGTTGATCAGACAGCGCCGCCTTCAGGGCGCCGATGATGTGATGGACGTGACAGCCGCGATCGCGGCATTGGCACGCCGACAGAGCCTCATTGCCTTGTCGCGGCACCGGCCCAGGTGCTATTTCTCGACGAAAGCGCGCTCGAATACGTAGTGCCCGGCGTTGCCGATCCGATGTGATGCTTCGAAGCCGCGGCTGTCCAGCAATGCGCGCAGGTCGGCCAGCATCTGCGGGCTGCCGCAGATCATGAAGCGGTCGCGCGACGGGTCGATCGGTTCCAGGCCCAGGGTCTGCGCCATCTGACCACTGCCCAGCAGGTCGGTCAGTCGACCGTGGTTACGGAACGGTTCGCGGGTGACCGCCGGGTAGTACAGCAGCTTGTCACGCAGCAGCTCGCCCAGGAACTCATGCTGCGGCAGCGCGTTCTCGAAATAGTCGCGGTAGGCCAGGTCCTTTTCGAAACGCACGCCGTGGGTCAGGACGACCTTGTCGAAGCGCTCGTAGGTTTCCGGATCCTTGATCACGCTTAGCCACGGCGCCATGCCGGTGCCGGTGC
>JBIIHJ010000187.1:0-7381 GCA_044235875.1 Pseudoxanthomonas sp.
CAAGAACGCGATCATCCTGATCGATTCGGTCAACCAGCTGCGCGCCGCGGGCATGGCCAAGCAGGCTGCACTGGTGGAGGGCGCACGCTCGCGGCTGCGGCCGATCGTGATGACCACGCTGTGCACGCTGCTGGGCTTCCTGCCGCTGGCGTTGGCCTCGGGCGAAGGTGCCGAAGTGCGTGCGCCGATGGCGATCACCGTGATCGGCGGCCTGCTGGTGTCCACGCTGCTGACCCTGCTGGTGATTCCGGTGGTCTATGACCTGCTGGATCGCCGTCGTCCCGGACTCGCCCGCGCCGGGGCTCCGGCCGCGCGCTCGACCGTGCCGAGTTGAATGCCTTGCCTGCACCGAGTGACCGCGCCGCCTTTTCTCCTGATGCCCTTCGTAGCGAGAACACCATGCCTGCATTGATCGAACCGCTGCTCCGTCCCCACGCGATGTGGCTGCTCGCCCTCCTGGGAGGCCTGTTGGCAACCAGCGGCGCGGCGTGGGCCGATGGTGCCCCTGATGACCCGTGTCGATCCCTGATGAAGCCTAGGCCCGACCAGTTGCTGGTCCATGTTCCATTCGAGACGGTCGATGGGCGGATCTATGTACAGGCCCAGATCAACGGACGCCCGGGTTTTCGATTCGCAGTCGATACCGGCGCGAGCGGACTTGCGCGCGCCGACACGCGCCTGAAGACCGCGCTCGGCCTTAAAGCGGAGGGCACTTCCGGCAATTCGGATGGCGTGCAGACCGCACAAGCCGACACGGTCAGCATTGATTCCATCGTCCTGGATGGGCTGCGCCGGGATGGCATCGAAGCGATCACGCGCGATTACCGCGCGAAGCTGAGTGAGCAGGCATCCTTTGACGGCATTCTTGCGCGTGGGTTCTTCGCCGACGGACTGCTGGTCATCGACTATCCCGGCAAGACCCTGTCGTTCAGTCGTGCGCTGTCGCTGGCGCGGGATCAACCGGGCGTACTGCCTTACACGCGCGCATTCCGCGTGCCGGTCCGGATCGGCGACCAGCAGGTCGAAGGCAACCTGGACACCGGTGCCAACGTGGCGCTGGTGCTCCCCAAGTCCCTGTACGAGCGGGTGGCGACCGGACCGCTCAGCGAGGCAGGCCCCGGGCAGCTGAGCAATGCCTCGATCGCGACTGAAAAGGCCACTGTGCACGGGCCGCTACGTGTTGGCGCACTGGTGCTGTCCGACCTTGATGCACGTGTGTCAGATCGCTTTCCCGAGCTGTTGGTGGGCGCGCTGGCGTTGAAGGAAAGCGTCCTGATGATCGACCAGCGTTCCGAGCGCGTGGCGGTGTGCAACCCATGAGTCGCTGTCTGGACATTGGATACCAGAGCCCGTGGGCGTCTGGGCCTGCGGCAGGCTTTCACCATGCCCGAGGTGCAGGATGAGCATTGCCGCGCTCAGCATTCGCCGGCCCGTCACGACGGTGATGTGCTTCATTTCACTGCTGGTGATCGGCGCGATCGCGGCGGTGCGGTTGCCGCTGGAAGCTTTTCCGGAGATCTCCGCGCCGTTCCTGTTCGTGCAACTGCCGTATCCGGGCTCCACGCCGGAGGAGGTCGAACGCAACATCCTGCGTCCGGCCGAAGAAGCGCTGGCGATCATGCCCGGCATCAAGCGCCTGCGCGGCACGGCGACGGCCGATGCGGCGAGCATCTTCATCGAGTTCAGCGACTGGGACCGCGACATCGCCATCGCGGCCTCGGACGCGCGCGAACGCATCGACGCGATCCGCGGCGACCTGCCCGACGACCTGAAGCGCTACTCGGTATTCAAGTGGTCCAGCAGCGACCAGGCGATCCTGCGCGTGCGCCTGGCCGGCGACCGCGACATGACCGCTTCCTACGACATGATCGAGCGTGAGTTCAAGCGCCGCCTGGAGCGCATCCCCGGCGTGGCGCGCGTGGAAATCTCCGGGGCTGCGCCCAATGAAGTGGAAGTGGCGATCGCGCCTGATCGTCTGACTGCGCATGGCCTCAATCTCAACGACTTGACCACGCAGCTGCAGGCGGCCAACTTCTCCATTTCAGCAGGGCAGATCGACGATCACGGCCAGCGCCTGCGCGTACAGCCGATGGGCGAGGTCGCCGACCTGCAGCAGCTGCGCGATCTTGTGGTCTCCGACAAGGGGCTGCGCCTGGGCGACATCGCCAGCGTGCAGCTCAAGCCCTCGCGCATGGACTACGGCCGCCGCCTGGACGGCAAGCCGGCCGTGGGCATGGACATCTTCAAGGAGCGCAGCGCCAACCTGGTGCAGGTCTCGCGCGACGCGCTGGCCGAGGTGGAGGCCATCCGCGCGCAGCCGGAGCTGGCCGACGTGCAGGTCAAGGTGATGGAGAACCAGGGCAAGAACGTCACTTCCTCGCTGCTGGAGCTGGCCGAGGCCGGCGGCATCGGCCTGCTGCTGTCGATCGCAGTGCTGTTCTTCTTCCTGCGCCACTGGCCATCGACCTTGATGGTGACACTGGCGATCCCGATCTGCTTCGTGATGACGCTGGGGTTCATGTACTTCGCCGGGGTCACGCTCAACATCCTGACCATGATGGGCCTGCTGCTGGCCGTAGGCATGCTGGTGGACAACGCCGTGGTGGTGGTCGAAAGCATCTTCCAGGAGCGCGAGAAGATGCCCGGCGAGCCGATCAAGGCCGCGCTGTTGGGCACCAAGCATGTGGCGATCGCGCTGTCGGCCGGCACGCTGTGCCACTGCATCGTGTTCGTGCCGAATCTGTTCGGCGAGACCAACGAGATCAGCATCTTCATGGCCCAGATCGCGGTGACAATCTCGGTCTCGCTGCTGGCTTCGTGGCTGGTGGCGATCAGCCTGATCCCGATGCTGTCTGCGCGGATGAAGACCCCACCGCAGCTGCGCTCCGAGCGTGGGCTGATCCCCTGGATGCAGCGCCGCTACGCACGCCTGCTGCGCTGGACGCTGGACCATCGCGGCTGGAGCGTGCTGGGTATCGTGCTGATCGTGGGCCTGAGCATCGTGCCGATGATGCGCACCGAAATGGACATGTTCGGCGGCGGTTCGGCGGGCGAGACGCGGGTGCAGTACCAGTTCCACGGGTCCTATACGCGCGACCAGATGTCGGCGGAAGTGGGCCGCGCGGAGCAGGCGCTGGAGGCGCAACGCAAGGCGTTGGGGATCACCCAGATCTATTCGTGGTTCAGCGAATCCGAAGGCGCCTCGACCATGGTGACCTTCGACACGATGGATCCGGACGAGACCAAGCGCCGCGTGGAGGTGCTGCGCAAGGCGATGCCCAAGTCCGCCCGCGCCGATCTGGTACTGGGCAACGGCGATGGCAACAACGGCGGCAACACGGATGGCGTGCAAGTCCAGCTGACCGGCGATTCCACGGCGGTGTTGCAGGACATCGCCCGCGACGTGCTGCCGGCGCTGTCCAGCCGTCCCGAGCTGCGCGATGTGCGGGTGGATGCCGGCGACCAGAGCAGCGAGCTGAAAGTGCGCGTGGACCGCGAGCGTGCGGCGGCATTCGGGTTCTCGGCCCAGGACGTGGCGACCTTCGTCAACATCGCCCTGCGCGGCGGCCAGCTGCGCGAGCTGCGCCGCGGCGATACCGAAGTGCCGGTGACCCTGCGCTTTGCCGGCGCCGAGCAGTACGCGATCTCCGACCTGGAGCAGTTCAACGTGCGGGCCAAGGACGGGCGCAGCGTGCCGCTGATGTCGATGGTCTCGGTCGACATGGCGCCATCGGCCTCGCAGATCTCGCGCAGCAATCGCCAGACCACGCTCACCATCACTGCCAACCTGGCCGAGAAGATCACCGCGCCCAAGGGCCGCGAAGCGATGGAACAGACGCTCAAGGCCATGGCCTTCCCGCCGGGGTATCACTACACCTTCGACGGCGGCGATTACCAGGACGATGGCGCGGCGATGCAGCAGATGCTGTTCAACATGGCTGTAGCGCTGCTGATGATCTACCTGGTGATGGCGGCGGTGTTCGAATCGCTGCTGTTCCCGGCGGCGATCATGTCCGGGGTGGTGTTTTCGATCTTCGGCGTGTTCTGGCTGTTCTGGATCACCGGCACCGCGTTCGGGGTGATGTCCTTCATCGGCATCCTGGTGCTGATGGGCGTGGTGGTGAACAACGGCATCGTGATGATCGAGCACATCAATACGCTGCGCCGCGGCGGTCTTTCGCGGACCGAAGCGCTGGTGGAGGGCAGTCGCGAGCGCCTGCGCCCGATCATGATGACCATGGGCACGGCGATCCTGGCGATGGTGCCCATCGCCGTGGGTGGCACCCAGATGGGCGGCGATGGCCCGCCGTACTTCCCGATGGCGCGCGCGATCGCCGGCGGCCTGGCGTTCTCCACGGTGGTCAGCCTGCTGTTCCTGCCGACCATCTACGCGATCCTGGACGACTTGAGTGCGGGCATGGCGCGGCTGGTGCGGCGCGCCCGTGGCGTGTCGGCGCAGGTGGGTGCGGAGGAGGGCAACCTTCTGGATGCGGGCGGCATCTAACTTCACTCATACCTCGTCGGAGAAACGCATGCGCCATCGTTTTCTGGGAGTTTCCGTTGCCCTGTTTGCCGCGCTGGCCGGCGTGCCGGCGCAGGCACAGACGGTCCAGCCGCAGGCCGAATTCCTGTTCGTCGGCAGCTATCACATGAATAATCCTGGCCGGGACGTCAACAACCTCAAGGCCGACGACGTGCTGTCAGAGCGCAGGCAGAAAGAGATTGCCGAAGTGGCCAAGCTGATCGGGCGCTACAAGCCAACCCGGGTCATGCTGGAGGCAGACCACGACAAGCAGGCCGACTTGGACAAGCGCTATGTCCAGTCCTGCAGGGGAACACGCCCGCTCACCCGTGACGAAACCGAACAGCTCGGGTTCCGGATCGCTTGCGACGCCGGTCTGTCGAGCGTCCACGCCGTGGATTGGAACACGCTCAATCCGATCCGTGACCAAGACAGCATCGACTACCTCAAGGCAATCGACCGGCACCGACAACAGGCGCAATACCAGCAATTCCTGGCGCAAGGAGAGGCCTGGAACACGCAGGATCAGAAAGTACTGGGCGATGGCACCATCCTGGACATGCTCAAGCGCCTGAACTCGGATGCCTGGCTGCAGGAGAATGCCAGGAGCTATTACGCGGTCGGCTTGTTCGGCACGCCGGACGATCCGGTGGGCGCCAACTGGGTCCAGTACTGGTTCGGCAGGAATCTGGCCATCTTCAACACCATCGCCCGCAACACCCATGCCGGCGATCGCGTGCTGGTGATCTACGGCGCAGGACACGGCAATTACCTGCGCCAGCTGGCCGCCGACTCCGGCCTGTATCGGATGCAGGACCCGCAGCGCTGGCTGTCCACGCAGGCAATCCCATGATGGAGCGGACGCCCAGCCCAGCGTCATCAACGACGGCTGCAGACACCATCAAGCGCTGAAGCGCCGCACGCCGTGCAGGCGTGCGGTCTCCATGGAAGACTCAGCGCAGCAGCTTGCCCGCGATCAGTGCGCCAGTGATCCAGAAGCCGATCATGCTGCCCAGGTTGGTCAGCAGGAAGGTCAGTACCACCCGGCACACGCGGTTGCGATACCAGCCTTTGAGCGTCTGCGCGTCATCGCGCAGCGCCAGGAAATCGCCATACGCCGGTTTGCGCAGATGCACTTCGGCCAGGGCACTGAAAGCGCCCGCCGGCAGGCCCGGCCGGAATGGCTTGAGGGGTGCAGCGATGATCGCCGCCAGGATGCTGAGCGGATGACCACCGGCGACCAGGCAGCCCAGGCCGGCCAGTCCGCCGGTCAAGGCCAGCCACTGCAGCAGCAGGGTGCTGCCGAACTTCATGCCGCCGCTGTAGAAGCCCCAGGCGATGCCGCCCAGCACCAGCAGGCTCAGCAGCATCATGATCCACGGGAGCTTGCGCGTGGCCTGCACGTGCTCCAGTTCGGCGCGTACGGTGGCCGGATCGCCCTGGTCTTCGGCCAGGTGCCGGGCCAGGCCCTGCAGATGGCCAGCGCCGACCACGGCCAGTACTTCGCGTGCGTCGCCGGCGGTCTGTCGAAGGGCGGCCGCCATGTAGCGGTCGCGCTCGGCGATCACCGCCTCAAACAGCGCCGGGCTCTCCCTGGCGAACTCGCCAAAGCTCGCTTCGAGCATGTCGCCTTGCTTGAGCTGCTCGATTTCCGCTTCGCCCACTTCCTCGGAGGCAAACAGGCCGCCCAGCAGGCTGGTACCCAGCTTGAGCTTGCCGAAGAAGCCTAGCTTGGCCGACGCGCGCTTGAAGGTCAGGCCCACCTCGCGATCGATCAGGTGCACGGCCATGCCGCGCTCCTGCGCTGCCGAAACCGCACGCTTGAGTTCAGCGCCCGGCTCGATCCCCAACTGCTCGGCCAGACGGCGCTGGTAGGCGGCCAAGGCCAGGTTGGCGGCAAACAGCGCCACGCGGCCCTTGCGGATCACCTGCACCAGATCCAGCTTGGCCAGCTGGTCGGGATCGCTCAGGGCCTGCAGGCGCTGGGTGTCCAGTTCCACCGCGACCGCGTCGTAGGGATGCGAATCGATGGCGTGCTGCACGGCATCGACGCTGGCCTTGGACACGTGGGCCGTGCCCAGCAGCGTATAGCGCACGCCATCGCGCTCGACCACGCGCATGGGTTGTTCGACGGCATCGTCGAGCATGGGCGCTGCGGGCAGGATGGGGGAATCAGGATCGGTCATGGATTACTCATCGAGGGGATCGCTCGCGTCGCCGTCACCCAGCGCCCGCTGCATCTGTAAGGTATCGAGCCAACGGCCGTGCTTGCGGCCGATGCCCTGGAACACGCCCACGGTGCGGAAGCCCAACCGTTCGTGCAAGCGCACCGAGCCGGCGTTGGCGGCCTCGCCGATCACCGCGATCATCTGGCGAAAACCAAGCTGCGCGCAGGTGTCGATCAATGCTTCCAGCAGTGCGGTGCCGACACCGCGGCCCTGCTGCGCGCTGTCCACATAAACCGTGTTTTCCACGGTGAAGCGATACGCGCGACGTGCGCGGTAGCTGCTGACGTAGGCGTAGCCGGCGACCTGGCCATCGCGCTCGGCCACCAGATAGGGATATCCCTGGGCCACGATCGCGTCCATGCGCCGCTGCATCTCGGCCAGGTCGGGACGATCGACTTCGTAGGTGGACACGCTGGCGTCCACCTGCACGCCGTAGATGGCGGTAATGGCCGGCAGGTCCGCTGTGCAGGCCTGTCGGATCGACAAAGGCGTGGCGGCGTTCATGCGGACTGCGCGGGCAGCCGCATCAGTCGATGTAGCGCTTGGTCAGGTCGCCGTAGGCATCGATGCGGCGATCGCGCAGGAACGGCCAGATGCGGCGCACGTGTTCGCTGCGTTGCAGGTCCACTTC
>JBIIHJ010000188.1:0-7367 GCA_044235875.1 Pseudoxanthomonas sp.
GTCATCACATAGACGCTTTCCATGATGGCAATGAGAAAGGACAGTCCCAGCGTCAGCGGGACGAACAGGAAGTGGTACAGCGCGGTGAGTGCGAACTGCAGACGGCTGAGTTCGACGATGGTCATGTCCGGCATGGCGGCAGCGGCCCGGTGGAAGTTGGCCGAAGGATGCGCCGCAACTGCGTCGCCAGCCTTGATCTGGATCAAGGTGCCGACGTGCGGTCCGGGCGCACAATCGGGGCTTCGCCGTTCCCGCGTCCCGCCCTGGCCATGATCGCCGCCCCGTCCGCCACGCCCACCCAGCAGCTACAGGCCCTGACCGCGCCGGTCCGTGGCCGGCTGCGGCGGGCGGGCGCGGCCACCGTGCTGGCCGGCTGCGGGCTGGCCGCGCAGGCCGCGTTGATCGCGCTGGCCGCGCAGCGGGTGCTGGCCGCGCACCAGCCCGTGGCCTCGGTGTTGCCACTGCTGGGCGGGCTGCTGGCCGTGGGCGGGCTGCGGGCGCTGCTGCACTGGGCGGCGCGGCGGCAGGCAGATGCGGCCGTCGAGGTGCTTCGCCATCAGCTGCGCCTGTCGATCGTACGGCGGCTGCAGGCACGTGGGCCCCTCTGGCTGCGGCACCAGCGCGCGGGCGCCCTGGCCGAGCTGCCAGGCAGCCACGTCGATGCACTGGATGGCTACGTCGGCGGCTTCCTGCTGGCGCGGACGGAAGTGGCCTGGGTGCCGCTGGCGCTGCTGGTGGCGGTGTTCTGCGTGGACCGCATCGTGGGCGGGATCCTGCTGCTGACCCTGCCGCTGATTCCGGTATTCATGGCCCTGGTCGGCTGGGGGGCCCAGGCGGCCAGCGAGCGCCAGCTGGATGCGTTGACCCGGATGGGCGCGCACTTCGCCGATCGCCTGCGCGGGCTGGGCCTGATCCGGCTGTATGGCCGCGCGCAGCGCGAACTGGAGGGCGTGCGCGCGGCCGCCGATGGCGTGCGCGAAGGCAGCCTGAAAGTCCTGCGCATCGCCTTCCTGTCTTCGGCAGTGCTGGAATTCTTCGCCTCGATGGGCGTGGCGATGGTCGCGCTGTACCTGGGCCTGACCTACCTGGGCATGCTCGACCTCCGCAGCGCGCCGCTGGACCTGGCCACCGGCCTGTTCTGCCTGCTGCTGGCGCCGGAGGTCTATGCCCCCTTGCGCCGTCTGGCCACCCATTACCACGACCGCGCCAACGCGCTGGCGGCCATCACCCGGATCGATGCGACGCTGGAGCATCCGGATGAAGCCCCCGCCAGTGCGCCGCCTGCATCTGTCCCGCCCACGCTGCCAACCGGCGTCAGCGTGCAGGCGCGCACGCTGACCCTGCGCCATGCCGGCGCGCCGCAGCCGGTGCTGGCACAACTGTCCTTCGCGCTCGACCACGGTCAGCACATCGCCCTGGCCGGGCCCAGCGGCTGCGGCAAGAGCACGCTGCTGGAGGCCCTGGCCGGCTGGCTGCCCGCCGACGAGGGCCAGCTGCTGCGCCGCAACGGCTTGCGCATCGGCTATGCCGCGCAGCGGCCGCACCTGTTCTGTGGCTCCATCGCCGACAACCTGCGCGTGGCCGCGCCACGGGCCACCGAGGCGCAGTTGCATGCCGCGGCCGAAGCGGCCCAGGTCATGGCCTTTGCCCACGCGTTACCGCAGGGGCTGGACACGCGCATCGGAGAAGGCGGCTTCGGCCTGTCCGGGGGCCAGGCCCGGCGTGTCGCGCTGGCCCGGGTGCTGCTGCAGGACCCACAGTTGTTGCTGCTGGACGAACCCACTGCGTTTCTCGATGCACAGACCGAGGCGCGCCTGCTCGAAGCACTCCTGCACTTCTCGCTGGGGCGCACCCTGGTCATCGCCACCCACAGCGAAGCGGTCATGCAGCGCATCGGCCAGGTGCTGTGGCTGCCCGATGGCCAGCGGCAGGCACCGCGGAGGGCCGCATGAACGCGTTGCTGACCCTGCATCGCCGCGGCATCGCGCTGACGCTGCTGCTGCTCACCGTGACCCTGCTGGCCGGGACGGCGCTGCTTGGGCTGGCCGGGCATTTCCTCACCGCCGCGGCGCTGGCCGGCGTGGGCGCACTGGGCTTCAATCTGTTCGGCCCTTCGGCCGGCATCCGCGGGCTGACCTTCGTGCGCATCCTCTCGCGCTATGGCGAGAAGCTGATCGGCCACGACGTGACCCTGCGCATCGGCCGCGACCTGCGCCTGGACTTCTTCCGCCGCGCCCTGCCGCTGGCGCCGCTGGGGCTGGGCCGGCTGCGCACCGGCCACCTGCTGTCGCAGCTTGTGGCCGATATCGAACGGGTCGAAGGCGGACTGGTGCGCGCGTTCGGCCCGCTGCTGGCGTTGGGCGTCCTGGTGCTCATCGCCTGCACCTTGGCCGCGTGCGCATCGCCGGCCGTCGGTGTGGTCCTGCTGCTGGCATGCGTGCTGCTGGCCGGGGTCCTGCCCTGGCTGACCACGCGCGGGGCCCAGGCGCAGGAACGCCGACGCGAACAGGCCCGCGCCACGCTGCGCGCCGATGTGCTCGATGCGGTGCAGGGCGCGACCGACCTGGCCGCGCTGCAGGCCCAGGACAGCTGGTTCGCCCGCATCGACACCGCCAGCCAGCAGCTGGCCGCCAGCGAACGCCAGCGCAAGCAGCGGCTGGCATTGGGCACGCTTGCACACGGCTGGTTCACCGCGTTGACCCTGGCCGGCGTGCTGGGGCTGCTGCTGGCGGCAGCGTCGGCCGGCAGCCTGTCCGCACCGGCGGCGGCCGGGCTGTTCTTCATGACCGTCGCCACACTGGAAGCCTGCGCAGGCGCCTCGCTGGCCTGGCGCGAACTCCAGGCCGCCCGTGGTGCCTGGCAACGCCTGGATGCCACGGTCGCAGCCCGCCCCGCGGTCGTCGATCCAGGACTCCCCATCGCGATGCCGGCCCATGCCGCGCTCGACCTGCACGCCGTGACGTTCCGCTGGTCCGATGCGCAGCCGCTGGTGCTGGACCGAATCGACCTGCCGATTGCGCCCGGCCAACGCGTATCCATCACGGGCGACAGCGGGGGCGGCAAGAGTTCGCTGCTGGCGCTGCTGCTGCGCCTGCGCGATCCCGACGCCGGGACCGTGCGCTACAACGGCACGGACCTGCGCGACTTCGCCCAGGCCGACTGGCACCGGCAGGTCGCCTGGCTGCCACAGGACGCGCCGGTGTTCGCCGGCAGCGTGCGCGACAACCTCCTGCTGGGCGATGCCGACGCCGACGATGTCCGGCTGTGGCAGGTGCTGGCGCAGGTGCGGCTGGAGGGCCTGGTGCGCGGCCTGCCCGGCCAGCTCGACGCCTGGATCGGCGAACACGGCCGCACCCTGTCCGCCGGCCAGGCCCGCCGCGTCGCCCTGGCCCGCGCCCTGCTGCGCGATGCACCACTGCTGGTCCTGGACGAGCCCACCGAAGGCCTGGACGTGGACACCGCCCAGGCCCTGCTCGGCGACCTGGCGGCCGCCACCGCCGGCCGCACCGTCATCGTGATCACCCACGACACCCTGCCGGCAGGATGGGCCGATGCAAGCTGGCGCCTGGTCGATGGAGCGCTGCATCCGGACGACCACGGGCACTAGGCCCGGCCTGGACCTGCTGCCCGACAGCGCGCTCGCGCGCCACCGCCATGTACAGTCCACCCGACAGGGAGAGATCGGGATGCGCATAACAGGCATCGCAGGATGGCTGGCCGGCGTGACGCTCCTTGTGAGCCTGTCAGCCAATGCCGCCGACACCTGCCAGGGCATTCCCTGGAGCTTCGGCATGTCGCAGGACCAGGTTCGCGCAGTGTCAGCGTGCGGACCCTATCGCGCCTTCAGCAACGGCGACCTGGAAACCTATCAGGCCAGGTTTGACGGCAAGCAGCAGAACTTCCAGTTCTTCTTTGAACACAGCCAGCTGCGGCGCATTGGCATCTACACCTACGAAGGCACTGATCAACACGCTGCGGTGCTGGCTTTCCTCGCGCTCTACCAATCGGGCAACAGGGTGTTTGGCAGCCTCGAAACCCCGGATCTGACCCCACCGACGCTTGGCGAGGCCGCAAGCGAGACTGCGTTCGTCCAAGACGTCAACCAACGCATCGAACAGGTCGGGAAGGTCCAGTTTTCGCCGCAAAGACAGCCGGCCGATGCCTTCGTCTTTGCTAGCCTCAAGCACAACGAAGTCCAGGGCAAGCCGTACTACGTGGTCACGCTTTACCTGGATCGGCCGGAACAACGTGCTACCAGGCAGAAGCCATAGCAACCTGGCCTTTCGAAGCTGGATCCCGTCGGCCGCAAGCTGAAGTTTTCCGCGCAGGCGTCGCGCTTGCCTCAAGACCACACCGCCCGGTCGCGCGGCGCCGGCATCATCCTGTCCCGCAGCCTCACCGCCTGGACTGGGCCCCGCTACGATGTCCGCGCGGCCCCTCGATGCGGGCCCGGTCCGGCACCCACACGCGCGCCGACACGACCAACCCTCCCGTTTTTCTGCGCGTGACTGGTGTGATCGTCCCCCCGCACTGGATCGTGGGCAACATCCTGCTGCTCGGCGCGCAAGCAGCCCCGGCGAACCATGCGCTGCTCGCCCGTGCCGATCGCCTGGAACTGGACCTGGCCCGCGTGTGATCAGCGCGCCATCTGCTCGGCTGATGGCTCTGAGGTAAGGGATTTGCTGCCCCATGCATCCCGCGGCTGCCGATGCCTTCGTGCAAGGGCGGATCGATGCCGCTTGCGCCCGCTAATGCCGGATCCGGCATGGATGCTGGAATGCGCCGCGTTCAACACGCGATGGCGGCTGATCCACCCGCAGTCGCTGGCGATGCTGTGGCGCGCACCCGCGCCGCGCGCCTGAGCCGCCGCGTTTACCCGCCAGCAGGCACGTGCGCGTCGGCAGCGCGCTAGAGTTCGGCCGACCTTCCCGTCCGCGTTGCCCGCCATGCAAGCACCCGCCAACGTCCGTCAGCTCGACGAGAAGATCTGCAAGCTGATCTGCCCGATTTCCGCGGCCATGGTGGGTGTCTGCCTGACCGGCGTCGGCCTGCTGCATGTGGCCCTGGCGGTCAACCAGAAGGCCACGCTCGCCGATGACCTGCTTTCCTGGGATGCGGTGATCTTCCTCATCGCCACGCTGGTGTCGTACTTCGCCCTGCGCACCAACGCCCGCAATCACCGCCTGGAACAGATCGCCGATGTCGCCTTCATCGCCGCGATGGTCCTGCTCACCGCCGCTTGCCTGTTCATCACCTACAGCATCAATCTCTAGGCGCGCGCCCTGCCAGTTCGCCAGCAAAAGCGCCAACCGCTTCCGCGCAGGGTGTGGGCTGCGCCTGCAGCAGCAGATGCGGACCGGCGATGTCCAGCAGGCGCCCGTGCTGAACCCTTCGCACGATGCGCGGACCGGCATCGACCTCCAGCAACCGGTCGGACGTGCCGCAGGTACAGCAGTGGCACCGAAATCCGTGGCACGCGATCGCGCACATCGATCAGCATCGCCTGCCGCGCACGTTCGCGCAGCACCACGCTGGACACATCGTGCAGCGCGCGCGTCACTGCATTTTGCAGTGCGGGCGTCGCCCAGCTTCCCAGCAGCGCCCAGGACAGCAGGAATGCCGGCAGCCAGTGCACCGGCGCGAAGGTCGTCAATGGCGAAAGCCGCGCAAGCTGCGGAACAGGCTGATGATCGAAGGTTGTGGAGAGCGCCACGCCGCGCAGACGCGCAGGCGCATCGGCTGAAATGGCGATAGCCAGCGGACTGGAGAACGACTCACCCAGCAGGACGAACGGCTCATCCACGGGGAGCCGGCGCCTGACGAACTGCGCCAGTGCGGCATGGTCCAGCACGCGATCGGTCGGATAACGCACCACCGAGACCGAGGAGAAGAACGGCAGCACAGCGTCGGTGAAGTCGGTCAGCAGCTGCCCCGTGCCATCGAGCACGGGCAGGATGACCAGTTGCATCAACCGCCTGCCGAGGCCAGCAGCTCCAGCCTGCCGCGGTCCAGCAGCTGCACGGTGTGCGGATCGGGCGTGGCGATCAGGGCTTCGCCGCGCAGCTTGGTGAAGCAGCGACTCACCGTCTCGATGGTCAGGCCGAGATAGTCGGCGATGTCGGTCCGGGTCATCGGCAGGGCGATGACTGCCTGGTCCAGGCCCTGGCGCTGGCGGCGCTGGGCCATGTCCAGCAGGAAGCCGGCCAGGCGCTCGGGCGGCGTCATCCTGGCCAGGGCCATGAGCTTGTCGCGGGTGGCGTCCAGCTCGATGCAAGCCCGCTGCATCAGCTCGTGCTCCAGCCCGTGGTAGGTCTCGCACAGCGTGCGCATGCCCTGGTGCGAAACCGCGCACAGACGGCAGTCGGTGATCGCCTCGATGGTGTGGCGGTACTGGGGCGAGCCACTGAAGCCGATGTAGTCGCCCGGCATCAGGAAGCCGGCCACCAACCGTCGACCATCGGCCAGGGTGCGGGTGCGGCGCAGCGCGCCGGTCTGGACAGTGAAGACGTAGCGGCGCTGCTCGCCTTCGCGGGCCAGCAGCTCGCCGGCCCGCAGCTCCAGATCGCCGGTGAGCGCCTCGAGCGCACCGGCCTGGTCGATGGGCAGTGCGGTGCACACGGCCAGGTGGCGGACCAGGCAGACCTGGCAACCGTGGCCGGTGACACCGGTCACCCCGGGGCCAGGCACCTGGTCGCCCGGGGCATTGCGATGGATGCGCAGGCTGCTCATCGTAGGCGCGAAGCCTCCGTGGGGGTTCGGTACGGCCATGATACGCCGCACCGCAAGGTGAACCGCCTGTCATCGGCCAGGCAGGAACGGCGCGGATCGGTTACCATGCCGGCGCTTCGCTTTAGCGGCAGTCGTGTTTCCCCTGAAGGGACTTCCGGCGTTGAATGGGCCATCGGCCCGCTTCGCCCACCCATCCTCCGACGCCTTCTCGCTTCGCAAAGACGGCCCTGCCACTGTCGGCAGTGTCGCCAAACAGGTTACTCGCAGCGCGGTTAGGGAACGCTTCGGGCAACACACGCTCTTCCAGCGGTTTTCGTGGCACGTGGCGCCTTTGGTGCGCCGCGCCTGCGGCGTTTTCCATCGTGGTCGGGCGTGCTTCCGGAGCTTTTCCAATGTCATTTGAAAACCTGGGGCTTGCCCCGTTCCTGCTGCGTGCGCTGGCCGAGCAGGGTTATGAAACCCCGACCCCGATCCAGGAACAGGCGATCCCGCTGGCCCTGGCCGGCCGTGACCTGATGGCCGGCGCACAGACCGGCACCGGCAAGACCGCCGCGTTCGGCCTGCCGCTGCTGCAGCACCTGGGCACCAACCCGCAGGAAGTCACGCGCGGCCCGCGTCGCCCGCGCGCCCTGGTCCTG
>JBIIHJ010000189.1:0-7358 GCA_044235875.1 Pseudoxanthomonas sp.
CGCGCCACAGGAATCAGCTCACTCCGCAGCCGCTTCCATGCGCAGCTGTTCTTCGCGTGCGTGACCCAGATAGGCACGGATCGCGTGCCGCATCAGGTACAGCAGTGGGATCATCGCCACTGCCGCCAGCATCTTGTAGCCATAGTTGACCGTGCTGATCGCCAGGAAGCGTTGCATCGACCAGTGCTGCGGGCCAAGCACGAAGGCGATGTAGATCACCACGAAACTATCGACCAGCTGCGAGACCGCGGTCGAGCCGGTCGCACGCAGCCATACGTGTCTTTCGCCGGTGGCGTTTCGGATCCGGTGGAACACCGAGACATCGATCAGCTGGCCCAGCAGGAAGGCCACGATCGAGCCGCCGATCGACCACATGCCCTGGCCGAAGATCGCGGCGAATGCAGCCTGGTAATCCGGCACGCCCTGGTGGGCCGCCGCGCCCACCCACCAGCCGGCCGGCGCCGTCCTGATCGCCAGGAATGCGAACAGGAAGCCGTAGACGATCAGCGCCACCGCCACCCACGAGATGAAGCGCACGCCCTTGCGGCCGAAGAACTCATTGATGGTGTCGGTCAGCACGAACACGAACGGCCACAGCAGTGTGCCGACGGTGAAGCTCAGCGAGCCGCTCTCACCGAACAGGTTCCACTGCAGCGGCGCGATGCCCAGAGTGTCTTCCAGGGCGAAGATCTTGACCCCGATGAACTCGGCCAGCACCGCATTGACGCACAGGAAAGCCGCCAGCGCGATGAACAGCCTCACCGCGCGGTCATCCAGCGTGCGCGGCGCCACACTCACGCGATGCGGTCGCCGGTGCGGGTGAAGGGCATCGATTCGGGCGCCACCGCGCCGCCGGAGATGATGAAGCTCATCGCCTGGTCGACGGTCCAGTCGGTCGGCGTGAGCAGATCGACCGGCACGATTTCCAGGTAGCCACCGGTGGGGTTGGGCGTGGTCGGCACGTACACGGCGGCCAGTTCGCGGCCGGTGCCTTCCTCGCGCATCACGCGGGTCACCAGGCCGACGGCCTTCATGTCCCGGTGCGGGAAGTCGATCAGGACCACGCGCTGGGTGCTGCCCGGCTTGGTCTGCAGCATGTCCAGCAGCTGGCGCGCGCTGGTGTAGATCGTGCTGGCCAGCGGCACGCGGCGGATCAGCGATTCGAACCAGCGCAGCAGCGTCTGCCCGACCACGCGCCGGGTGAGGAAACCCACCAGCAGGATGACCAGCAGCGTGGCGATCAGCGCGATCACGTTCTGCACCCACACGCCGGTGAACCACGGTGCGGCGCCGGGGAAATCGCGCGCGATCTGCTGCGAGATCGGCTCGACCAGCGGCTTGCTGGCATCGGACAGCAGCACGAAGACGAACTTGATGACTACCCAGGTCAACCAGATCGGAAGCAGGGTGAGCAGGCCGGTCAGGAACAAGCCCTGCAGGGAAGGACGGGGTGCGATGGGGTTAGACATGGCGATATTGTAGGGCGCAGCCATCCCGGACGGATGGCGTGTTTCGGGGAAGGAGCAGTGCGATGGTGCGTGCGTTGAAAGTGTTGGCGGCGGGTGTATTGGCCATCGCGATCATGCTGGTCGCGGTATATGGCATCTCCCGATTCAGCGGGCCAAGCGCGGCCGAACGGCAGGCCCTGCGGGCCTTGCAGCCTTCTACGGCGCCCTCCGGCAGGAATGGATTTGCCCAGCTGTGGCTGCTGCCTTACCCGGTGCCCTCCGACGAACAGCAAGCCGTGCTTGCGGCTGACCTGGCGCGCGCGCCGTCTGGTTCCGACGTGTTCGCGTCAACGGCGCAGGCGCGCTGGCCGCGCCAGAAGCCGGTAGAGATGCCGGGCCTGCGACGCTGCAGTTGGAAGGATCGCGACTGCCTGGCACGCGTGCGCGGTGACCAGGCGGGATACGCGGTGTCGGTCGCGGGTAACGCCGCGTTGTCTGCGCGCGTGCAAGCGTTGGGCGAAGCCGATTACGTGCGCAATGTGTTCGCGCCGGGCCCATCGATGCCGATGCCTGCCTATCAGTTGCTGTCGGTGCCGCAGACCGAACGCGCGCTGGCTTTCGTGCGTGGACACCACCAGGAGGCGCTCTTGGGTGTGTGCAGTGATGCGCGGATCGCACGCATGATGTGGAAGCAGCCGGACTCTCTGATCGGCGGCCTGGTTGCGTTGGCGATGCTGCGCGGAAGCGCCGGCCTGCTGGCCGACATGCTGGCTGAGCTGCCTGCTGATGCAGCGCTGCCCGATGACTGCATGGAAGCATTCGCACCACTGGCCGACAGTGCGCCGGTGTGCGCCATGATGCAGGGCGAGTTCGCCTTCATGCAGGCGGGCATCACCGAGGATGCCTGGCAATCGGTGGAAGGTGTTGGACCGCGCCGTGGACAGTGGCTGTTCGATCCGAACAAGACCGTCGCCCGTTTCGCGCCGCGCCTGTCCTGGCCTTGCCAGCACGATGGTCAGGCCCAGCTCGCCTCCGATAAGCCGGTCGCCACGCCGATGTCCATGGCCATGCGTCCCTGGGATTTCAGCTGTATCGCCAATGCGGTGGGCTGTACGCTGGCCAGCATCCAGCCCCCCAGCATGGATGCCTACAGTCGCCGGGCACAGGACGGAATGGCCGGTCTGCGTGTGATGGCGGTGCTGCTATGGTTGCGGGCGCATCCCGATGCCGGCCTCGACGACCTGCCAGCCGATCTCAAACGCGGGCGTGCGCTTGCGCTGGATCGCGGGCGCGGCACGCTGTCGATGGCGCTGTTCGAGCCTCGGGAAGGCCAGGATCGCTGGGAGATTCCTCTGCCTGGCTCGCGGCTCGGCAAAGGGCGCTGATCAGGCGGCGCTGCGTCAGGCGACGGCGGCTGGCTTCACGCGCGCCTCGGGCTTGAGCCTGACGTAGAGCTGCTTGCGCACCCGCGCGACCACATCGCCCTTGGCATCGGTGACCTCCGCGTCGAACCAGTGCAGGTGCTTGGCGCCGCCGGCCGTGGCGGCGCGGATTTCGGTGAGCACCTGCTCGGTGATGCGGAAGTCGGCCACCACGCTGCCGCGGCCAGGTTTGACGAATTCGATCTCGCCGGCCTTGTCCCAGACGAAATAGTCGCGGCCCATGGCCTGCATCACCAGCAGCATCCAGAACGGATCGGTCATCGCGAACAGGCTGCCGCCGAAATGGCTGCCCACGTAGTTGCGATTCCAGGGGCGCATCCGCAGCTCCACCCGTGCGTGCCGCCAGTCGTGGGCGATGGCCGCGACGTGGATGCCGGTGAACAGGAACGGCGGCCACAGGTTCAGACCGTGGCGCAGGGTAGAGGGCTTCATCGACGGATGCATCGCGGCGTTCGGACGGAAGGCGAAGCTACCATACGCATAGGTATGGGGGCGACCCGCATCGCCCCGACAGAACCCCTGGCCGCTGCCTTGCGCCTCCGGCACGCTCCTGTTGAGCTGAGCTTGCGGCAATCCCCTTTTTGGGAAACTCCCCTAGGGTTTCCTTGGCGTCGCATACCGCTCAGGCGCCGCCTTGAAATGCAACGCAGCCGCCGCGGCGGCGGCTATCGCCACATGCCTGTCAAGACCAGGATGGCTTGCCGAATGTGGCCGACTGCGACCTGTGACAGCGCTGCTCCGCGGCAGCCGCGTCAGAACAGCAGCGAGGACATCTTGCGGCGGTACCTGCCGACCAGCTCGGGGTCTTCGACCACGCGGAAGGCGTCGATCAGCGACTTCCTGGCCAGGCCGTCCTCCCAGGTGCGGTCGCGGCGCAGCAACTCGAGGAACTGCTCCAGGCCGGCTTCGGCGTCGCCGGCGACCAGCCTGTGCACGCCCAGCAGATGGCGGGCGCGCAGGTCGGCCTCGTCCTTTGCCAGCGCCGTTTCCAGTGCCTGCGGCGGCGGTGCGTCCTTGAGCTGGGCGGCAAAGCCCAGGCGGGCGCGGGCCTTGATGGCGCGGTCGTCGGTGGCCAGGTTGGCGGGCAGGGCGTCGAGCAGGGTTTCGGCCTCGGCCGCATCGCCAGTGCCCAACAGCGCCAGGGCCAGGTCGAGCTTCAACTCCTCCTTGTCCGGCTCGGCGGCGACGGCTTGGCGCAGCGCAGCGACCTGTTCGGCCGGGCTGAGCGGGGCCAGCGCCTCGGGTTCCTCGTTGGCCGCAGGTTCGGCCGGCTCGACACCGTGCTGCTGCAGGAAGGCGCGCAGCTGGCCCTCCGGCATCGCGCCGGGGAACCCGTCGACGATCTGCCCGTCGCGCACCAGGAACACGGTCGGCACCGAGCGGATCTGGAACGCCGCGGCGATCTGCTGCTCGGCATCCACATCGACCTTGGCCAGCTCGAAGGCACCGTTGTACTCGCCAGCCAGCTTTTCCAGGAGCGGTCCCAGGGTCTTGCACGGTCCGCACCAGGTCGCCCAGAAGTCCACCAGCACCGGGGTGGTCATGGATTTGTGCAGCACCTCGGTCTCGAAGGTGTCGGTGGTGGCATTGAAGACGTGGGGCAGGTCGGTCATGGGTGGGTCGGATCCTTGCAACGGCTAATGGCAGGCAGATGGTGTCGGCGCGGCGAGGATACAAGGCAGGCGCGAACGGCCATTGACACGCGCAGCCGCGGCGCTAGCCTGCCCGCGCATGAACTTCTCTCCTTCGATTCAACGCATGCGCGGCCTTTCGAGCATCGCCGGTTCTGGGCCATGACGTTTTCGACGCTGCGCTGGTGGCGCGCCTGCAGTCCGCTGGCCGCGCTGCTCTGGCTGGGGGCGGTGCTGGGCTTCGGTGCGGCGCTGCCCGGGTATTCGCATTGGATCCATCCGGTGGCCTTGCTGGGCGCACAGGGGATGCCGAACGCGGCATTGTTCAACCTGCTGGGCTTCATCCTGCCCGGCGCGCTGTGCGCGATGGTGGGCCTGGGCGTGCGTCTTCGCATCCCGGTCAAGGCCGGCTGGCCGCAACGGATCGGGGCGCAGCTGATGTTCCTGTCGGCGCTGGGGCTGGTGGCGATGGGATTGTTCCAACTGGATCCGCAACAGCTGCGCGGCACCGCCACGCAGTTGCATGCCACTGCCTGGGGCCTGTGGTGGGCGACCAGCCTGGCCTCGGCGCTGCTGTTGGCGACGGGCCTGCGCGGCCAGCCGGACTGGCGCGCACTGGTGCTGGGCGGCCCGATCCTGGCGCTGGCCGTGGTGGTGTTTGCGCTGGTCCTGCCGGCGGTGCTGGCCGACGGGCTGTCGCAGCGGATCTCGATGCTGCTGTGGTTCGGATGGTGCGCGCTGGCGGGGATCAGTGGACCGTCGCGACCGTTGACCGGCACCTTGCGGGGCTGACCGCAACGGTCGCCGCCGGCCTGCTGCGGGTGCAGCCGGTGGTGCGCTGCGGTACGCTTCGCGGCTTTGCAGCCGCCTTCGCAGCCTGATCCCATGTCCGCCGTCCCCGAAACCCACGCCTACGACCCCAAAGCGGTCGAAACCTCCGCCCAGCAGTTCTGGAACGCCAGCAAGGCGTTTGAGGTCAGCGAGACGTCCGACAAGCCCAAGTATTACTGCCTGTCGATGCTGCCGTACCCGTCCGGTGCGCTGCACATGGGCCACGTGCGCAACTACACCATCTCCGACGTCATCAGCCGCTACAAGCGCATGACCGGGCACAACGTGCTGCAGCCCATGGGCTGGGACGCTTTCGGCCTGCCGGCCGAGAACGCCGCGATCAAGAACAAGACCGCGCCGGCCAAGTGGACCTACGCCAACATCGCGCACATGCGCACCCAGCTCAAATCGCTGGGTTACGCGATCGACTGGACCCGTGAGTTCGCCACCTGCAGTCCCGAGTACTACGTGCACGAACAGCGCATGTTCACCCGCCTGCTGCGCAAGGGCATCGCCTACCGCAAGGCCTCGGTGGTGAACTGGGATCCGGTGGACCAGACCGTGCTGGCCAACGAGCAGGTCATCGACGGCCGCGGCTGGCGTTCGGGCGCGCTGGTGGAAAAGCGCGAGATCCCGCAGTGGTTCCTGCGCATCACCGACTACGCCCAGGAGCTGCTGGACGGCCTGGACACGCTGGAAGGCTGGCCCGAGTCGGTCAAGACCATGCAGCGCAACTGGATCGGCCGTTCCGAAGGCCTGGAAATCCAGTTCAACATCGAAGGCGGCAACGAGTCGCCGGTTCAAGACGCGCTCACCGTCTTCACCACCCGTCCTGACACGCTGATGGGCGTGACCTTCGTGTCGATCGCCGGCGAGCATCCGCTGGCGCTGAAGGCGGCCGCGTCCAATCCGGAACTGGCTGCGTTCCTGGAGCAGCTCAAGCTGGGCGGCGTGTCCGAAGCCGAGCTGGAGACGCAGGAAAAGCGCGGCATGGACACCGGCCTGAAGGCCATTCATCCGATCACCGGCGACACCGTGCCGGTGTGGGTCGCCAACTTCGTACTGATGGGCTACGGCACCGGCGCGGTGATGGCCGTGCCCGGACACGACCAGCGCGATTTCGAGTTCGCCAACAAATACGCGCTGCCGATCGTGCAGGTGATCCAGCTGAAGGAACCGCGTAACGAGGCGGAAGGCAGCTACGACAGCACGCAATGGCGCGATTGGTATTCGGACAAGACCCGCGACTTCCAGTTGATCCATTCGGCCGAGTTCGACGGGTTGGATTTCCGCGGCGCTTTCGAAGCACTGGCCGAGCGTTTCGAGCGCAAGGGCCAGGGCCAGCGCCGGGTGAATTACCGACTGCGCGACTGGGGCGTGAGCCGCCAGCGTTACTGGGGCTGTCCGATCCCGGTGATCCATTGCGCCAAGTGCGGCGCGGTGCCGGTGCCGGATGACCAGCTGCCGGTGCTGCTGCCGGAAAACGTGACCCTGGACGGCGTGAAGTCGCCGCTGAAGGCCGATCCGGAATGGCGCAAGACCACCTGCCCGGACTGCGGCGGCGCGGCCGAGCGCGAGACCGACACCTTCGATACCTTCATGGAATCGAGCTGGTATGTCGCTCGTTACACCAGTCCGGGCGCGGCGACGATGGTCGACAAGCGCGCCAATTACTGGATGCCGGCGGACATGTACGTCGGTGGCATCGAGCACGCGATCCTGCATCTGATGTATTTCCGCTTCTATCACAAGCTCATGCGCGATGCCCGGATGGTGGACAGCGATGAGCCGGCCACCAACCTGCTGACCCAGGGCATGGTGATCGCCGAGACCTACTACCGCGAGAACGCCGACGGTTCCAAGGACTGGATCAACCCGGCCCTGGTGGACGTGCAGCGCGACGAGCGCGGCCGCATCGTGGGCGCGGTGTTGTCCAGCGATGGCCAGCCGGTGCAGATCGGCAGCGTCGAGAAAATGTCCAAGTCCAAGAACAACGGCGTGGACCC
>JBIIHJ010000190.1:0-7353 GCA_044235875.1 Pseudoxanthomonas sp.
TGGCGCACCGCGCGCAGCACGCCGGCAAAGCCCTGGTGCAGGGCCGGCATCGTCGGCAGCGCGCCATCGCGCAGCGCCTCGGCCACGTTCACCGCGACCCACAGCATGCGCCGGGCAGCCGTGTGCTCGGCCAGGCGCTGCAACGGGATCAGCGCCGACACCAGCGCTGCGGCATCGGCCGGGGAACCGTCTTCAGGCCAACTGGCCAGGACCCGTTCCAGGTGCTCGTGCGCTTGGGCAAAGCGGCTGTCGCGGGCGCCGCCGGGCATCGGCTCGGTCGCCGGCACGTCGTGGGGCAAGGGGCGGTCCAGGTCGGGCGCGAACAGCACGCTCTCGCTCAGCCCGGTCTCGCCGCGCGCGGCACGGATGTCGTTGAGCAGCGGCAGCAGCACGATCGGGATGTCCCGATGGCCGCTCTGCAGGCGTTCCAGGTAATCGGGCAGCAGCACAGTGCCGCGCATCAGCGTGGCGCAGGCCTCGTTGGCATCGGCCACCTCGCCGTCCTGCAGCGCCTGGGCGAGCTTTTCCAGCTCCTCGGCAACCATTGCCGGGGCGTACAGCTCGACCATGTGCAGGGTGCCCTGCACCTGGTGCAGGTAGCCCACGCACACATGCATGCGCGAGGTATCTGACGGGTTGTCGGCGAAGGATTCGATCTCGCCGCGGACCAGCCGCAGGGTCTGGTCCAGCTCCGGCTTGACCCAGCCGAGCACGGCATGGCTCATCGCCTCACGCAGAGCGCTCATCGCTGGCCCCGCACGTGGGTGTCGGACGTGTTGTCACTGATGCACTTCATCCGTGTCGTTCCTCAGCCCGGCAGCTTGAAGTCAGCCACCGAGCGGCGCAGGTCCGACGCCAGCTGCGTCAGGTGTCCGATGGACTCGGCCGTCTGCTCCGCACCCTGCGAAGTCTGTGAGGTGATGCGACGGATCACGCCCATGGTGTGGGTGATGTCCAGCGCCGCGGTCGACTGCTGCTGTGCGGCGGTCGAGATGTTCTTGATCAGTTCGTTCAAATCGCTGGACACGCGCTCGATCTCGCCCAGCGCGGTACCGGCGTCCTCGGCCAGGCGCGCACCGGAGACCACTTCGGAGGTGGTCTGTTCCATCGAGCTGACCGCCTCGTTGGTGTCGGCCTGGATGGCCTGGACCAGCGACTCGATGCGCCGGGTCGCACTGGAGGTGCGCTCTGCCAGGCGCTGCACTTCGTCGGCCACCACGGCGAAACCTCGGCCGGCTTCACCGGCCGAGGCCGCCTGCACCGCGGCGTTGAGCGCCAGGATGTTGGTCTGTTCGGAAATGTCGTTGATCAGCTCCACCACCGAGCCGATCTCCTGCGAGGACTCGCCCAGGCGCTTGATGCGCTTGGAGGTTTCCTGGATCTGGTCGCGGATCTGGTCCATGCCCCGGATGGTCTCGCGGACCACGCCGGCGCCTTCGGTGGCGATCAGCACCGAGCGCTGCGCCACCTCGGCCGAATCGTTGGAGTTGCGCGAGACTTCTTCGATGCTGACCGCGATCTCGTTGATGCGGTCCGAAGCGGTGGTGATCTGCTCGGCCTGGTGGTTGGCCGCTTCGGCCAGCTGGAGTGCGGTGGCCTGGGTTTCCTGGGTCGAGGCTGCCACCTGCACCGAGGTGTCGTTGATCGTGGTCACCAGGTTGCGCAGCTCGTCGACGGCGTAGTTGACGGCGTCGGCGATCGCGCCGGTCACATCCTCGGTCACCGAGGCCTTCACCGTCAGGTCGCCCTCACCCAGCGAGGAGATTTCGTCCAGCAGCCGCATGATCGCCTGCTGGTTGCGGCTGTTGTATTCGACCTGGTCCTGGTAGCGCCGCTCGTCCTGCCGCTTGCGGGTGACGTAGAGGCTGCGCAGCAACATGATCAGCGAGATCACCAGCACCACGCCGCCGACGACGGTGTACCAGAGATTCGGGAACAGGCGCGTGTCGCGGACCGATCCGAACGCGGAAAACGCGTCGAACAGCTTCTTGCTGTCGTCGAGCATCTTGCCCGAGCCATCGGTGATGGCGGTGGACGCGGCCTGCGCGGCGAACAGGCTGCGCGAGCTGCCCATGATGGCGTCCAGGTCGCGCTTCATGCTGGTCCACAGCGTCTGCGACTGTTCCAGTGCCTCGAGTGCGCCGGGCGCGCGCAGCGGGGCGATGCCCAGCTCTTCGCTGCCGGTGCGCAGGCCTTCGAGCACCTGGCCGAACACCAGCGCATCGCGCGACAGCGCGTCGCCGGCCATGGTCGCGGTGCTGCCACCGGCGCGCATTTCGGTCACGTTGCGGGCCATGCGGCCGGCGACCACCACTTCCTGCAGCGCGCTGTAGACCTGCGAGGCCGGCGCGCCGCTGGCGGACATGGCGCGCACGACTTCATTCAACTGCGCCTGCAGCTGCGGGACCTGCGCGCCGAAGCGGTTGGCGTTGCCCGACAGCGCCAGCACGGCCGGTTCGGCGCTGACGATCTGGTTGGCGCTGGCATCCAGCGGCTTCCAGGTGCCCAACAACTGATCCAGTGCCCCCTTCACGCCCGGCTCTTCGCCAAAGCGCGACTGCAGCGAGCTGATGGTCTGGTTGATTTTGCCGCGGGTGGACTTGAAAGCGGCGTAAGCCTCGGCGTTGCCGCCGACGGCCTCATTGCCCTGGTTGGCCAGCTGCTGGGAGAGCACCTGCAGGTCGGCCGCGCCCGTCCCGGCGCCGGACAGCCGGCTGCCCTGGTAGGTCGAGAAAGCCGTGTTGGCCGCCACCACCAGGAACGACACGATCAGCAGGATCGCCCAGAACGTGGTTCCCATGCCGCCAAGCTTGGCCTTGGGAGTTTCCGCCGCAGTACTCATTCCTACACCCCTGGAAAAAATGCATCAGTGAACACGGACCGCGGCTTCCCCAGCCAAGCGGTCGTTGACCCGCCGCGCCTTACTGCGCGGCGTGCCTGAACTCCGGCGTGCGCGCCAGCAACGACAGCGCGAACACCCCCCAATCCTGGCCATCGCTGGCAAAGGCCTGCGACACGAAGTGCCCGAAGCGGCCATCGGCCAACGCGCCTGGCGCGGTGGCCTGTTCGGTACCGAAACTGCGCTGCCCGTACAGTTCGTCGATGGTCAGGGCCACGTCGCCACCGGCCTGGCGCATCACCAGGACGCGCTGACCTTCGTGCAGCACCGTGCGCTCGCCCTGCAGGAACTGCTTGAGGTCGATCACCGGGAACAGATTGCCGCGCAGGTTGCCCACGCCCAGCAGCCATGGCTGGGCGCCCGGCACCGGGGTCACCGGCGGGATCGGCACGATCTCGACCACCTCATCGAAGCTGGACACCAGCCGGCGCGAGCCGATGCGGTAGGCCACGCCACGCCACTGGTCGGCGTTGGTGCGCACCTCCGGCAGGACCACGGCGTGGGCCAGGCTGCGACGTTCGTAGTCGGCCAGGATGTCGAAGGGCGTACGGATCATGCCTGTGCCTCCAGGAGGCCTTGGCAGGCGCCATCAGGCGCGGGGTGTCGGGTGAGGGAAGCGGCATCCATGGCGTTTCCCTTGGCTCAGGCCGCCACGTGGGTACGGATGGCGTCGAGCAGTTCCTCACGCGTGAATGGCTTGGTGAGGTATTGCTCGGAACCGACGATGCGGCCGCGCGCCTTGTCGAACAGGCCGTCCTTGGAGGACAGCATGATCACTGGCGTGGACTTGAAGACCTGGTTGTTCTTGATCAGTGCGCAGGTCTGATACCCGTCCAGGCGCGGCATCATGATGTCCACGAAGATGATCTGTGGCTGCTGGTCGGCGATCTTGGCCAGCGCCTCGAACCCGTCCGTCGCGGTCACGACATCGCACCCTTCGCGTTTGAGCAGGGTCTCGGCCGTGCGTCGGATGGTCTTCGAATCGTCGATCACCATCACCCGCAGGCCGCTGAAACCACCGGCCTGGCTGTCATTGTCCGTCATCGCAGATCGTTCCCCTTGCGCGCGACGCTTCGTAGATGGCGTCGCTGCGAAGCCGTCTATATCCCACCCGGTGGCGCGACCTGTCAAGACGGCGCAGCCGGTTCAGCACACTGTGTGACGCGGATTGCAGAACAGGTCACTTTCCACGGCTGCTACTATCGCCCGCTGCAGCCTGCTCCCCCCGCATCCAATCATGAGCCTCGACGTCATCGTGGTGATGGACCCCATCGGGTCGATCAAGATCAGCAAGGACACCACCTTCGCCATGCTGCTGGAAGCCCAGCGGCGCGGCCATCGACTCCACTACGTGACGCCCGGCGGCCTGTCGCTACGCGGCGGCCAGGCCGTGGCCCGGACTGCGCCACTGACCGTGGCCGACGACAAGGCTGGCTGGTTCACCCTGGGCGAGGAGGTCCAATGGTCCTTCGGCCCCGGCCAGGTGGTGCTGATGCGCAAGGACCCGCCGGTCGATGCGGAGTTCATCTACGACACCCAGGTCCTGGACGTGGCCCAGCAGGCGGGCGCGCTGGTGGTCAACCATCCGCAGGGCCTGCGCGACTACAACGAGAAGCTGGCCGCGCTGCTGTTTCCGCAGTGCTGCCCGCCGACCCGGGTCAGCCGCAACGCCGCCGAGCTCAAGGCCTTCGTCCTCGAACACGGCCAGGCCGTGCTCAAGCCACTGGACGGGATGGGCGGTCGCTCGATCTTCCGCACCGGTACCGGCGACCCCAACCTGAACGTGATCCTGGAAACCCTGACCGAGGGCGGGCGCAAGCTGGCCCTTGCGCAGAAGTTCATCCCGGACATCACCTCCGGCGACAAGCGCGTGCTGCTGGTCGATGGGCAGGTGGTGGATTACTGCCTGGCGCGCATCCCGCAGGGCGATGAGTTCCGCGGCAACCTGGCCGCCGGTGGTCGCGGCGAAGGCCGCCCGATCAGCGAGCGCGACCGCTGGATCGCCCAGCAGGTCGGCCCGACGATGCAGGCCCACGGCATGCTGTTCGTCGGCCTGGACGTGATCGGCGACTACCTGACCGAAGTCAACGTCACCAGCCCCACCTGCGTGCGCGAGCTGGACGCGCAGTTCGGCCTGAACATCGCCGGCCTGCTGTTTGACGCCATCGAGCGCAAGCTCGCGGCCTAGCACGCGCCATGCACGTCGAGCCGAGATGCGCTGGTTGCCAGGGGTCCACAGACGGCGCCGCCGGCCCTGGCAGGGCGCCGGTGCAAGTGGCAAGGCGCGCCTTGTGCGCCGTTGACGAACGATCGGAGCGGCAGCGCGCCATGGCGCGCCACACGCGCCACAACACCGATGGCAGACCCTGAACATGTCCGCGCAGCTGGCCGCACCGAGGATCGACGAAAACGCGCGGCTGGGCGCGACGCTGGCGCTGTCGCTGCTGATCCACGGGATCGTGCTGCTGGGGCTGGGCTTTACCCTGGACGACGACGCGCCGGTGATCCCGACCCTGGATGTGATCCTGAGCCAGACCAGCACGGCGCTGACGCCCAAGCAGGCCGACTTCCTGGCCGCCGCCAGCCAGCAGGGCGGCGGCGACCGCGACAAGTCCCAGCGCCCGCGCGAAGCCCAGGCCGGCTGGGTGCCGCAGGCCGAGACCGGCGTTGCGCCGGAAGCCCTGCGCGCCCAGTCGCCCGATGCCGCCCCGCCGCCACAGGCGCGGGTGATCACCACCCGCGACGCGGACCCGACCGTGCCGCCGCAGGAAACCCGGCCTCAGCCCGACCGGCCCGACCTGGAGCGCGGCGAGCAGAAGATCGAACACGACATGGACATGGCGCGCCTGGCCGCCGAGATTCATCTGCGCTCGGAGCTGTACGCCAAGCGGCCCAAGCGCAAGTTCGTCTCGGCCAGCACCCGCGAATACGCCTGGGCCAACTACCTGCGCGCCTGGGTCGACCGCGCCGAGCGCGTGGGCAACCTCAATTATCCCGATGAGGCCCGGCGCAAACGGCTCTCAGGCCAGGTGGTGATCTCGGTCGCGGTGCGCCGCGATGGCAGCATCGAACAGAGCCGCATCATCCAGACCAGTGGCGTGCCGCTGCTGGACTCGACCGCGCTGCGCATCATCACCCTGTCGGCGCCCTTCCCGCCGCTGCCGCCGACCGAGGAGAACATCGACATCCTGCACGTCACCCGCACCTGGGTGTTCCTGCCGGGTGGCGAGGTGCGGGACCAGTAGAGGAGTGGCCCATGGCCGCGATGGCTTTACCGGCAAAGTCCATCGGCCCTGGGCTCTGCCTGCGAAGCCATTGGCGGCCATGGGCCGCTCCTACAGCGCGTTTTTGGCCGCGCGCGCCGCCTGCTGTTCGACCAGGGTCAAAGCGACGTTGTTGCGCAGATAGGCCGGCTCGACCTGCTCGGGCGCCGGACGATCGCCGCGCGCGTAGGCCTGGAGTGCCAGGGTCACGATGTCGGAAGCATGCGGCAAGGCGCTGGCATCGATGCTGGCCAGCTGAGGCGACAAACGCGTGGCCAACACGCCATCGGCGGCACCGAAACCGGTGCCCACCGCATGCCAGCCGCCCTGCGTATCGGCCAGTTGAACCGTGTCGGGGGCGCCGACCGTCTCGGGATTCAACGCCACCAGCGCCGCGCCCTCGCGCCGGAAGCACGCCGCGTAGACCTCGCCCATCCGCGCATCGATGGCCGCCACGATCCGCCCTGCGTCGGCTGGCGCACGCAGTGCCAGCGCCTGGAGCGTGGACACCGGCATCAGCGGCCGGTCCAGCGCCAGGGCCAGCCCCTGCCCAAGCGCGATCGCCAACCGCACGCCGGTAAATGCCCCCGGCCCGCGCCCCACGGCGATGGCATCAAGCTGCGCCTTGGCCACCCCCGCCTGGTCCAGCAATGCCTGCGCCCACGGCAGCGACAGCTCTGCGTGCCGGCGCGGCGCGAGTTCGAAGCGCTCGATCGTGTGTCCATCGACATGCAGGGCGACAGAACAGGCTTCGGTGGAGGTTTCAAACGCGAGCAGGCGCATATGGGGGCATGGGAGTAAAAGCAGCGGGCATTTTGCGCTTTCCACAGGCAAGCCGGAACGCGCGCGCGATTCATGCAATCGCGATGCCCTTCGCATGAGCGGCCCATGGCCAAGGCAAGGCTTGCCGGTAAAGCCCATCGCGGTCGTGGGCCGCGCCTGTCCAGAGCCGCGCACCTCCGAGCGCCAGAACGACAACGGGCCGCCCTAGGGCGACCCGTGTCGAACAACCGCGCAAGCCCCAGGGGCCTGCGACTTACTTCACCAGCTTGGCGATGGCAGCGCCCAGATCGCCCGGCGAACGGACGGTGACAACGCCAGCGGCTTCCATCGCCGCGAACTTGCCTTCGGCCGTGCCCTTGCCGCCCGAGGCGATCGCACCGGCGTGGCCCATGCGCTTGCCAGCCGGGG
>JBIIHJ010000191.1:0-7351 GCA_044235875.1 Pseudoxanthomonas sp.
GTGCGGTGGCGCAGGCCCATGATCTCGTCCACGCTGCCGTCGGCGTGCTGCGTCCAGGCGGTGACTTCCAGGCACTCCGGCAGGCTCGCGCGTTCCACCACCAGCGAGTGGTAGCGCGTGGCCTCGTAACGGTCCGGCAATCCGGCGAACACCCCGCGGCCCTGGTGCCGGATCGGCGAGACCTTGCCATGCATGATGCGACCGGCGCGGATCACATCGCCACCGTACACCTGGCCGATGCTCTGGTGCCCCAGGCACACGCCCAGGATCGGCGTGGTCGCGCCCAGCCGCTCGATCAGCTCCAGCGACACGCCCGCTTCGTTTGGAGTACACGGACCGGGGGAAATCACGATGCGCTGCGGCGCCTTTTTCGCGATCTCGTCCACGCTCAGCGCGTCGTTGCGCACCACCTCGACCTCGGCGCCCAGCGCCTGCAGGTACTGCACGAGGTTGTAGGTGAAGCTGTCGTAGTTGTCGAGCATCAGCAGCATGACGGTGCACTCATTGCGCGATCAGGAAGACCGCATAGACGTTTTCGGAAAGGGTGATGCTGCCGGCTTCGAGCGCTTCGCCATCGACGCGCGCACTGATATCAGCCAACGGTGCAGGCGGCGACGGTGGCAATGGCGAGACTGACGTGGACGTGCTGGGCCAGGTGCCGGCCTGGATGCCGTAACTGAAGGCAGGCGCCACATCGGAGATGGTGTAGAGCCCGGCCAGTTTCGCGCCATACGCCCTGGCCAGGCCATCGGCCGCTTCGCGCGACTGCTTGGCAGCTTCGCTTTTCAGCGTCTTGCGCAGCTCCGCTTCGCCACTGTAGCTGGGTGTGATGCCCGACAGCTGTAACGATTCGCTGGTCTTCAGGTCGGCCAGGAAAGCGCGCGTATCGCCCAACGTCCTGAACGTCGCTGTGAGCCGGCGTGTCACCTCGCTGCCCTTGAACACTTGGCGTTGATCGACGTATTCGATCTTGGGCCGGATCGTCAGCGTCGCCGCATCAATGGAGTCTGGCAACACATGATGTCTGCGGAACCCGGCCAGCACCGCTGCCGCATCGGTCTGCACCTGCGCGCGCGCGACCTCCGGCGAAAGATCGGTGCGCTGCAGCGTCACCAGGACGCCGAAACGATCCGGCATCACCTCACGATGTGCCTCGCCCTTGATCAGCAGGTGCGGCTGCGAAGGCAAGCTGTTGATCTGCGCGCCCGCAACCAACGGAAACCAGGCCAGCAGTAACCAAAATCGTTTCATGGACAACTCCTTGTCGTTGGATTGCGCAGGTAAAGAGCCTTCAGGCGGTGCATGGCATGCAGCTCAGGAAGTGAGTGTCTTGATCGCGGCGAGCAACGCATCCACCGCCTCCTGGCGCGTGTCCCACGAACACACCAGGCGGATCACGGCATGGGTGTCGCTGTGCGGCTGCCAGTGTTCGAAGCTGGTGACCTGGGCCAGCGACTGGATCTGGGCGTGGGTCAGGATCGGAAAGACCTGGTTGCTTGGTGATTCGAGCAGCAGCGAAACGCCTGCCGCCTTTAGGCCCGTCTGCAGGCGCTGCGCCATGGCATTGGCATGCGCGCCGAGTTCGAAGAACAGGTCGTCCTCGAACAAGGCCTCAAACTGCGTCCCGACGACCATGCCCTTGGCCAGCATCGCGCCGCGCTGCTTGATCAGATAGCGCAGGTCGGCTTGCAACGCTGGATCGATCACCACCAGCGCCTCGCCGAGCAGCGCGCCGTTCTTGGTGCCGCCGATGTAGAAGGCATGGGTCAACGCGGCGATATCGGCCAGCGTCAGATCGTTGCCGGCAGCGGTCAGCGCACTGCCCAGGCGCGCGCCATCCAGATACAGCAGCAGGCTGCGCTCGTCGCACAGCGTGCGCAGCGCCTGCAGCTCGGCCTTGCTGTAGATCGTGCCCAGCTCGGTGGTGTTGGAGACGTACACCAGGCGCGGCTTGACCATGTGCTCGCTGGTGTTCTCCGCCAGGAGCGCACGCACCCCGGCGGGGGTGAGCTTGCCATCCACGTACGGGGTGACCAGCACCTTGTGGCCGGTGGCCTCGATGGCGCCGGTCTCGTGCGTGGCGACGTGGCCACTGGCCACCGCGATCACCGCCTCGTGCGGACGCAGGAAGGCACTGATCGCCAGCAGATTGGTCTGGGTGCCTCCGGCCAGAAAGTGCACCTGTGCCCGCGGCTGGCCGATGCGCTGCACGATCAGCTGCGCAGCGCGTGCGCTGTGCTTGTCCAGTCCATAGCCGGTGTTCTGCTCGCCGCTGGCCTGGACCAGCGCCTGCAGCAGGCGCGGGTGCGCACCTTCGCTGTAGTCGTTGCGGAAAGAAGCCTTGGGCTGCATTGCGTTGCCGTCCATTACAGTCCCTTGGCGGCCTGGGCCACGGCGCGGAACAGCGCGCGGCCCTTGTTCATGGTCTCGTCCCATTCTTTCTGCGGGTCCGAGTCGTAGACGATGCCGGCACCGGCCTGCACGTGCAGGCGGCCGTCCTTGATCACCGCGGTCCGGATCGCGATCGCCGTATCGGCATCGCCATGCCAGCCGATGTAGCCGATGCTGCCGGCATAGACGTTGCGCTTGATCGGCTCCAGCTCGCGGATGACTTCCAGCGCGCGGATCTTGGGCGCGCCGCTGACGGTGCCGGCGGGAAATGTCGCGCGCAGCACGTCGGTGTAGCTCAGGCCCGGCAGCAGCTGGCCGGTGACTTCGCTGACGATATGCATGACATGGCTGTAGCGTTCGATGCCGAAGCGCTCGCCCACCTCCACCGTGCCGGCCTGCGACACGCGGCCGGCGTCATTGCGGCCCAGGTCGATCAGCATCACGTGCTCGGCCAGCTCCTTGGGGTCGGCCAGCAACTCGGCTTCCAGCGCCTGGTCTTCCTCGGGCGTGGCGCCGCGCGGGCGGGTGCCGGCGATCGGGCGCACGGTGACCTTGCCGTCCTGCAGGCGCACCAGGATTTCCGGCGAGGAACCCACCACCTGCACATCGCCGACGTCGAGAAAATACATGTACGGCGAAGGATTGAGCGCACGCAGTGCGCGGTACACGTCCACCGGACGCGCACTGAAGGGCACGCTCATCCGCTGGCTCAGGACCACCTGGAAAATATCGCCTGCGCGGATGTATTCCTTGGACTGTTCGACCGCGTTGATGAAGCCTTCGCGGGTGAAGCCGGAAACGAAGTCGCTTTCGTCCATCACCTCGCGGGTAATCGGCTTCGGATAGCCCGCGCCAGGCTCGCGCAGGCGCTCCTGCAACGCGTCCAGTCGCGCCTGCGCCGCGTCCCACGCGCCTTCCACGCGCGGGTCGGCGTGGACGATCAGGTACAGCCGGCCCTTGAGGCTGTCGAACACCGCCACTTCCTCGGACACCATCAGCAGGATGTCGGGCGTGTCCAGCTCGTCACGGGCATTGCCGCCGGCCAGGCGCGGCTCGATGTAGCCGATGCACTCGAACCCGAACCAGCCCACCAGGCCGCCGGTAAACCCTGGCAGGCCTTGCAGCTTGGGCACCGCGTGGGCGGCGCGCAGGGATTCGATCTCGGCGAAGGGATCGGCCACCTCGCGGGTCTCGACCACCTGCCCGTCCTGGCGCACTTCCAGGATGTGGCCGCGGAAGGTCAGCACGCGTCGCGCCGGCAGACCGATGATGGAATAGCGACCGAAGCGTTCGCCACCTTCGACCGATTCAAACAGATAGGTATACGGGCCGTCGGCCAGTTTCAGATAGACCGAAAGCGGCGTATCCAGGTCGGACAGCACCTCACGGACAACGGGGACAAGCGGGGTGGACCCAGGGGTCTGGACGTCAGCGGCGTGGCGCTGGAACTGCTCGGCGGTGATCAAGGAGGCTTTCCTTCACGAACTCGGTGGCGGCGGGACGGACGACGGCAACAGGCCACCATCGCCACGCGCGGCGAGCGGAAAGGGAGGAAAGCTTGGTCGTCAGGGCGGGCACGGGCCGTACTGTACCGCAATGCGGCAATCGTGCAACGGCGTAAATGCCCATGCGCGCGCCACGTTGAACCGTCTATGGTTGCAGCGCCGAAGGGCCCGCAAGGATCCAGAAGATGCGGGCTTAGCCCAGCAGCGGACAGTCGGTGGGCAGATGCATGCGCAGGCGCGCGGGCACGCACTCGATGCGGAAATGGCGCGAGGTTTCCGGCTCGCCGTCCAGGTTGAGGGTGATCGGCTCTTCCACGTCGATCTCCACCCAGGGCAGCTGGCGACGCACGGCGACCTGCTCCAGCGCGGCCTGCTTGCCGCCGGTGATCAGCGCGCCCAGCGTGGAGGCGAAAGCGCCGGTGAGTTCCGGAATGATGGTCAGGTCCAGCAGGCCATCATCGATCAGCGCATCCGGACACAGCGCCTGGCCGCCCCCGGCCTGCCGGCCATTGCCCAGGCCAAGGGCGATGAAGGCCCCCACCCAGCTGAAGTCCGGGCCGCTGAAGCGCGCGCGCAGCGGCTCGACCCGCCCGAACCGCGCCAGCCCAGTGACCACGTAAGCCAGGCCACCCAACACGCGCTTCATCGCCTCGTCGGTCTCCACGGTGACCTGGGTGCCGAAGCCGCCGGTGGTCACGTTGGCGCACCAGTGCGAGCCATGCTCGGCGGTGACCTTGAGCAGGTCGATGGTGCGCAGCTGGCCATCGCGCGCGAGCGCCAGCGCGGCCTCGGGCTCCAGCGGGATGCCGGCCGCGGTGGCGAAATCGTTGGCCGTGCCCAGCGGCAGCAGCGCCAGAGCCGGCAGCGCGTCGGCACGTTCGTCGCGATGGGCCAGGGTGGTCGCCACTTCGCTCAAGGTGCCGTCGCCACCGCCGGCGATCACCGTGTCCACGCCGTCGGCGATCGCCTCGGCCACGTAGCGCTCGGCATCGCCGCCTTCCCAGGTCACGCGCACGTCCAGATCCACGCCCTGCTCGCGCAGGGCCGTCACCGCCGCGCGCACGGCGTCATTGCCACCGGACTTGCCGTTGAGGATCAGACGCCAGCGGGACTGCGACATGGAGGCATTACACGGAAGGGGTGCGGCAGGCTAGCAGCCGCACGGGCCGGCCTTCCATTACAGAGCTGACCGGACGGTCAGCCGCGCATGCGGGACAGGCAGTCCGCTCGGTGGCGCCCCACCAGTCCATGGCCCGCCTGTCACGATTCGGTCAAACATCGCGCGCAGTATCGAAGGCCATAGCAGGGACGACGGAGGGAGGCAGGATCAGCCTCCAGCATTCATCGGGACCGCGCCGAGGCAACTCGACGCGGTTTCTTTTTGTGTGGGCAATGCGATTGGTGAGAGCCGCCCTGGCGGCGGCAAGCTCCACCGGTGCCGCCCTAACGCCGCCACGGCGGCTCCCACATCACACTTGCGAGGCCGCCTCGGCGCTAGCCGCTGCGACATGAAATGCCATGGGCGCAACTCGGCGACGATGGCATCGCGACAAGATCAGGGCCGCAGGAATTTCAGGTCCGATGGCGCGGCCACCTCGACCGTCTGCAGCGTCTTGCCGAGCTTGCCTGTCCTGGCATCACGTGCGATCACCACGATGCGGTTGTCGCCCTGCGCGGCGACCAGCAGGAAGTGCCCGCTGGGATCGACGGAGAACTCGCGTGGCTGGCGGCCCTCGGTGGCGCGGCGCTGGACCAGCGACAGGCCGCCATCGGCGCCGACGGCAAACACGGCGATGTGGTTGTCGGTGCCGCGATTGACCACGTAGAGAAACTTGCCGTCGGCCGAAAGATGGATCGCGCCGGCGCCGTTGTCGCCGTTGAAACCCGGTTCGAACAGGTCCAGCACGGTGCGCTGCTTCAGTGCGCCATCGGCATCGACATCGAGCACCGCGACCTGTCCGCTCATCTCCAGCGTCAGGTACGCATGTCGGCCCGCCGCATCGAACACCAGATGGCGCGGCCCGCTGCCCGGCGGCAGTGCCAGGAACGGCGTCTTGGCCGGCTGTAGCGGACGTTCCGCGTTGTCGCCGGGCACATAGCGATACGCGTAGACGCGGTCACCGCCCAGGTCGGCGACATAGGCAGTCTTGCCGTCGGGCGCGACGTTGACCGAATGGATGTGCGCCGACAGCTGGCGCTGTGCATCGATCTTGCTGGCCTGGTAGCTGGACAGCTGGGTCACCGGCTGCAGCTTGCCGCTGGCATCGATCGGCAGCACGGCCAGGGTGCCGCCCGGATCGGCGTTGACGGCGTAGTTGGCCACCAACAGATAGCGGCCATCGGGTGTCAGGCTGGCATGGGTCGGGTGATCGCCCAGGGTGGCGACCTGGTTTTCCAGCGTGAGGGTGTGCTGCGCGTCCAGCGACAAGGCGCTGGCGCGACCGACCGCATCGCGCGCGCCGGGGCCGTTTTCGTTGACCGCGTAGACCCGCCTCTGATCAGGCGAGACCACCAGCCACGACGGATTATCGAGCTGCAGCTGCTGCCAGGGCTTGGCGTCGAGCCTGCCACTGGCCGCATCGAATTTGTAGGCGTACAGCCCTGGCCGCGCGCCTTCGGTGTAGGAGCCGACCAGCAGATCGTAGGACGTTGCCGCTGCGGTCAGCGGCAGGGCGGTCATGGCCAGGGCGGTCAACCGGAACAGAGGCAGCATGCGGGCATCTCCTGAAAATCAGGCGCGCGTGGCGCGCGCCGGAATGTGCGGCAAAGATCAGCCGCGGGCGAAATCGACCAGTGCCTGGCCGTCCATGCGATAGACAGTCCATTCGTCCATCGGCTTGGCACCGGCGGCGCGGTAGAAGTCGATGGCCGGCTGGTTCCAGTCCAATACCGACCACTCGAAGCGGCCACAGCCAGTATCCACGGCCAGCCTGGCCAGGTAGCGCAGCAGGGCCAGCCCGGCGCCCTGCCCGCGTGCTTGCGGACGCACGAACAGGTCTTCCAGATACAGGCCGTTGCGACCCAGCCAGGTCGAGTAATTGAAGAAGTACACGGCAAAGCCCACGGCCTGGCCGTCCTGCTCGCAGATCACGCTGTGCGCGGTAGCACCATCGTCGAACAGCGTGCGCGCCAGATCCGCTTCGCTGGCCTTGACCGCATCGGGCTCGCGCTCGTAATCGGCCAGCGCCTGGATCAGTTCGCGGATCAGTGGCACATCGGCGCGCGTGGCCTTGCGGATCTGCACGCTCAACGGGCGCCCGCCACGGCGGCGCGCATCTGGGCGATCACAGCGCTGTAGTCGGGTGCGTTGAAGATCGCCGAACCGGCGACAAAGGTATCGGCGCCGGCCGCGGCGATCTCGGCGATGTTGTCGACCTTCACCCCACCGTCGATCTCCAGGTGGATGTCGCGCCCGGAGGCATCGATCTTCTGGCGCACCACGCGCAGCTTGTCCA
>JBIIHJ010000192.1:0-7338 GCA_044235875.1 Pseudoxanthomonas sp.
CCCTTCCGACCCAGCCGTCGGGTAGCGGCAATGGGCGATGCCGACGCGGCCTTCCAGCACGCTCATGGCCTTGGCGCTGAACACATCGCGCACCAGGCCGTTGTCCTTGTGCACGCGCAGGCGCGTGCCATCGGCGGTGGCGATGCCCGCGGCGTCCTGGCCACGGTGCTGTAGCACCGTCAGGCCGTCATAGAGCTGACCGGCGACGTTCTGGTTGCCGACGATTCCGACGATGCCGCACATGGCGTTTCTCCGCTGTTTTCGCTGCGAGTGTTGCGTGGCTTAGAGCGGCCGTACCTGGCCTGATGGGGGTGCCACGACCCGTGCCGGGTCGCTTTCGTTGGGGCGCACCTTCGCCGGGTCGCCCTGGGGCGTGGCCGGCTCGTTCAAGGGCCTGGGCAGCCCGTTGGACGGTCGTCCATTGGCCTTGCCCAGTGCGTCGGACACCGTTTGTCCGAGTTGCGGCAGCTGCGCGGCTGCCTGCTGGAAGCTGTCGTTGATGCCGCCATTATCGCCCGACAACGGCAGCTTGTTGAGCTCCATGTTGCGCAGCTGATCCATGTTCATGTTCTGCACGTCCGGCATGGACGGCATCTGCGGCATGGAGAAGTCCGGCAGCTGGGCCCGCATCCAGGCCGCGCCAGGCTCCAGCACCGGCAGGACGTGCGAAGTGTGCCAGCTGCTTTCGCGGGTCAGCGGCGTGAAGGACATCAGCAGGACCAGCACACAGGCGAAGAATCCGCCGCGCACCAGCCCCAGCCCGCCGCCGGCCAGCCGGTCCACGCCGGACAGGCGCGTGTTGCGCACCGAGGCCTTGATGACCATGCCGATCAGCGCGACCACGATCATCACCCCGACGAAGGTCAGCGCGTAGCCGCCCAGGTAATCGGTCATGCCCGGCCGGGCGCCCCCGGCGAATTTGGTCGCCGCATCGCCGCCGAACATGAAGGCCGCCCAGCCGGCCAGCAGCCAGGACAGAGTGCCGACGATGATCCCGACGAAACCGCGCAGCAGCCCCAGCAGGGTGGACACCACGATCACGGTGCCCAGGACCAGGTCGATCATGCGCGGCTCCGCGCGCAGCGCGGGCGGGCGGGAACTCGGTGTACGTCAGGCCTCGCGGACATGCTGTTCTCCCTTCCCTGGACGAACGATCGGCTTACGGATGCGGGCGGACGATCCCGGTCAGGCCATTGCGCGCGGCCACCTGGGCCTTGAGCTGGTCGGCCTCGGCGCGGCTGGCGACCGGTCCCACGCGGACCCTGAACAGGCGGCCGTTGTCGGTGCTCACCGGCTCGACAAACGCACTGAAGCCATTGCCGCGCAGCTTGTCGCGCAGCGCGTTGGCGTCGGGTTCCTTGCCGAACGCGCCAACCTGCAGGGCAAAGCCCACGCCAGTCGCGGCCGGCTTGGGCACGGCGGCCACCGGCGGCTTGGCCGGCGCGGCGGCAGGCTTGGGCACGGCCGGCGTCGGCGCGGGCTTGGGCGTTTCGGGCTTGGGTGGCGCGGCCGCCGCCGGTGCCTGGGAAGCCAGTTGCGCGGCATCGGGGTTGGGCACTGCCGCAGCGGGCACTGCCGCAGCGGGCACGGTCGGGGCGGCCGCGGTGGCGGGCACATCGGTCGTGGCGTCTAGCGAAATCACTTCGGCCTTGACGTCACTGCGCACCTTGAGCGCGGCGACGCGGGCGATCTCGGCCTGCGACTGGTTGGCATACGGCCCCACGCGCACGCGCCAGGCCGGCTTGCCCCCGATGGTGGCGTCCTGGCGGAAGGCATCCAGCCCGGACTGGCGCAGGCGGTCGATCACGATGTCGGCATCGGCGGTGCTGGCGTAGGCGCCAAAGCTCACCGCGTAATCGCCGCCGGCCGTGACCAGGGGCAGGCCCTGGGCATTGGTCGCCGGGGGCGCAGGCGGGGCGTCGGCCGGGGTCAGCGTCTCGGTCGCCGGCTTGGGCTGGCCAGCCTGCGCGGGCATGCCGGTCGCGCCGTTGGCACCGGGCTGGCCCGGAGTCACCAACGGCAGCTCGCGTGTCTCGAACTGACCGGCAGGCGCGTCGGGCACATCCGTGGAAACATCGGCCACGCCGCTGTCGCTGGCCGGGCCCTTGACCAGCATGGGCAGGAAGATGACGGCCAGCGCCACAAGGACGATGGCGCCGATGATGCGGTTTCTCAAAGCGGTATCCATCGTCGTGGGCGACGGTGTCAGATGAAGAAGTCGAGAATTATAAGCGTGGTCGCAGCCCCGCTCTCCTCATGGGACTGAATCCAGCACCGCCAGGGCTTCTGCCACGGTGTGGAAGGAGCCGAACACCAGCACCCGTTCGCCGGATTTGGCGCACGCCAGCGCATCAGCCAGGGCCTGGGCCACGGTGTCGAACCGGGCGCCCTGCGCCGCGTCGGTCCCGGCCAGGCCGGCGGCCAGCGTGGCGGCGTCCTGCCCGCGCGGCGTGCCCGGCTCCAGCCCGGCCAGCGACCAGCGCGCGATGTTTCCATCCAGCGCCTGGACCACGCCGGCCGCGTCCTTGTCCGCCAGCGCGGCGAAGACCGCATGGGTCGGCAGCGGCTGGCGTTCGAGGAAGCCCGCCAGCTCGCGCGCGGCCTGCGGGTTGTGGGCGACATCCACGCGGATCTCCACGCCGTCGCGCTCGAAACGCTGCAGCCGTCCGGGCAACTGCGCCCGCCCGATGCCAGTGGCAAACGCAGCCTGCGGCAGTTCGTCCGGCAACGCACGCACCGCGGCCACGGCCGTGGCGGCATTGGCGCGCTGGGCGGGCGCGTCCAGCAGCGGCGCGGGCAGGACCAGCTCGGTGCCGACCTCGCGCCAGCGCCAGCGGCCAGGCGCGTCTTCAAGGGATTCGTGGAAGAAGTCGTTGCCCAGCTGGATCACCCCGGCGCCGATGGCATAGGCGTGGGCCAGCACGCTGGACGGCGCGCTGACCTCGCCCAGCACCAGCGGCTTCCAGGCCCGGGCGATGCCGGCCTTCTCCTTGCCGATGGTCTCGCGGTCCGGGCCGAGCCAGTCGGTGTGGTCGATATCCACGGTGGTAATCACGGCCACATCCGGGTCGACGATGTTGACCGCATCCAGGCGGCCGCCCAGGCCGACTTCCAGGATCGCCAGGTCCAGCTCGGCGCGCTGGAACAGCCATAGCGCGGCCAGCGTGCCGTATTCGAAATAGGTCAGCGGGATCTCGCCGCGCGCCGCATCGACGGCTTCTAACCCCGCCACCAGCATCGCGTCGTCCGCATCGGCGCCGTCGATGCGGACCCGCTCGTTGTAACGCCGCAGGTGCGGCGAGGTGTAGGCGCCCACCTTCCAGCCACCGCCGCGGGCGATCGCCTCGATGAAGGCCACGGTCGAGCCCTTGCCGTTGGTCCCGCCAACCGTGACGACCTGCCGGGCCGGGCGTTCCAGCCCCAGGCGCCCGGCGACGGCGCGCACGCGGTCCAGCCCCAGTGCGATGGTGCTGGGATGCTGGGCCTGGATGAAGTCCAGCCAGGCGGACAAGGTGTCGGGACGAGACATCGACGGGACTACGCAATCCAAGAGGACGCATATTGTGGACGCACCGCTGGCCACGCGACATCCCGGACAGCGCGCGTCTATCCCGCGAAACGCTCTCGTTCGCTCAGGTGATGCGCGCGCGCCCGAGCGCCGGATCACTGCGGCTCGGGCGGCCGGTTTCCAGATGGCCGGCCAGGCGGCGGCGGAACGGCGTGTCGGGCACCTCGACCTGCAGGTCGTACCAGTGGTCGCTGGCCTCGAGCGCGAACCGCAGTTGCTGGGTCTCACCCGCGGCCACGTGCAGCGTGCGCGGCGTGGCGTGGCCGTAATCCAGCGCACGCACCTCCACCCTGGCGGCCTGCGGACCGGGATTGCGCAACTGCAGCAACAACTGCCCATCGACGGCGGACGCCCGCACCTCGGGCGCTTTTTCGCCGGCCGCCGTGGTGCCCTCGAACGTGCGCAGAAATCCATTCGGCCCGTGCACCGCCAGCGTGTAATCGCCCGCGGGCAATCCCTGCGGCATGTCGATGGCCTGGCTGTGCGGCAGCACCGTGTAGTACCAGGGACCGGCGTCACTGCCGTAGGCGTACAGGTTGAAGACCGCCGCCACATCGCCGTCGTTGGCGAAGGTCAGGCGCAGGCCGCCTTGCGCGTGCTGGGCGTGTACCTGCAGCGCGTACGGCAAGGCGCGCGCGGGGCGCTGGCCGGGCTCCTGCTTCGGTTGCACCTGAGAGGCCGGCACCACCGGCGCAGGCAGCTTGGCGCAGGCGGCCATGCGCGCCAGGTAATCGGCGGTGGACGGCAGCGCCATCAGCGCCGCATCGTCGGGCGTGCGGAAATCGAACACCGTGGTCAGGTCACCGGTCACCGCGCGACGCCATGGGGTGATGTTGGGTTCGGCCACGCCAAAGCGCTGCTCCAGCAGGCGCAGTACCGAGGTGTGGTCGAACACCTGCGAATTGACCCAGCCACCGCGCGTCCATGGCGAGACCATCATCAGCGGCACGCGCACGCCCAGGCCGACCGGCGTGCCGTTGTAGCTTTCGCCGCTCACATCCACCTGGCTGATGCCCATGCCCGGGTCCAGCGCCGGCAGCGGCGCAGGCATATGGTCGAAGAAGCCGTCGTTTTCGTCGTAATTGATGATCACGCACGACTTGCCCCAGACCTCGGGGTTGGCGGTCAGCGCATCGATCAGGCGTGCGATGAGCGACTCGCCGTGCGCGGGCGTGGCCTCGGGGTGTTCGCTGTAGGCATAGGGCGCGACGATCCACGAGACCTGCGGCAGCGTGCCGGCCTGCACATCGGCGGCAAAGGCATCGACCAGATGCTGGGCGGTGCTCTGCTTGGCGTTGTCCGGCGTTGAACCGTCCACGATCGAACGCCCGCGCCTGTAAAGGTCGCTGCCGGTGTCCATGTCGCGAAAGCGCGCGAACGAAGACAGCGGGTTGTCGCCGTAGTTGTCGAACTCCTGGTACACGTGCCAGCGGATGCCCGCGTCCTGCAGGCGCTCTGCGTACGTGGTCCAGCGCATGCCGGTGAAGCCGGGCTTGTCGCGCGACATGTCCGCGGTCCAGTTGCCGTCGTCGGCGTTGTCGACCGCCTGTGCGCCGAGGTTGCCCACGGTCATGCCGCTGGTGCCGCTGAAGAAGAACATGCGGTTGGGATTGGTCGGCCCGTGCAGCGAGCAGTAGTAGCCATCGCAGAGGGTGAAGGCATCGGCCAGCGCGTGGTAATACGGGATGTCGGCACGGCTGAAGTGGCCCATCGCCAGCTCGCTCTTGTATGGCACCCAGCAGTCGTAGTCCTGCCAGCGCTTGGGATCCTGTCCATGCCCGCCTTTCCACGAATGATCCAGGCTGGCCATCATCGGCGCGCTGGTCGTGCGCGACTCCAGCGCGAACGGCATGCGCGTGCTGCCGTCCCCCGCCGGCTGCCGCCAGACCGGATCACCATTGCGCAGCATCAACGGCCGCGGATCGTCGAACCCGCGCACGCCGCGCAGCGTGCCGAAGTAGTGATCGAACGAGCGGTTTTCCTGCATCACGATGACGAAGTGCTCCACGTCCTGCAGCGTGCCGCTGCGCCTGGACGCAGGCAGCGTCAGCGCACGCGCGATGGAGGCAGGCATGACGCCGGCTGCGGACAGCGCGGCCACGCGCGCGAGGAAATCACGGCGGGACAGCATGGACATGCGAGGGCAATCCTGTGCGGCAAGAAGAAAGGCGACGGGCCGGTATACGCCATGTGCCTTGCAGCTTGAAGACAGCGCGCGCCATCGCCCGATGTCATCGGGAATTCATCTGCGGTTGACACCCTGCGCGCCGACACGGTCCACACGTGCCGCCTCTCCCCCTTCCCTGTATCAGGCGCTCTCCCCATGCTCAAACCCCTGCCCTGCCTGCGCCCGACCGCGCTTGCGATCGCGCTGGCCTGTGCCGTCCCGAGCCTTGCCCACGCGGTTGAACCGGCCATCGATGCCACGGCGGACGCCGACGTCGATGCCAGCGGCGCTGCCAAGCAACTCGACGCAGTGTCGGTGGTCGCACCCGGCCAGACCCGTCAGGTGCAACGCATCAGCCAGCAGGACATCGAACGCCTGCCGGCCGGCAGCAGCCCGCTCAAGGCCATCGAAAAGTTGCCTGGCGTGCAGTTCCAGTCGGCCGATGCCACCGGCGCCTACGAATGGTCGACCTCGGTCTATCTGCATGGCTTCGACCAGAGCCGGCTGGGCTTCACCCTGGATGGCGTGCCGCTGGGCAACATGGCCTACGGCGTCACCAACGGCCTGTCCATCACCCGCGCGATCAGCTCGGAGAACATCGCCTCGACCGAACTGGCCCAGGGTGCCGGCGCGCTTGGCACCGCCTCCAACAGCAACCTCGGCGGTACGCTGCAGTTTTACTCCGCCGACCCGGCGATGGCCTTCGGTGCGCGTGTGGCGCAGACCTCCGGTTCGGACAACACCCAGCGCACGTTCGTACGCGTGGACACCGGCGATCTCAACGGGTTCTCCGCCTATGCGTCGTATGCCGCCTCGGACATGGACAAGTGGAAGGGCGACGGCATCCAGAAATACGAGCAGTTCAACGCCAAGGCGCTCTACACCTGGGGCGAAGGCAACCGCGTGAGCCTGTTCGTGGACAAGTCGCGGCGCAAGGAACAGGACTACATGGACCTGTCGCTGACCAGCCAGAAGGCGCTGGGCTGGGACTGGGACTACCTGAGCCCGGACTGGGACCTGGCCGCGCAGATGGCGCGCGCCTACCAATCCACCGGCGCCTACAGCGGCGTGGCCAACGGCTACCCGACCGCGCTGGCCGGCCTGCCGGCTGATTACGACTGGCTGGACTCCAGCTATTACTGGGGCGCGGGCCTGCGCAACGACACCCTGGCCGCGCTGGCCGGCAGCTTCAACCTGGGCGGCGCGGCCACGCTGGACCTGACCGGCTATTACCATGGCAACCGCGGCGAAGGTCAGTGGATCACGCCCTACGTGCCGTCCTCGGCCACCGTACCGCTGTCGATGCGCACCACCGACTATGGCCTGGACCGCTTTGGCGCCACCGGCGCGCTGAAGTTCACGATGGGCACGCACGAGATCGAACTCGGCGGCTGGGCCGAAAACAGCCAGAACACCCAGGAGCGCAATTACTTCCTGCTGGATGCGCCGCTCACCACGGTCTACAACTTCTATGACGTGGGCAGCCCATTCCTGCGCCAGTTCCTGCAGAAGTACCAGACCAACACGCGCATGGCCTATGCGCAGGACACCCTGCGCCTGATGGACGAGCGCCTGACCCTCAACTTCGGGGCCAAGGCGGTCA
>JBIIHJ010000311.1:0-4838 GCA_044235875.1 Pseudoxanthomonas sp.
CGCTGCTGCCCAAGCGCAGCAGCGGCATCGGCTTCGATCCGTCGGTGGTGTCGGGCGAAGCATCGGCACAGGAGGGCGACACGCGCGCCAAGTTCCGCAAGATGCTGCGCAAGGGCGAGCTGGACGACAAGGAGATCGAATTGGAGCTGGCGCTCAACACCGGCGGGGTGGACATCATGACCCCGCCGGGCATGGAGGAAATGGGCCAGCAGCTCAAGCAGATGTTCTCCAACCTGGGGTCGGCCAAGACCCACAAGCGCACGGTGACCATCAAGGCCGCGCGCCCGCAGCTGGTCGAAGAAGAAGCGGCCAAGCTGGTCAACGAGGACGACGTGCGTGCCGCGGCGATCGAAGCCTGCGAGCAGCACGGCATCGTCTTCATCGACGAGATCGACAAGGTCGCCAAGCGGGGCGATAACGTGGGCGGCGGCGATGTCAGTCGCGAAGGCGTGCAGCGCGACCTGTTGCCGCTGGTGGAAGGCAGCAACGTCTCGACCAAGTACGGCACGGTCAAGACCGACCACATCCTGTTCATCGCCTCGGGTGCGTTTCATCTGGCCAAGCCGAGCGATCTGATTCCCGAGCTGCAGGGCCGTTTTCCGATCCGTGTCGAACTGGGCGCGTTGAGCAAGGACGATTTCGTCCGCATCCTGACCGAGCCCAAGGCTGCCTTGACTAAACAGTACGTACAGTTGATGCAGACCGAAGGCGTCGCCGTGTCCTTCAGTCCCGAGGCCGTGGATCGCCTCGCCGAGATCGCCGCGCAGGTCAACGAGCGCCAGGAAAACATCGGTGCCCGTCGCCTGCACACGGTGCTGGAGCGATTGCTCGACACGCTGAGCTTCGAGGCGCCCGATCGCGGTGGGGATACCGTTGCCATCGATCGCGACTACGTCGACAGATATCTGGGTGAACTGGTCCAGGATCCGGACCTGAGCCGCTATATCCTCTGACCGACGTTCTGAAGAAAGCCCCAGGCCGCCTTCGGCTTTTGCGTAAAGCCTGATCGCGTGCCTGGGCGCGTTGACCGGTTGTCCATGCAGGGCGGCGGCATCCGTCGGACCATCGCACCGCCGCATCCTTCGACCCGGCACGGCGTCGCTCTGCTGCCATCGCCGATGACTGACCAAGCGCCGGCAATCGCCGTTGCTTGGTGCTGCCACCAAGCTCACGCGCATCCTGGGCGCCGGTCCATCCGTGTGCCCAGGTGCATTCGACGATGAAGATCCTGGCTGCCGATCGTCTGCAGGCCAAGTGCGGGGAGCGCCGGCCATCGGCTGTCTCCGGGAAGCAGCAAGCGTCAGGTCGTTCACCACGTTGTGCACCCAGAATCCGATGCCGCCTGCTGGTGAAGGCAACCGGCGCATGGGCATCTATCGCGTGCGTTTGCTGGTCGAACGCGGCGTTGCGCTGGTCGCCGACCTGGACGTGTTGGTGGCGTTTCGCCCCGGCAATGCACGCTGAAATGCTCGGCTGATCGCTTTCGCAGGCTATTGGTGCACGTGCGCATTGCACCACCGCTGCCGATCCGGTCCGTCAGCGCCCATGCCTGCATGAGGCCCGGCGCGGGATGGCCCGGCGTTGGACATGCCGAATGGTTCGTCGAGCGCGTTCTGATCATTCAAGTACCGCACCTGGGCCTGCATCCGAACGCGCACATTCTCCGGCGCCCAGCCCGGGCGCCTTGCCGCGGCCGTTCCGCGGCCCGCTGCTGCCATCGGCGTTGGTGAGGTCAGCGAAGGGAATGGCACGGGACGACATCAATCGAAAAGTAATAAAGGCATGGATCGATAATTGATTGGTGCGACCACCCGCCGCCCACCATCGCGGCATGAAGAAAGAGCAGGTCCGGTTCGGTGCGCGGTTGCGGGAAGCTCTGCAGAAGGCAAAGCTGCCCGAGAGTGCGGCCGAGCTGGCGCGACTGCTGCCGCAGTACGGTGGAAAAGCTGTCACCACGGCGGCGGCCCATCGCTGGATCAAAGGCAAGTCGATTCCACGCCCGGAAAACATCCGGGCGTTGGCGAAGCTGCTGCGCGTGCCGCTGAACTGGCTCTACGGAGAAGAAATAAACGAGAACAAGGTCCGTGAGCCAAGGGCGGCCTGGGAGGCGAGCGCGGTCGATCGGCACGCGATGGACGCTTTCCTGGCGCTGGACGAGCAGCATCGCAGGCTGGTGCGGGACTTGATCACGGCACTGGCACGACCGGCGAAGCGCTGACCGATCTCAGGCAGGTCAATACGGATTTTCGCCCTCGGCATTTACCGCCCAAGTCGAACAACGGCCGCACGCTGCGGACGTTGGCGGGTCAGTACGCGGCGTCCCCGGATTCGTCGTGCCCGGTGCGCGAGTCCCGGTGTTTTAGGTCGGCTTCATTTCTGTGAGGGCATGCTCGCTGCCCTGTTCATCTTGTTTCGAGGGTGGCCCATGTTTCGTCCCATCATGCACGTGTCCGCGCTTGCGCTGTTGGCATTGGCGGCACCGTCCTACGCCCGCACCACCTGCCACCTGGACTTCAAGATGTCCGGCTGGTCGGCCTTCTACAAGACCTCCAGCGGCACCGGACGCATCACCTGCGACAACGGCCAGGCGCTGCCGGTGAAGGTCAGCGCCAAGGGCGGCGGCCTGACGGTGGGCAAATCGACCGTCCAGGGCACCGGCGAATTCACCGAGGTGCGCAACATCGACGAAGTGCTGGGCAGCTACGCCACCGCCGAGGCCCATGCCGGCGCCGAGAAATCCAGCAAGGCCCAGGTCATGACCAAGGGCGAGGTCTCGCTGTCATTGGCCGGCACCGGCAAGGGCTGGGACCTGGGCATCGCCTTTGGCGCATTCCATATCGATCCGCTGTAGTCGACCAAGTTCCGTCATCCAGACGGCGCGTCCGGACCATGGGCGCGCCGTTCGTGCATGTGATCCCTGGCCACACCGCATGGTTTGCTAGCCTTGGCGGCCAACTCACGATGTGGCCGACGGATGGAGCAGGGCAGGACAGGGACGGTGCTGGTCTTGGGCGCCGGTGGATTCATCGGCGGCTATCTGGTGGCATCGCTTCGCGCGCATGGCTGGCGGGTGCTGCGCGGGATGCGCGGGCAGGGGCGCGCACTGCCGCAGGATGCGCGCGATTGCGATCTGATGCGCCTGCGCACGCCAGCCCAGTGGCTTGCGCTGCTGGAGGGCGTGGACGCGGTGGTCAATGCGGCCGGCATCCTGCGCCAGGTCAAGGGCCAGTCCTTCCAGGCGATCCATCACGACGCACCGCTGGCCCTGGCCCAGGCCTGTGTCGAACGCGGCATACGCAGGTTCGTGCAGGTGTCGGCGCTGGGCGTGCCTGCGGATGGTCCCTTCATCGCGACCAAGCATGCGTTCGATGCGGCATTGGCGGCGTTGCCGTTGAGCAGCGTGGTGCTGCGTCCGTCGCTGGTGTATTCGGCGACCGGTTCCTACGGAGGCACCTCGCTGCTGCGGGCCATGGCGGCGGTGCCCCTTGCGCATCCTCTGCCCGGTGATGGCCATTGGCCGACCCAGCCGCTCTCGACCGAAGATCTGGGCGAACTGGTCGCGCGTGCCTTGGCCGGCGACCAGCAAGGTGTGTTCGAAGTCGGCGGTCCCGCGCCGATCTCGCTGCGCGCCTATCAGCAGACCTGGCGCGACTGGCTGCGCGTGCCCGGCACGCGCGCCATCCACACGCCGGACATCCTGGTCACTGCGGTCGTGGCCCTGGGGGAGGCGCTGGGCCGCGGTCCGGTGGGTCGCACGATGTGGGCCATGCTTCGCCGTCACAACGTCACTGCACCGGATGCGGCCGATCGGCTGCAGGCCTCCTTCGGCCTGCGCCCGCGGACCCTGCAGCAGGCGCTGGATGCACACCCCAGCCAGACCCAGGATCGCTGGCAGGCACAGCTGTATTTTCTGGCGCCTGCCTTGAAGCTGTCGGTGATCACCGTGTTCCTGCTGTCGGCCTGGACCGGCTGGCACACGCCACCGGAGGTGATCCAGGTCATGACGCGCGGCACCTTGCTGCAGGCGTTGTCGCCGGTCTTGCTGGCCAGGATGGGCGGCCTGGCCGATCTGTCGCTCGCGCTGTGGCTGGCCAGCGGCGTGCGTCCACGCGCAGCGGTCGGCGCGATGCTGGCGCTGGTGGCCGGCTACACGCTGGCGTTCGGAGTGCTGATGCCTGCGCTGTGGCTCGATCCGCTGGGTGGCCTGTTGAAGAACCTGATCGTGCTGCCGGCGCTGGCCGTGCTGTGGGTGCTGGCGGACCGGAGATGAAAGCGTGATCTATCTGTGGCTGAAGTGGATCCACATCCTGTCTTCCACGCTGCTGTTCGGCACAGGACTTGGCATCGCCTTCTTCCTGTGGATCGCCCATCGGCGTGGCGATCCGCATGCCATCGCCGCGACCGCGCGCACCGTGGTCCTGGCCGATACCTGCTTCACTGCGCCGGCCGTGGTGGTGCAGTTCGGCACCGGGCTGTGGCTGATGCACGTCCTGGGCCTGCCGCTGACCCAGTTCTGGATTGCCTGTGCGCTGGGTCTGTTCGTGCTGGTGGGTGCGTGCTGGTTACCGGTCCTTTGGCTGCAGATCCGCGCGCGCGACCTGGCCGTGACGGCGGCGCGCGATGGCACGCCGTTGCCGGTGGCGTATTACCGCGCGATGCGCTGGTGGTTCTGGCTGGGCTGGCCGGCCTTTCTCAGTGTGATGGCGATCTTCTGGCTGATGGTGTTCAAGCCCGCCTGAGGCGCACGACTCAATCCTCGCCGATGTCCTCGTTCCACACGTCCGGGTGGGCGGCGATGTAGCCGCCAAGCAGGTCGACGCATTCCTGGCTGTGGAGGT
>JBIIHJ010000193.1:0-7299 GCA_044235875.1 Pseudoxanthomonas sp.
CTCAACGGCGGCGTCCTCGACGAAGGTCGGCGCCTGCGGATGACCGGGTTCGGGCGTCTGCGGCAGTTCGACTTCCGCGCCGGGCGGCAACACGTCGCGGTGGCCATGCAGCTTGGCCGACAGGTGCCGGGCCCAGCGCTGCGCATCCCATCCCACGCGCGACGCGGCCAGGTCGGCCTCGTCGTAGATCACCGTCACCTGCGGATCGCCCAGCACCGGATCCAGCCGGGCCAGGGCTTCCTCGATCGCCGGCTCCAGCGCGACCAGCACCGCGTGTGGCTGGCTGGCGGACAGGGCCTGGACATCCAGCGCGTTGGGATCCTCTTCCAGCGTGATCTGCGCGCCGGCGCTGACCAGCGCGCCGCGCAGCTGTTCGCGGGCGGTGCCCTGCCTGGCCAGCAGGGCCACACGCGGCGCCGAGGGGGCGTCTGAATCAATCGCGGACACGGGCCATCCCCAGCAGGTCGTAAACGTTGCGCATCAGATCCAGCTCCTGGTACGGCTTGCCCATGTAGCGCTGCACGCCGATCTCGAGCGCACGCTGGCGATGCTTCTCGCCGGTACGCGAGGTGATCATCACGATCGGCACGCCGGCAAAGCGTGGGTCGGCCTTCATCGCCGTGGCCAGCTCATAGCCATCCATGCGCGGCATCTCGATGTCCAGCAGCATCAGGTCGGGCACGCGCTCCTCCAGGCGCTCCAGCGCCTCGACGCCGTCGCGCGCGGTGCTGACCTCGAAGTTGTGGCGTTCCAGCACGCGGCTGGTGACCTTGCGCATGGTGAGCGAGTCGTCCACCACCATCACCAGTGGTACGTGCCGCTGCTCGACCGGCGCGGCGGCCGTGTTGGCCAGCGCCGGCTGGGCGATGAAACGACGCACCAGCGGCGCCGCATCCAGGATCACCACCACGCTGCCGTCGCCGGTGATCGTGGCGCCGTAAATACCGGGGATCGAGCCGATCTGCGGACCGACCGGCTTGACCACGATCTCGCGGTTGCCCAGCACCTGGTCCACAGCGACGGCGGCGCGCAATTCGCCGGCGCGCACCAGCAGCAGGGGCACCTGCGGCTGGCCTTCGGCCTTGGCCGGGCCCTGCCCGACCAGCGTGCCCAGGTCGTGCAGCGCGTATTCCTCACCGCCGTAGGTGTAGACCGCATCGAGCGCTTCGAAGCGCTCGCGGCTGATCCGCCCCACCCCGCCCACCGCCGCCACCGGCACGGCAAACTGGGTTTCGCCGATCTGCACGAATACGGCCTGGGTCACCGCCAGCGTCTGCGGCAGGCGCAGCGTGAAGGTCGTGCCCTGGCCGCGCGTGGAGGTGATTTCCAGCGAGCCGCCGAGCTGGCGTACTTCGTTGTGCACCACGTCCATGCCCACGCCACGGCCGGCCAGCTGACTGACCTCCTCGGCGGTGGAGAAACCCGGCTCCAGGATCAGGCGCTCAAGATCGATGTCGGCCAGCTCGGCGCCGGCCGGCAGCATGCCGCGCTGCTCGGCGCGGCGACGGATCGCGGCATGGTCGATGCCGGCGCCATCGTCGGCGACCTGCAGCACCATTTCCGAACCCTCGCGGCGCAGCACCACGCGGACCAATCCTTCTTCCGGCTTGCCGGCCTCGCGGCGGGCCTGCGGGCTTTCCAGACCATGGGCCACGGCGTTGCGCAGCAGGTGTTCCAGCGGCGCGGTCATGCGCTCCAGCACGTTGCGGTCCAGCTCGCCGTGCGCACCTTCCAGCTGCAGTTGTGCCTGCTTGCCGGTATCGCCGGCCGCCTGGCGCAGCACGCGCCGCAGACGCGGCACGCTGCCTTCGAAGGGCACCATGCGCGCGCGCATCAGGCCGTCCTGCAGCTCCGAGCTCACCCGCGACTGCTGGCCGAGCAGGCTGTCGTTCTGGCGGGCCAGATCATCCAGCACGGTCTGCAGGCCACTGATGTCGGCGGCCGACTCGCCCAGCGCGCGGCTGAGCTGCTGCAGGGTGGAGAAGCGGTCCAGTTCCAGCGGGTCGAACGCAGTATCGCGCGTGTCCTGCTCACGCTGGTAGCGGGCGACGATCTGGGCCTCGGTTTCCAGGTCCAGGCGGCGCAGCTGGTCGTGCAGACGGGTGTTGGTGCGATCCAGCTCACCCATCGCCGCGCGGAAGGCGCCCATCTGCTGTTCCAGGCGCGCGCGGTAGATCGCCACCTCGCCCGCATGGTTGACGAGCTGGTCCAGCAGGTCGGCGCGCACGCGCACCTGCTCCTGACCGGTGCTGAGCGTGGAGTGCTCATCGTCGCCGGCAGCCTGCAGGTCGACCGGCGCCGACAGCGGCGGCAGTTCGGCGATCGGCTGCGGGACCAGGACCGGCGTGGCCGCCACGGGCGGGACGAACGCCGGCACCGGCGGCAGGGCTGGCGCGGACCACGCCACCGCCGCGGACTCCGATCCGATGGTGGGTGTTGCTGCGGAACCGGCTTCGTGGACAGGCGTGGCTTCCACCTCACCCTCGGACGCAGGCCGCTGCCAGGTCTTGCTGGAGCCACTGTCCACTTCAACGGACGACACCGCTGTCGATGCCGGCTTGCCGTCCCTGGCCTCGGCGCCATAGGAGGTGCCCAACGCGGCATCCAGCGCCGCCAGCAACCCGGCGTCCAGGAAACGGTCGGATGGCAGTGAGACGTCGTCGCCCTGCGTGGTGTCCTGCGCAGGCGCGAACGCGGCAGCGGGGTCCAACGCGTCGTCGGACGCGTCAGGCCGTCCCTGCACCGTCGGCAGCGTGACCTCCTCGAGGTCTTGGCCCTGCTCCTGCGCGGCGGCGTCTGCGTCGTCCTCTGCTTCTGCTTCGAATGCGAACGGCTCGCGGGCTTCCGTCGACTGCGCGTCTCCCGCCGTCGGTGCATCGATTTCGAATGCGATTTCCGGCGACGCGGATGCATCGACCGCTTCAGGAGCGAAAACGAATCCGGAAGCCGGAATCTCTTCCTCCAACGCCGTGGCATCGGTCCCGTCCGACGAAGCGGCGATGTCCAACGCTTCGATGTCCTCAATCCCCTGCGGGGTGTCCTGCAGGGACGCTTCCGGAGCCGCATCAAGCGACGCTTCAAGCGCCTGCGCGTCGCGTGCTTCGGCCGTAGGCGCGTCGAGCCCACGCGCATTTTCGTCGATGGCATCATCGACCGGGGCAACCGGCTCGCCCACCAGCTCGCCACGGGCGCGGGCGTCGAACTCGGCCACCAGCTCCGGACGCGCGATCGGCATGTGGTAGACCGCCGTGCGCGCCAGCATGCCGTGCAGCACGTCGAAGCCGCGCTCCAGCAAGCCGATCACGCCGCGATCCACATCGGCGCGGTGCTCGGCGATCTGCTCAAGCAGCGATTCGATGGCATGGCCCAGGTCGCCGATCGGCTCGATGCCGGCCATGCGCGCGCCGCCCTTGATCGTATGCAGGTCGCGCTGCAGGCCGATCACCAGGCCGCGGTCATCCGGCGCGCTGCGCAGGCGCGCCAGCAGGCCGTCGGAGTGGTCGAGCAGATCGTTGCCTTCTTCCACGAAGATGTCGACCAGGTCGCGGTCGAACAGGGTGAAATCGAGCATGCGCTCGGCCATGGCCGGGACTTCCGTCGGTTCGGGTGCGGGAGGCAGGTCCTCCAGACCATCCTGTGCAGATGGCGGGGCCTGCTCCGCCTCGGGGGCGACGGAAAGGTGGTCGATCGCTGCGGGATCACTGGCGTCTTCGCCACTGACCGCAACGGTGTCGGGTTCAACAGGAGAAGCAGCCAAGGCGTCTTCGGACGGCGCATCCGCGACAGCGTCGGTGTCGGTGTCGTGCTGTTCCGACGGGGCGGCATCCAATGCCGTCAATGCATCGGCGTCATGCCACTGCTCGCTCACCAGCGCTTCTTCGCTGGCCAGGGATGCGGCTTCGCTCGGCTGCACGTCCTCTGGATCGGACGCGGCGAGATCAGTCTGAGCCTGCGCGTCCTGCGACGATGCGTGATCGACGTCGGCTGCCACCGTCTCATCGATCGCGTCGGCATCGGCCGGCTGCGCCTCGAAGGCGGCATCGGCGTCCTGCACCGCAGCGCGGTCGAATACTTCGCCCGGCAGATTGCCGACGGGCGCGACGGATTCATCCGTCTCGAAACGTTCGGCCAGCGACATGGCTTCTGCGGCAGCCTCGGTCTCGGTGAGCGTCACATCGGCATCGGTGACCTCGAACGCCACCGCTTCGATCTCGGGTGCGTCGGTCGAAGCCGGCGACGGGTCCGCGATGACGGTGGCATCGGCGAAGGCCGGGTCCCACCGCTCCGATTCGGACGCGTCGGCCGGCGCATCAGCATCATCGCCGGCGGTGGGCAGCAAGGCGTCGGCCGACAAAGCTTCGACATCCACGCCGGTGTCGTGCATGGCGTGGGCTTCCAGCGCCTCGGCGGCCTCGGTTCCCGCGTCGAGGCTGTCGGGATCCAGCGCGTCCTGATCGGACGATGCAGGCTGGCCCAGGGTGAGGTGGGCATCGGCCGCAATCGGCGCAGGCGCTTGGGACCACTTGGGCTCGGTACGGTATTCCTGCTGGATGTCGAACCACGTCGGCGGACCATCCTCGGCCGGCGACACGGGAGAGGAGGCCTCCGGCGGCGTGGACAGGCTGGGGGCCAGTTCGGCCGGCGCGTCGATGAAGCGCGACAGGTCCATCGCCGTCGTCAGATCGACCGGCGGCGGCATCTCCGGGATGAACACGTCCTGCCCGCGCTGGCCGGCATAGGTGTGCTGGCTGCTGTCATCGACCAGGGTCGAGACCGGGCGTGCGACCTGCGGCAGCGCATCGCGCAGTGCCGACAGTTGCGTGCGCAGCTCGGCGAACAGCGGGATGCGCGGCTGCGCGGACTGCAGCGCGGCGATGGCGGTGCGGATCGCCTGCACCGCCGCGGCCAGGCCGGCGATGCCGGCGGCATCAGCGGGGACGTCGTTGGCGATCAGGCGCTTGATGTACTGCTCGGCGCGGCCGGTAATCTCGGTGATCTCCGGCACGTCCGCCATGGCGAAGGCACCATTCATCGTGTGGAACGCGCGCAGCAGGGGATCGGTCGCAGCGGCGGTCTGCGCGGCCGCAGCCGGCTCCAGCCAGCGATCGACGGTCCGCAGGTGGGTGGCGACCTCCACTTCCAGGATCTCGCGCAGGACGCTGTCCACCGACGCCAGGGTGCCCTGCAGGTCAGGCACATAGGCAGCCTCGTCGGCCGGCTCGGCCGCTTCGACATCGGCAGCAGGCGCCGCCTGCGCACCGAGGCCTGGCGCGGAATAAAAGATTTCCTCGCCGGCGGCCACACGATCGGCCACCGACTCGATGCCGGCCAGGTCGGCCTGCACACCGGTGGCGCCGCGCAGCGCCTGGTTGAGCCGGGGCAGCGTTTCGGTCGCCTGCTCCAGCAGGGCCACCACCGCAGGCGTGGCCGGACGCGAACCGTCCAGCACACGGTTGAGCATGTTCTCCACCTTCCAGGCGAACTCACCGAGCTGGCGCGCGCCGACCAGGCGGCCGCTGCCCTTGAGCGTGTGGAAGACGCGGCGGATCGGACGCAGCTTGTCCAGGTTCTCGACGTTCTCCGTCCAGGCCGGGAGCATCTGGCGCAGGTTGTCGATCTCCTCGTCGAATTCCTCCAGGAACACGTCGCGGATCTCATCGTCGATGTCGTTGCCGGTCAGATCGAAGCCACCGTCGAGCGACGGCAGGTCGGATGCGGCAGCAGTGTCGGCCGCGACGAAGGCGGCAGCTTGAACCGCCTCGTCCGCGAGCGGCGCTTCGATGGCTTCAGGCGCTTCAGCCACTGCTGCGACGCCGGATCCTTCGGATGCTTCGATCGTGGTCGGCGCCTCGGATACCGCATCCGGCACGGAGGCGACCGACGCGCTCTCCGGGGCGGAGGCGACGAATGCAGGCGCGTCGGCACGCTCGATCTCATCGGACAGCAAGCCAAAGGCGGCCTCCGCAAGTTCCGCCTCTTCCTGGGCCGGATGATCTGCGGCCACGGCATCGAATTCGCTGGCCACCGGATCGAACGCCGAGGCGCTTTCCGCGGCCGGGACGAACGCCGGCAGCTCCGGGCCGCGCTCGAGCACGATCTCCTCGTCCACGACCGGTGCGGCGTATTCCCCATCGACGTGACCTTCGAACGCCGGGATGCCCAGCTCGGCGGCCGGTGCGATCGTCGCTTCGGGCGCGGCCACTGCAGGCGCAGCCAGCTGGGGCGCGCTCACTTCCGACACCGGCGAAGGCAGCGGCCAGTAGCGCAGCGCCTCCAGGCTGGAACGGGTGATGCCAAGGATTTCCTCGCGATTGGGGCGGTGCTCGCGCAGCGCCTCCAGGTAGTACTCCAGGCTGGCCATCGCGTCGGCCAGCGTGTCCAGCTGGATGCCGCCAGGCACGCGCTGGCGCTCGATCAGCTCAGTGCCGATGTAGCGACGCACGCCTTCGACATAGTCGGCCGGTTCGGCCAGTTCCAGCATGCGCAGGGCGCCACCGACCTCGCCCAGCAGGCGCGGCATGTCCTGCAGCTGGGCGTGTTCCCAGCCGGTTTCGATGAAGGCGACGAACTGCTGGCGTGCTTCGGCGAAATTGCGGATTGCTTCGCCGGCGAGGGCCTCGACCGTGCGCTGCGATTCGACCGCCTGGGTATCGGGCGCATTGGTTTCGCCCAGGTTGGCGACCTGGTCGTCCAGCGAGGCATCCACGTACAGCAGCGCCCCGGCGATATCCATCAACGCACTTTCATCGGAGGCGCGACGGCCATCGACGAGTTCGGCCAGCGACTCGCGCTGCTGCAACACCACGTTGCGCGCCAGCCCCAGGCCCATCATGCCGAGCGTGTCGGCCACGCTCCCCAACTGCGCCACCTGCGGTGCAAGGCCGGCAATATCGGCATTGGTACGCAGCTGCAGGTCCAGCGCGTCCTTGACGCGCATCAGCTCTTCCTTGACCACGCCACCCACGGTATCGAGCAGGGCGCGGTTGCGCCCGCTGATGCTGCTGCGGGCGTGTTCGATCTCGGCCTGGCTCGGCGAGGCGGCCTGCAGGTCGAAAGCCTTGCGCAGGTCTTCCAGCGCCGGATGGGCAGCCGTGGAATGGGCCACCTGATACAGCAACTGGCGGGTCGGCTCCTGGCCCGGTGCGGCGCCGGGCACCACGCCTTGCCTGATCTGGCGCACCGCGCGCAGCACGCCGGCAAAGCCCTGGTGCAGGGCCGGCATCGTCGGCAGCGCGCCATCGCGCAGCGCCTCGGCCACGTTCACCGCGACCCACAGCATGCGCCGGGCAGCCGTGTGCT
>JBIIHJ010000194.1:0-7267 GCA_044235875.1 Pseudoxanthomonas sp.
CGATGTCACGATCACGGTCAAGGAAGGCAAGGCCGCCAAGATCCAGCACATCAACCTGATCGGCACCGAGAAGTTCAGCCAGGAAGACATCCGCGCCGGCTGGGAATCGCAGGAGCACAACTGGCTCTCGTGGTACCGCCGCGACGACCAGTACTCCAAGGAAAAGCTCTCCGGCGACATCGAGAAGCTCAACTCGTACTACCTGGACCGCGGCTACGTGGATTTCAGCCTGGATTCGACCCAGGTCGCGATCAGTCCGGACAAGAAGGACATGTTCATCAGCGGTGGCGTCACCGAGGGTGAGCAGTACACCGTGTCGGACGTGAAGGTCAGCGGCGACACCGTGCTGCCGCAGGAAACCGTCGAGAAGATGCTGCTGGTGCGCAAGGGCCAGATCTTCTCGCGGCGCCTGCTGGAGATCACCTCCGAGGGCATCACCGGCACCCTGTCCAACGTCGGCTATGCCTTCGCTCAGGTCAATCCGATCCCGACGGTGGATCGCGAAAAGCGCACCGTGGCGATCAACATGCAGGTCGTGCCCGGCCCGCGCGTCAACGTGCGTCGCATCGAATTCAAGGGCAACGCCCGCACCGCCGACGAAGTGCTGCGTCGCGAAATGCGCCAGTTCGAAGGCGCCTGGTACTCGCAGGCCGCGATCGACCGCTCCAAGGTCCGCCTGCAGCGCCTGGGTTACTTCGAAACCGTTGACGTGGCGACCCAACCGGTGCCGGGTACCCGCGACCAGGTCGACGTGGTCTATACGGTCAAGGAAACCACCTCGGGCAGCTTCACCTTCGGCCTGGGCTACTCGCAGCTGGGTGGCGTCACCACCTCGGTGCAGCTGTCGCAGAACAACTTCCTGGGCGGCGGCAACCGCGTGGCCGTGGAGGCTTCGCGCAGCTATTACCTGGACCGCTACTCGTTCTCCTTCACCAATCCGTACTTCACCGACGATGGCGTGTCGCTGGGTTACAACCTGTCCTACAGCAACCTGGACTACTCGGACTACAACACTGCCGCCTACTCCTCGCGCAACACCGCCGCGCAGGCGATCCTGGGCATTCCGCTGAGCGAAAGCGACAGCGTGTCGCTGATGTTCGGCGTCGACTCGACCCAGGTCAGCGTCTACGAGGGCACCACGCCGCAGGCGATCGTCGATTACGTCAAGGCGCTGGGCAGCCGTACCTTCCACGCCTGGCGTTCGCAGATCGGCTGGGCGCGCGATACGCGCAACGACTACTTCATGCCGACCCGCGGCATCTACCAGCGCGTCTCGGCTGAAGTCACCCTGCCCGGCTCGACGGTCGAGTACTACAAGCTCAATTACGAGTTCTCCAAGTACTGGATGCTGAGCCCCGCCTTCGTGCTGCGCACCGGCGCCGAACTGGGCTACGGCGACAGCTGGGGCAAGGACACCACGCGCACGATCTGTCGCGACCCGGCAACCAACCTGGCTGTGGCCTGCGGCACGGCCGGTTCGGTGGCGGAGAACTACACCGCCACGGGCCTGCCGTTCTACGAGAACTTCTACGCAGGCGGCGTGCGCTCGGTGCGCGGGTTCGAGGACAACACACTGGGCCCGCGTTCGGAGGCCACCGCGTACTACAGCAAGGGCCAGCCGTTGGGTGGTTCGCTCAAGACCATCGGCCAGCTGGAACTGATCTTCCCGAAGCTGTTCGACTCCAACGCCGCACGCATCTCGGCCTTCCTCGACGTGGGCAACGTATACAACGGCTACGATGAGTTCCACGCCAACGACCTGCGCGCCTCCACCGGCGTGGCGTTGCTGTGGCGCGCGCCGGTCGGCCCGATCTCGATCAGCTACGCGTTCCCGCTCAAGACCCAGCCGGGCGATGAGGTCGAACGCCTGCAGTTCACCTTCGGCGGTTCGTTCTGAGGTCCAGCGCCCGCGCAGGTATGACGAGGCCCGGCTTGTCCGGGCCTTCGTTTGTGCGGCGCGCGCTCGGGGTAAAATCAGGCCATGACCCAAACTTCCCATACCGCCGGCGCGCTGGCCCAGCGCTTTGGCCTGGAACTGCACGGTGACGCCAGCGTCGCGGTGACCAGCGCGGCGACCCTGGCCGCCGCGTCGCCCGGACAGCTCGCATTCCTGGCCAATCCGCGTTACGCCGACCTGCTGGCCACCACCCAGGCCTCGATCGTGATCGTGGCTGCCGACCATGTCGAAGGCGTGCGTGGCACCGCGCTGGTGGCCACCGATCCGCACGTGGCCTTTGCCAAGGTCTCCGAGCTGTTCGAGTCCAGGTTCGAGCGTCCGGCCGGCATCCATCCCACTGCCGTGATCCACCCCAGCGCGCAGATCGCCGCCAGCGCCAGCCTGGGGCCGCACGTGTGCGTCGGTGAGGGCAGCCGCATCGGCGAGCGCTGCGTGATCGGGCCCGGCTGCGTCATCGGCGAGCACTGCAGCGTCGGCGACGACTGCGAGCTGGTCGCGCGCGTGACCCTGGTACTGCGGGTGCGCCTGGGGCGCAACGTGCGCATCCATCCCGGCGCCGTGCTCGGCGCGCAGGGGTTCGGCATGGCCATGGAACACGGCCGCTGGCTCAACGTGCCGCAACTGGGCGGCGTGGTGGTGGGCGACGATTGCGAGATCGGCGCCAACACGACCATCGACCGCGGCGCCCTGGAAGACACCGTGCTGGAAGAGGATGTCCGCCTGGACAACCAGATCCAGATCGCCCACAACGTGTATGTCGGAGCCCATACCGCCATGGCCGCGCAGGTCGGCATCGCAGGGAGTGCGAAGATCGGCCGCTACTGCATGCTGGCCGGCAAGGTGGGCGTGTCAGGCCACCTGGAAATCTGCGACAAGGTCACCATCCTGGCCATGTCGATGGTCGCCGGCCCGGTCACCGAGCCCGGTGTCTACGCCTCTTCCCTTCCCATCACCGATGTCCGCACCTGGCGCAAGAACGCAGCGCGTTTCCGCCAGCTGGACGCCCTTGCGCGACGCATTCCTTCGGCTGCGCGCGGAGAGACTCAAGAATGAACGACCAAGTGCAAGTGCAACTGCCGATTCGCATGCCCGAGCTGCTGAAGCTGCTGCCACATCGCTATCCGTTCCTGCTGATCGACAAGGTGGTCGAGCTGGACCCGCACAAGCGGATCAAGGCCATCAAGAACGTCACCGTCAACGAGCCGTTCTTCCAGGGCCATTTCCCGGGCCATCCGGTGATGCCGGGCGTGCTGGTGATCGAGGCGCTGGCGCAGGCCGGCGGCATCCTGACCCAGGTCTCGCGCAACACCAACGCCTCGGATCGAGAGTTCTATCTGGTCAAGATCGAGGGCGCCAAGTTCTCGCGCATGGTCGTGCCCGGCGATGTGCTCGAGCTCAACGTCGAGATCAAGCGCGTAATCCGCAACATGACCTTCTACAGCTGCGTGGCCCGCGTGGATGGCGAGCAGGCCGCATGCTGTGAAGTGCTCTGCGCCGAAACCACCAAGAAGGAGTAAGCCGATGACCGACACGCTCATCCATCCTTCTGCCGTCGTCGATCCCGGCGCGAAGCTGGGCGCCGGCGTGCAGGTCGGTGCGTTCACTCTGATCGGTGCCGACGTGGAAATCGGCGAAGGCACCATCGTCGGCCCGCACTGCTCGGTCACCGGCCCGACCCGGATCGGCCGCGACAACCATTTTGTCGGCCACGTCGCCGTCGGCGGACAGCCGCAGGACAAGAAGTTTGCTGGCGAACGCACCGAGCTGGTGATCGGCGACCGCAATGTGTTCCGCGAGTTCGTCACGCTCAACCGCGGCACCGCGACCGGCACCAGCATCACCCGCATCGGCAACGACAACTGGCTGCTGGCCTATACCCATGTCGCCCATGACTGCGATGTCGGCAACCACTGCGTGTTCTCCAACAACACCACCCTGGCCGGCCATGTCACCGTGGGCGACTGGGTGATCTTCAGCGGCTTCTCCGGCGCGCATCAGTTCTGCCGCGTCGGTGACCATGCCTTTATCGGCATGGGCGCGCTGCTGGGCGGCGATGTCACGCCCTTCACCATGGTCGCGGCCGACGAGCACGGCCGTCCGCGTGGCATCAACAGCGAAGGCCTCAAGCGCCGCGGCTTCGACGCCGAGCGCATCTCGGCGATCAAGCGCGCCTACCGCACGCTGTTCGTCGCCGGCCTGCCGCTGGCCGAAGCCCAGCAACAACTGGCCGAGCAGGCCCAGGGCAGCGAAGACGTCAAGGCGATGCTGGACTTCATCAACCGTGGCGAGCGTCGCCTGCTGCGCTGAAGGCGCACGCTTGCACGCCATGACGACCGTCAAGACACCGCCCCCGCAGACGCTGGCCGAACTCACCGCCGGCAGCGGCACCCGCCGGCTGCGGATCGCTCTGGTCGCTGGCGAGGCTTCCGGCGATCTGCTGGGCGCCGACCTGATCGCCCAGCTCAGGCAGCGGCATCCGGATGCCCAGTTCGCCGGCATCGGCGGCGATGGCATGCGCGCGGCCGGGCTGGATGCGTGGTTCGACGCAAGCGAACTGTCGGTGATGGGCCTTGCCGAAGTGCTGCGCCACCTGCCGCGCCTGCTCAAGTTGCGCGGCGCGCTGCGCCAGCAGGTGCTGGACTGGCAGCCGGATGTGTTCATCGGCATCGACGCGCCGGACTTCAACCTGGGCGTTGAAAAGTGGCTCAAGCAGCGCGGCGTGCGCACCGTGCATTACGTCAGCCCGTCGGTCTGGGCCTGGCGCGAAAAGCGTGCGCAGAAGATTGGCCGCAGCGCCGACGTGGTGCTGTGCCTGTTCCCGATGGAACCGGCCATCTACGCCCGTCACGGCATCGATGCACGCTACGTCGGCCACCCGATGGCCGACGCACTGCCGCTGGTGCCGGACCGCGCCGCGGCCCGCGCCACGCTCGGGCTCAATCCCAACATGCCGGTGCTGGCGGTCCTGCCCGGCAGCCGCCTGGGTGAAATCAACCGGCTTGCGGCTGAATTTATCGAGGCTGCACGTCTGGTGGCCGAACAGGTGCCACATCTGCAGGTCGTCATTCCTGCCGCCAACGCTGCCTGCCGCGCGGCGCTGGAGCCGCTGCTGGCGGGCGCGCTGTTTCCTTCACCCCGGCCGCAGCTGCTCTCGGGCCAGGCGCGTGAGGCGATGGTCGCAAGCGACGTGGTGCTGCTGGCTTCGGGCACTGCCACGCTGGAGGCCATGCTGGCCAAGCGGCCGATGGTGGTCGGTTACAAGGTCGCCCCGTTGTCGGCATGGATCGCGCGCACGCTGGGCCTGCTGAAGGTCAAGCGCTTCGCCCTGCCCAACGTGCTTGCGGACCAAGACATCGCACCAGAGCTGATGCAGGAAGACTGCACGCCCCAGGCCTTGTCGTCCGCGGTGCTGCATTGGCTGCGCACGCCTGCGGAGGTGGAAGCGCTGCAGCCGCGCTATCTGCAGCTGCATGCGCGGCTGCGCCAGGATGCTTCAGCGCGCGCGGCCGATGCGGTCGAAGAATTGCTGGCCCCTCCTGCCCGATGAACCTGTCCATGACGTCGCTGCTAGTGGCCGGCGTGGACGAGGCCGGGCGCGGCCCGCTGGCCGGTCCGTTGACCGTGGCCGCGGTGGTGTTCAATCCTGCGCGTCCGCGCATCAACGGCCTGGACGATTCCAAGCAACTCAATGCCGCCAAGCGCGAGCTGCTGTATGGCCGCATCGTCGAACGCGCACTGGCCTGGCATGTGGCCGTGCTGGAAGTCGGCGAGATCGACCGCCTCAACATCTACCAGGCCACGATGCTGGGCATGCGCCAGGCGGTGGAAGCGGTCTCGCACGTGGCCGGCGTGGCCCACATCGACGGCAACAAGGTGCCGCCCGGCCTGCCCTGCCCCGGCCACGCGTTGATCGGTGGCGACGCGCTGGACCGCGCGATCATGGCCGCCTCGATCCTGGCCAAGGTCACCCGCGACCGGATGATGGTGGCCTTGCACGACCAGCATCCCGAATACGATTTTGCCGCGCACAAGGGCTACGGCACGCCGACCCACCTGGCTGCGCTGCGCGCGCATGGCCCATGCGTCCAGCACCGCCACAGTTTCGCCCCGGTGCGCGAGGCCGCGGCCGCGCGGGCCGGGCTGGGCCAGGCCGCGTTATTCTGAAAGCCTCCGCTGCATCGCCGTTACCACCTGACGCAGCACCCGGCATGCGCGCCCTGAACAGGCGAGCGCCCTGCCGATTTTGCGGCGTTGCCGAACCCGCGCGCGGCGCTGTCAAGCCTGCCCGGTCGCCCCCGCCTTGCGTACACTGACCCCGATGTCCTCACGCTTCATCCATCTCCACCTGCACACCGAATTCTCGCTGGCGGATTCGACCATCCGCGTGCCCGAAAAACCGGACGAAGGCTTCCCGGCGAAGGCCAAGCGGCCCAATCTGGTGAGCACCGCGGTGCAGCTGCAGGCACCGGCGCTGGCGGTCACCGACCGCAACAACATGTTTGCACTGGTGAAGTACTACAAGGCCTGCGAGGCGGTCGGCATCAAGCCCATCGCCGGCGCCGACGTGAGCATCGTCGAGGAAGACGGCACGCCCTGGTCGATCACCCTGCTCTGCCGCGACCACGGCGGCTATCTCACGCTGTCACGCCTGCTGACGCGCGCGTGGATGGAAGGTCACCGCACCGACGGCGTGGCGATCGATCCGGCGTGGCTGCGCGATGACACCACCGGCCTGTTCGGCATCATCGGCCGCAACAGCCAGGCCGGGCGCCTGTCCTTGGGCAATCGCCACGATCTGGCCGAGCAGAACCTGGCCGACTGGCAGCGCGCCTTCGGCGACAACCTGCACCTGGAGCTGACCCGCACCGGCCGCGATGGCGAAGACGCGTTCAACGCCTTCGCCCTGCACGCGGCGGCCGCGCGTGGCCTGCCGGTGGTGGCCAGCAACGATGTGCGCTTCCTGGAGGCATCGGGTTTCCACGCGCACGAGGCGCGCGTGTGCATTTCGTCCGGTCGCGTGCTGGACGATCCCAAGCGCCCGCGCGACTATAGCGCCGAGCAGTACTTCAAGACCGCCGAACAGATGTCCGAACTGTTCGCCGACGTCCCCGACGCGATCGACAATACCTGGGGTCTGGCGCAGCGCTGCAACATCGAGCTGCGGCTGGGCACCTACTTCCTGCCCGCCTATCCGGTGCCGGACGAAGAGACGCTGGACAGCTGGATCCGTGGCGAATCGCGCCGCGGCCTGGATGCGCGCCTGGAAAAGAATCCCCTGGCGCCGGGCAAGACCCGCCAGGACTATGTGGA
>JBIIHJ010000196.1:0-7265 GCA_044235875.1 Pseudoxanthomonas sp.
GGCGCCTGAGAGTTCCAGCTGGCCCGCCGGTTCCAGCGTCACCGATGCACCATCGCGCAGCAGGGCGATCGTGCGGCCGTTCTCCGGTGCAGCCTCCCAGCCGAAGCGGGTCAGGCCATTGAGCAGCGCTTCGATGCCACGCTCACCGTCGAAGGTCGGCGGCCGCAGGTCGTCGGTGCGGAAGCCGAACTTTTCGTGCTCGGTGCCGATGCGCCAGTCCTGGCGCGGCCGCGCCCCGGCAGCCGAATATTCCACCAGCTGCGACAGGTCGGTGATGGGCGTATCGGCAACGTGGCTGGGGCTCGACAAGGGGGCAACTCGCAATGACCATGGGTAAAGTGCAGGCGATCGGTGTCTGGCACGCCAACCTTGCAAGGGCCGCACTATACCGGGCCGGCCGTGTGGCATCGTCGCCCCTGGGCGGGCTGCTGCATTCCATCACCGGCGCGGCGAGGCCATCGGTGGCGAGCGCGTCGTTGCGGGCGCATCGCATTCGTACCTGGCCTCGCACTCCGCCATCGCGCCAGGACGATCGCTAGGCTGCACGCCTGACTTCTCCACGGCAGCCCACCATGCGCATGCAGCATTCCGAAACCCACCGCAGCAGCCGCACTGGCTGGCTGCGCGCCGCGGTGCTCGGCGCCAACGATGGCATCGTCTCGGTCGCCGGCCTGATCGTCGGCGTGGCCGCCAGTGGCGTGAGCGCAGCGACGCTGGTGGCCACCGGCGTGGCTGGGCTGGTGGCCGGTGCGATGTCGATGGCCGCCGGCGAATACGTGTCGGTCAGCTCGCAGGCCGATACCGAGCACGCGGACCTGGCGCTGGAACGCCGCGAACTGGCCGAAGATCCGCACAACGAACTGATCGAACTGGCCCGCATCTACGAGCAGCGCGGCCTGCCACCGGCCTTGGCACACCAGGTCGCCGAACAGCTCACCGCGCACGACGCGCTGGAAGCCCATGCCCGCGACGAGCTTGGCATCACCGAGACGCTACGGGCGCGTCCGGTGCAGGCGGCGCTTGCGTCGGCGGCGGCGTTTTCGATCGGCGCCCTGCTGCCCCTGCTGGCGGCGCTGGCCTTCAGCGCGCAGGCCAGCGTGGCGGTGATCTGCGCCACCCTGCTGGCGCTGCTGGTGTCCGGCGCACTGGGCGCGCGCGCAGGGGGCGCACCCGCATTGCGCGGCGCCGTGCGCGTGGTGTTCTGGGGCGCCCTGGCGATGGCCGCCGCCCATGGCGTCGGCCTGCTGTTCCACGTCGCGATCTGACCGCGCCGTAGCGCCGGGACTTGTTCGACTCAACCGCCAACGCCGGCCTTCGCCGCAATCAGGCTGGCTGCGGCGCGGGCGTGGGGAACAGGTCCAGCCATTGCTGGACCACGGTGCGGGCCTGGTCCACGCCCAGCTTGGACTCGGAGGAGAACACCTGCACGCCGACGCTGTCGCCATAGTGCGAGTGCAGCTCCTTCTTGACCGCGGCCATGGTCTGCGCCTGCTGGCCACGGCCGAGCTTGTCGGCCTTGGTCAGCAGCGCGTGCGCCGGCAGGCCGCGCTGCACCGCATAGCCAAGCATCTGCTTGTCGTAGTCTTTGAGCGGATGGCGGATGTCCATCACCACCACCAGCCCGCGCAGCGCCTGGCGACTGGCGAAGTACTGGTCGATGAAGGCCTGCCAGTGCGCCTGCAGGTCCATCGGCACCTTGGCGTAGCCGTAGCCCGGCAGGTCGACCAGGCAACGCTGCGGCTTGACTTCGAAGAACACCAGCTGCTGGGTGCGGCCCGGGGTCTTGGAGACGCGCGCCAGGGCGTTGTGCCCGGCCAGCGCGTTGAGCGCACTGGACTTGCCGGCATTGGAGCGGCCGGCGAAGGCCACTTCAAGCCCTTCATCGGCGGGAAGCTGGCGGGTGTTGTGGGCCGACAGCAGGTAATGCGCGGCATTGAGATAGTTGGAGACGGCCATGCGCATAGGATCGCACGGGCGCAGGCGGCTCAACCGTCGAACATGCTGCAGTGCGCCATGTTTTTCGGCCATCTGCCCGCGATGTGCTGCCAAAGCGGCGCAAACCGCCCATCCGACCCGGGTTGCATTGACCGCCTGAGCGGGCCATGACGATAATCGGCCGGCTTCGCGCCACCTGACCCTGGAGTGCGCGATCCAAAGGAACCACGGAGCTCCAGCTAATGCGCCACGCTCGTGTCTTGGGACTGTCCAGCTTTGCCATTCTTGCCGTCGGTGCGATCGCCTACGCGCAGACCAGCGTGACCCCGCTGCCCGATAACGCCCCGGTGGAAGCCCAGCCGCTGGAAATCGACCTGACCAAGACCCACTGGGGCGATGCCAAGGCCGGCGCGGCCAAGGCCGCGACCTGTGCAGCCTGCCACGGCGCCGACGGCAACCCGGCCGCGCCGATCTATCCGCGCCTGGCCGGCCAGGGCGAGCGCTACACCGCCCAGCAGCTGTCGCTGTTTGCCACTGGCCAGCGCACCACCGGCATGGCTGCGGTGATGATGCCGTTCGCCCAGGCCCTGAGCGCGCAGGACATGCGCGATATCGGCGCCTATTTCGCCACCCAGAAGGCCGGCGCCGGCGTGGCCGACGACACCGCGATCACCGAAGGCCCGTACAAGGGCATGAAGTTCTATGAAGCGGGCCAGCAACTGTTCCGCGCCGGCGATGCCAAGCGCGGCATCCCGGCCTGCATGGCCTGCCACGGGCCCAGCGGCGCCGGCAATCCGGGCCCGCCGTACCCGCATATCGGCGGCCAGCCGCAGGACTACGTCGCCCGCCGCCTGCAGGAGTACCAGGCCGGCACGACGACCTACAAGGATGCGGCGCACTTCCAGATCATGGCCCAGGTGGCCAAGCCGCTGACCGAGCAGGAGATCAAGTCGCTGTCCAGCTACATCCAGGGCCTGCACGACAGCAGCGCCGATGCCGCAGCCGCCAAGGCCGGCACCGCGCCGGCACCGTCGGCTGCACCCGCGGCAGCGCCTGCCGCCGCTCCGGCGCCTGCCCCGGAACCAACCCAGCAGTCCTAGTGTCAGAGGTCCGGCAATAAGCCGGCTGTCATCCTCGTCACCCAGCGATGCCGGCCGCACCATGGCCGGCATCGTCGTTTTTGCCGGACAATCGCTTTCCCCACGCCCCTGGAAGGACGCCTCCCACATGAAATCGCGCCTGTTGCTGCTAGCCGCCCTGTTTGCCCTGCTCCCGTTGACCGCCTGTGCCGCGTCGAACAACCCGACCGAAGGCCAGGACTACGAGGTCATCGCCGGTGGCCAGCCGTTCTCCCCGCTGACCGGCGGCCAGAAGGTCGAGGTGGTGGAGGTCTTCGGCTATGTCTGCATCCATTGCGCGCATTTCGAGCCGCAGTTCGAGGCGTGGCAGAAGCAGCAGCCGGCCAGCGTGCGGGTCACCTCGGTGCCGGCGCCGTTCAGCGGGTTCTGGATTCCCTACGCCAAGGCCTATTACGCCGCCCAGTCCATGGGCGTGCTCAAGCAGAGCCACGCGGCCATGTTCAAGGCCCTGCATGAGACCGGCGAGCTGCCGATCCAGAACGCCAGCGACCGTGAGATCGGCGGTTTCTACGCGCGCTACGGGGCCGACCCGGACAAGTTCGCCGCCACCATGGAGTCGCCACAGGTCGCCAGCCAGCTGGACAAGGCGCGCTCCTTCTCCATGGCCAGTGGCATCTCCGGGACCCCCACCCTGGTGGTCAACGGCAAGTACCGGATCAAGGTCGCCGACCCGGATGAGGTGCTGAAAGTGGCCGATTTCCTGGTCAAGCGCGAACTGGCCGCGGCCAAGTAAGCCATCCACATCCGGAATGAACAGCTGGGCCGGCATGATGCCGGCCTGCTTCCCGCACATCGCTTGAGGAGTGTGTTGCACATGAAGATCCGTTTCGTCCTGGCCCTGGTGGCCCTGCTGCCCGTCCTGGCCGCCTGTTCCAAGCCCGAAGCCACCGCACCGGCCGCCGCCGACACCGCCGCCCCGGCGACCAGCACGCCCGCTGGCAGCGCACCGGCCACCGGCGATGCCGCCACCGCCCCGGCTGCCTCGGCACCGGCACAGGCCGCGGCCGATGCGCCCAATACCAATCCGCCGGTCACCCCGGACGGCCCGCCGCCGGTGGAAGGCACCGACTACACCGTGATCGCCGACGGCCAGCCCTTCGAGCCGGCCGACGGCAAGATCGAGGTGGTCGAAGCCTTCAACTACATCTGCCCGGCCTGCGCCCAGTTCGAGCCGGTGTTCAACCAGTGGAAGGCCAAGGAGCCGGCCGACGTGCGCGTGGTCTACGTGCCGGCGACGTTCCGTCCTGACTTCCGCGACTACGCCAAGGTCTACTACGCCGCCCAGGCGCTGAACATCGACAAGCAGAGTCATGACGCGATCTTCAAGGCGATCCACGTCGACAAGTCCCTGCCCGGCGAGGGCCAGAGTATCGACCTGGCCAAGGTCGCCCAGTTCTACAGCCAGTACGGCGTGAGCGCCGAGCAGTTCCAGCAGACCCTGGGCAGCTTCTCGGTGGCCGGCAAGGTCAACAAGGCGACCAAGTTCCTGCAGAACGCCCAGATCGGCGGCACCCCGTCGGTGATCGTGGCCGGCAAGTACCTGGTCAAGGGCAAGAGCTACGCCGACTATCTGCGCATCACCGACCACCTGATCGCGCGCGAGCGCCAGGCGGCGGCTGCCAAGTAAGGCTGCAACGATGTCCCATGATCCCGCCGCACCCCGCCGGCTGCGGATGTTGAGTGCCAACATCCAGGCCGGGTCCAGCACCCGACGCTACAGCGATTACTTCACCCGGAGCTGGTCGCACGCGCTGCCGGTCGGTGCCAAGCGCACCAGCCTGGATGCCATCGCCGAACTGGCCGGCGGCCACGACATCGTCGGACTGCAGGAGGCCGATCCCGGCAGCCTGCGGTCCGGTTTCACCAACCAGACCCATTACGTGGCCCAGCAGGCCGGCTTCGAATACTGGAGCCACCAGCCGAACCGTAACGTGGCGCGAGTGGCCGGCAGTGCCAACGGCCTGCTCAGCAAGCTGGAGCCGGTCAAGGTCGCGATGCACCCTTTGCCCGGGCGCATCGCCGGGCGTGGGGTGCTGCTGGCGCACTTTGGAGAAGGCGACGATGGCCTGGTGGTGGCCGTGGCGCACCTGTCGCTGGGCAACGGCTCGCGTCGCATGCAGCTGGGTTTCATCGCCGAGCTGCTGGCCCAGCACAAGCATTCGGTGCTGATGGGCGACTTCAACTGCGTGCCCGACGTGCCGGAGATGGACCTGCTGTACTCGCGCACGCATCTGCGTCCGCCGAGCTTTTGCGTGCCGACGTTCCCGTCATGGCGTCCGCAAAAGGCGATCGACCACATCCTGGTGACCGAACACCTCCTGCACGAGAACGCACGGGCGGTGCCCGCGGCGTTTTCGGATCACCTGGCGCTGGCGTTGGACATCGACGTGCCGGCCGAAGCGCTGCGGCAGTAAGCACGCGTCATCGCCGCGCGAGCGGCTCCCACATCCGATGCAAAATCCGATTCATGCGTGCCTGCTTATCATCGGCGGCATGAAGCGTACTGCCCTGCTTGCCGTTGTGACCGCCCTGTGTGGCGTGGCGCCCCTGGCCCTCGCCCAGGATCTGGATGCGCAGCGTCCACTGGTACGGGCCGCGCTGGAATCGGCCGAGCGCGGCCAGCCCGTCTCGCTGCAGGACCCTGCGCTGGCCAACAGCCCGGTCCGCGGCTGGATCGAGTTTGCCCGGCTCAAATACGGCATCGACAAGCTCGACAACGCGCAGGCGCAGGACTTCCTGAAGCGCTATGCCAACCAGCCGGTCGCCGCGGCGTTCCGCAATACGTGGCTGCCCGCGCTGGCCCGGCGCAAGGACTGGGATGGGCTGCTGGACAACTGGCAACCCACCGACAACACCGGCCTGCGCTGCGCGCGCCTGCAGGCACTGTGGGTACGTGGCAAGGCCGATGCGACCTGGACCAAGGATGCACAGGAGCTGTGGCGCGCCGCGGCCAAGCCGCTGCCCGATGGCTGCGATCCGGTCTTCGCCGCGCTCGCCACGCAGGGCCAGCTGACCGACGCGCTGCGCTGGGCGCGGATCGACGCGGCGGCTGCGCAGGGCCAGACCGCAGTGATGCGCGCGGCCGCCAATGGCCTGTCCGCCGGCGAACGCACCCAGGCCGTGGCCTACGCCAGCTTCCTCGACGCACCGGCCACCCAAGGCCTGGGCTGGGACAAATCCGACCGCAGCCGGCAGATGGCCAGCGACGGCCTGGAACTGCTCGCGCGCAAGGATCCCGATGGCGCCGAACGCCTGCTGCCGCAGTACGTGCAAAGCCTGGGCCTGACGGCCGATCAGCAGGGCCAGGTGCGTTACCAGATCGCGCTGTGGACCGTCGCGTCGTACCTGCCCGATTCGGCGCGGCGACTGGCGGCAGTGCCCGATGCGGCGTTCGACGAGCGCCTGCACGAGTGGCAGGCACGCGAAGCGCTGTCGCGCGGCGACTGGCCTTCGGCCCTCAAGGCGATCCAGGCGATGCCGCCGGCCCAGCGCGACGATGCGCGCTGGCAGTGGTTCCAGGCGCGGATGCTGGACAAGACCGGCCAGGTCGCCGACGCCAGGCGCCTGTACGCCGAAGCCGCCAAAACCGCGACCTTCCATGGCTTTCTCGCGGCAGACAAACTTGGCCAGGCCTATGCGTTGTGCCCGCGCGAGCCGCAGGACAGCGCGCAGGCCGAGGCCGCGGTAGCGCGCGATCCGGCGCTGGTCCGCGCGATGGAACTATGGAAACTGGACCGCGCGGCGTGGGCCAACGCCGAATGGAACGATGCGCTGACCCGTTTCAACGATGACCAGCGGCGCATGGCGGTGGAAGTGGCGCGCGATAACGGCTGGTTCGACCGTGCGGTGTTCTCGCTGGGCAAGAAACCCGACGAACTGCAGCTCTACAGCCTGCGCTTCCCGCTGCATCACGACGCCACCATCCGCCGCGAATCGTCCAAGCGCGCGATCGATCCGGCCTGGGTCGCCGCCGAGATCCGCGCCGAGAGCATCTTCAATCCCAACGCCCGCTCGCCGGCCAGCGCGATGGGGCTGATGCAGGTGCTGCCCGGCACCGGCGCCGGTGTCGCCCAGCGCAACGGCATCGCCTACGGGGGCGCACAGAGCCTGTATGACCCGGACACCAACATCGCCATCGGCACGGCCTACCTGCGCGAACTGCTCAATACCTACGGCACGCCGTACGTGACC
>JBIIHJ010000195.1:0-7265 GCA_044235875.1 Pseudoxanthomonas sp.
CTGGCCACCGATGGGGTCTTCGGCATGGAGGGCGATGTCGCGCCGCTGCGGGCGCTGGCGCTGGTCGCGCGCGTGCAGAAGGCGCTGCTGTACGTGGACGATGCCCACGGCATCGGCGTGCGCGGCCCCAACGGGCGCGGCAGCGTGGCGCAGGCGCGCCTGGGCGTGGAAGAAGTGCCGCTGCAGCTGGTCACCCTGGGCAAGGCGCTGGGCGGGTACGGCGCGGTGGTGGTGGGCGATGCCGCGCTGATCCAGCACCTGGCCGAAACCGCGCGCCCCTACCTGCACACCACCGCACTGCCGCCCGCGCTCGCCGCAGCGAGCAGTGAAGCGGTGCGCCAGGCCCGCCGCGACGACTGGCGCCGCGACAAGCTCGTCGGCCTGATCGAACGCTTCCGCACCCGCGCCACCACGGCCGGCCTGGAACTGATGGCCTCGGACACCCCGATCCAGCCGGTCCTGTGCGGCGCCGAGGCGCAGGCGCTGGCCTGGTCGGCGGCGCTGGAAGCGTCCGGCTACTGGGTCCCGGCGATCCGTCCGCCGACCGTGCCCGAAGGCAAGGCACGCCTGCGCGTGACCCTGTCGGCGCTGCATTCGCCGGAGGAAATCGATGGCCTGGTCGATGCGCTGGTGCGTGCCCGCGAACCGCAGGCGCTGGCCGTCAGCGTGGCCTGAGCCGGTGATGACGTGAGCGCCCGGGTGCGCGCCGGCGACCGCCAGGCATGACCTTGCATATCGCGGTCCACGGCCGCGGGCCGCCGTTGGTGCTGCTGCACGGCTGGGCACTGCATGGTGGGGTGTTCGATCCGCTGGTCGAACGCCTGTCCGATCGTGTCGAGCTGCATGTGGTCGACCTGCCCGGGCATGGCCGCAGCCGCGACAGCGCCGTGCCGCTGCGCCTGCAGGCCTGCGTCGATGCGATCTGCCAAGCCACCCCGCCGGCGGCCTGGCTGGGCTGGTCGCTGGGTGGCCTGTTCGCCTTGAAGGCCGCGGCGGTATCCGGCCAGGTGCGCGCGCTGGCGATGGTCTCGTCGGTGCCACGCTTCACCACGGCCCCGGACTGGCCGCACGCGGTGGCGCCGGCGGTGTTCGCCCAGTTCGGCGTCGACCTGGCGCAGGACCATCGCGGCACGCTGGAGCGTTTCCTTGCCCTGGACCTGCAGCACGGGCCACAGGGTCGCGCCGAACTGCGCGCCTTGCGCCAGATGCTCCATGCCCGCGGCGAACCCACCCTCGCGGCACTGCGGGCCGGCCTGGCGTTGCTGGAGCACAGCGACCTGCGCCACACGCTGCGCGGCCTGGACCTGCCCTCGCTGTGGATCGCCGGCGCGCGCGACCGGCTGGTGCATCCGCAAGGCATGAAGGCCGCGGCCGCGCTGGCGCCGCGATCCACCTTCGTCCAGATCGCCGGCGGTGGCCATGCGCCGTTCCTGGCGCACCTGGACCAGGTCGAGGCTGCGCTGGTGCCGTTCCTGACCCAGGCGTTGCACGCGGCCTGACCCAGCATTGCGCCAAGGCTGGTCGCCGCGGCGCGCGTGCTGGCGGACAATGGCGCCATGCCGACGTTCGATACCCGCCACATCCGCCGCGCGTTTTCGCGTGCAGCCGGCACCTATGACGCCGCCGCCGCCCTTCATCACGAGGTCGAAAAGCGCCTGCTGGAATCGCTGGATTACCTGGAAGACCGCGTGCCCCAGGTGGTGCTGGACGTGGGCAGCGGGCCGGCCACGGCCGCCGCGCAGATGCGCAAGCGCTGGCCCAAGGCGCAGGTGATCGCGCTGGACCAGGCACTGCCGATGCTGCGCGAAGCCAAAAAGCACGCCGGCTGGTGGAAGCCGTTCGCGCGCGTGGCCGCCGATGCGCGCGCGCTGCCGCTGGCCGAGGACAGTGTCGATGTGCTGTTCGCCAACCTGTGCCTGCCGTGGATCGAGGACCTGCCGGCGGTGTTTGCCGGGTTCCGCCGGGTGCTCAAGCCCGGCGGCCTGCTCCTGTGCTCGACCTTCGGCCCGCAGACGCTGATCGAGCTGCGCGAGGCCTTCGCCGACGACCCGGCGCCGCACGTCAACGCCTTCGCCCAGATCGCCCAGTTCGGCGATGCGCTGCTGATGTCCGGCTTCCGCGATCCGGTGCTGGATCGCGATCAGTTCACCTTGACCTATCCCGATCTGCCGGCGCTGATGGCCGAGCTGCGCGCGATCGGCGCGACCAATGCGCTGTCGATGCGGCGCGCTTCGCTGACCGGCAGGGCGCGCTTCGCTGCCGCGGCGCAAGCCTACGAATCGATGCGCACGGCCGAAGGCCGCCTGCCCAGCACCTGGGAAGTCATGTACGCCCACGCCTGGGCGCCGGAATCGGGCACGCCGATCCGCGAAGGCGGCCATGACGTGGCATCGGTGCCGCTGACGCGCATCCCGATCCGCCGCCGCGGCAGCTGAGTCGGTGGCGGTGCGGGCGTCGCCTCACTGACCGGGGTGGCCGATGACCACTTCGCTCATCTGCATCACCGGCTCGAGATCGGTGTAGTTGGGGATGTCGCCCAGGATTTGCTGCGCATGCGGGCCGAAGCCGGCGCTGAAGCTGTCCAGCGAGTCGCAGAAGATATGGCACATGCCCACGTACGCCGGGTCGCTGCCCGGCAGTCCGCCCGAAAGACCTTTGTCGACGGTGTAGTACAGACAGGCATCGCCCATCTTGGCCTTGACCAGGGGCATGTGGGTGTTGGCGTAGTAGTCGTGGTCGAACCGCGCGCCGGTCTGGAACGGGTACATCACGCTGACCTTGATCATCGAAGCGGCTCCTGGACGGCGGGATGCGGCGGTGGCAGGCGCGAGCATCGCATGCCCTCGCCCGAGTCCTGCGGTGCGCTGCAGCAGCGCCTCAGCCTGCTGAAACCTGGGCGATCCAGTCCTGCAGGTTGTAGTAGTTGCTGACGCGCGCGATCCGGTCGCCACGGACCTCGAAGAACGCGCCGCCCGGCAGTACGTAGGTCTGGCCGGTCGCCTCGGGCAGGCCTGCATCGCTGTGATGGTAGGTGCCGTGGACCACATATTCGGCTGCCGCGCGCGTGCCATCGGGCGAGACCATCACCACGATCTCGCGCAGCTGCTCGCGATAGCTGGCATCCATGCGCTGCATGAAGGCCACGAAGGCTTCGCGCCCGGTTTCGCGCGCGCCCTGGTTGAGGTCATGGGCCACGTCGTCGGCCAGCAGCGCCAGCATGGCCGCGCGGTCACCGCGGTTGAAGGCAGCGTAATAGGCCAGCACCAGTTCGGTGGCGCGGTCCTGGCGGCGGGTACCGTCGATCTTCATGTGCATGTCTGGGTGGCAAGGGGCAGGGCGATCATAGCGCCCGCCTTTGCCGGGTCTGTTGCAGCGTGGTCAGACCGCTTCCAGAAACAGGTCGCGATGGAAGAAGTACAGCTCCTGCAGGAAAAACCGCCAGCGCGTGTTGAAGGTACGGAAGCGGCTGGTCGGGGTGGCCGAGGCCAGGGCGTCGATGCCTTCCTCGCGCGCCAGGCGCATCGCCCGGGCCATGTGCAGTGGATCGCTGACGATGATCGCCCGGTGCAGGCCGTTGGCCTGCATCAGCCGTGCGGCCTGCTGCAGATTCTGGCGGGTGGTGCGCGAAACGGTCTCGATCAGGATCGCGCCGGCCGGCACTCCGGCCTTGAGCGCATAGCGGCGCCCGACCTGAGATTCGGAAAACCGCGCGCCGGCCCCGCCGAAGCCACCGGTGAAGATCAGGCGCCCGGCCAACCCGCGCTCGTAGAGGTCGATGCCATGGCGTAAGCGTTCTTCGAATACGGGTGAAGGGCGCGCGTCGTAGGCGGCCGCCCCCAGCACGATGATCACGTCGACCGGCGCGGCCTGGTCGCGTTGGCCGATCCAGACGATGTAGACCGACACGGCGGCCAGCCACAGCAGGACCAGGCCGGCCAGTCGCCAGCACCAGCCCCACAGTCCCCAGCGTTGGCGGCGTGTGCTCAGGCTGTCATCCAGGGCAGGGCATCGAGGTCCACGTTGCCGCCGGACAGGACGATGCCCACGCGCTTGCCGGCAAAGACCTGCGGCCGGGCCAGGACCAAGGCCAGGGCGATGGCCGAAGAGGGCTCCACGGTCTGCTTCAGTATCTGCCAGAGCAGGCGCATGGCGGCGATGACCTCGGCATCGGACACAGTCCCGATCTGCGCGTCCAGCTGGCGCAGCAATTCGAAGTTGGGCGCGCCCAGGGTGCCGCGCAGGCCATCACAGATGGTATTGGGGGTGAAGTCGAGTTCCAGCCGGCCAGCGGCCAACGAGCGGGCGGTATCGGCGGCGCCTTCGGGTTCGGCCAACCACAGCGCGGCCTGCGGCGCGCGGGCGCGGACGGCCAGGCCTGTGCCCGAGGCCAGGCCGCCGCCACCGACGGGGGCGACCACGATATCGAGCGGGCCGGTTTCGCCCATCAGCTCCAGCGCGGCCGTACCCTGGCCGGCGATCACGTGGAGGTTGGTGTACGGGTGGACCAGGTTGGCGCCGGTTTCGGCCTGGACCTGGGCGCAGAGCGCTTCGCGCGCGGCGATGGTCGGTGCGCACAGGTGCACCACCGCGCCGTTGCGGCGGATCCCGGCCAGCTTGGCTTCCACCGCGGCTTCAGGGACCACCACATGGCAGGGGATCCCACGGGTCCTGGCCGCCAGCGCCAGCGCGCCGCCGTGGTTGCCGGAGGAATGGGTGACCACGCCCTTGCCGGCCACCGCTTCGTCCAGCGCCCAGACCGCGTTGCAGGCGCCGCGGAACTTGAACGCCCCGCTGCGTTGCAGGTGTTCGGCCTTGAAGAACAGCTGCGCGCCGGTCAGCGCATCGAGCGTACGGGAGGTCAGGACCGGCGTGACGCGCGCGTGCGGCGCGATCCGGGCGGCGGCGTCGAGGACGTCGTCGAAACAGGGCAGGGCAGGCATGGCGACAAGATTACCCGATGCCCTTCACGACGTGCATGGCATAAAGGCGCCACACCGGCGCACTCTTGGGCAAGAATTAATCACGGGTTCAATACCTTAGGTCCACGCTGGTGACCTATCAGCTAGGTGCCGACCGGGGGGTCCACCAATGAAACGTCTCCTGATTTCCGCCATCGCCCTGGCCGGGCTCGGTGGCTGCGCCACTTACGACTATGCCGGCGGCAGTGCGCCGGGCGGTTATTACAGCGGTAGTCCCAGCTACGAATACTCCTACCCGGACGGCTATTACGGCGGCTACGGCGGCAGCTATGGCTATGGCCTGTACGGCGGCTATGGCGGGTTTGGCGGCTATGGCGGTTACGGCTATTCGTATTCGCCGGGCTATTACGGCTACTACAACCGCCCGTATTACGTGATCCGTCCGCGGCCGCGTCCGCCGCATGGTGATCACGATGGCCATCACGACAACGACCATCGTCCACCGGTTTCAGGCGGTGGCGGTGGCAACCGGCCGCCGCCCGGCGGCCCGCGCCCCTGGCGTCCGGGCCAAGGACGCCCGCGTCCGCCCGTCGGGGGTGGCGAGGAAGGGCGGCCACGTCCCCAGCTGCCTGACCGCTTGCGACCGCCGTCCGAGCGCACCGGCCCGCCGCGCGTCCAGGGCGAAGGACGTCCCATGCGCCCTGCGACAACGCAATTGGCCCCGACGCGCCCTGTCCAGCAGTCGCAGCCGCGCCCGGCATCTGCGCCGGCAGTGCCAAGGGAGTCTCACTTCCGCAATCGCCCCATCGGTCGGGAGCGGTAACGCTTGCGTGTGGGGTGCGCTCCACGCAAGCTAGCGTTCGTTGACCGGTTGCGTCGTTTTATGACGTAACAGGGGCATAAGCTTCTAGAGCCTCTATGCCGACGTCCGGTGGGAAATCTGGATCCCCCCTGTTCCGGCCCTTGCCGGCCGTCGGCGCCCAAAAACAACAACGCCCGGCATTGCCGGGCGTTGTTGTGTGCGTTGCTGTTTCCCCGAATCGATCCCACCGGATCGGTCCAGGAAAAAAAGTGGGGCCGACAGTCCCCCGACTGCCGACCCCGGCATCCCCAACGTGCGCTAGCGGCTGGCCCCTGTTCCAATACCAGCCTTAGGCGCCCGAAGTCGCTTGCCACGATGGGTGCAGGAGGTATTAAGCAGAAGCCGTGCCAACTTTCCTGCAGCGTGCGGCGCCGTCGCCACGCTGTGTCACTCGCATGAGAAAATCCGCGTCATGAACGCTTCCTTTCACTCCTACGACGTCATCGTGATCGGCGGCGGCCATGCCGGCACCGAGGCGGCCCTGGCTTCGGCCCGCGCCGGTGCCCGCACGCTGCTGCTGACCCACAACCTCGAAACCGTGGGCGCGATGAGCTGCAATCCGGCCATCGGCGGGATCGGCAAGGGCCATCTGGTCAAGGAAATCGACGCACTGGGTGGGGCGATGGCCCACGCGGCCGACCTGGCCGGCATCCAGTGGCGCACGCTCAACGCCTCCAAGGGCCCAGCCGTGCGCGCCACCCGTTGCCAGGCCGACCGCGCGCTGTACCGCAGCGCGATCCGCCGCATCGTCGAATCGCAGCCGAATCTGACCCTGTTCCAGGCCGCGGTCGACGATCTGGTGATCGAAGGTGACGCGGTGCGCGGGGTTGTGACGCAGACCGGCCTGCGCTTCGACGCCCCGGCCGTGGTCCTGACCGCCGGGACCTTTCTGGCGGGCAAGATCCACGTCGGCCAGACCCAGTACCCGGCCGGGCGCATGGGCGACCCGCCGGCCACCACCCTGGCCGCGCGCCTGCGCGAGCGCCCGTTCGCCATCGACCGGCTCAAGACCGGCACCCCGCCGCGCATCGACGGCCGCACGCTGGACTATGGCGTGATGGGCGAGCAGCCCGGCGATGATCCGCTGCCGGTGATGTCCTTCATGGGCGACATCGCCGAGCACCCTGCCCAGGTCAGCTGCTGGATCACCCACACCACCGAGCGCACCCACGAGATCATTCGCGCCGCGCTGCACCGCTCGCCGCTGTACAGCGGCCAGATCGAAGGCATCGGCCCGCGCTACTGCCCGTCGATCGAGGACAAGGTGGTGCGCTTTGCCGACAAGGCCAGCCACCAGATCTTCGTCGAGCCCGAAGGCCTGGAGGTGGTCGAGATCTACCCGAACGGGATTTCCACTTCGCTGCCGTTCGACGTGCAGCTGGACTTGGTGCGCTCGATCCGTGGCTTCGAAAACGCGCACATCACCCGGCCGGGCTACGCGATCGAGTACGACTTCTTCGATCCGCGCGGGCTGAAGACCTCGC
>JBIIHJ010000197.1:0-7261 GCA_044235875.1 Pseudoxanthomonas sp.
AAGGCGAAGGCGGTGCCGCACGGGCACAGCTCGACCACCGCATCGGGACTGGCCTGGCGGGCGGCGCGATGGATCGCCTGCCAGAACGTGGCCAGGCCTTCGACCGATTCCTCGGGCCGGGCGTGCCTGTGCGCCGGGTTGTAGCAGGGCGCCACCGCATTGAGGTGCTGGCCATCGAGCTTGATGCCCTCGAAACCCCAATCGCCGATGATCTTCTTCACCAGCGCCACATAGAAATCGATGGTCGGCTGGTAGGCCGGGCACTGGGTCAGCGCGTTCCACCAGGTCACGGTCTGGAAGGCGCCGGTCTTGTCCAGCAGCAGCATGTCCACGTGGTCGTGCAGCACGTCGCTGCCCGGATCGGCGGCCAGCGGCGCCAGCCACAGGCGCGGGCGCATGCCGTGCTTGCGCACCTCAGTTACGAAAGCGCGCATGTCGGCTTCGCCGCGTGGAAACTTCTTGCGATCGATCTTCCAGTCGCCCTCGTTGGTCTGCCAGCCATCGTCCAGCACCGCCCATTCGAAGCCCAGTGACTTGGCCTTGGGCACGGTGGCCAGGATTTGCTCGACGGTGAAGTCGCGCTCGTAGCCCCAGGCGCACCAGATCGGCGCGAAGGCCGACTCGGGCGGACGCGGGCCTTCGATGCCCTCGGCCTGCATGAACGCGCGGTACTGCGCCAGCGGGGCGAAGAAATCGCCCTGGTGAACAGCGATGAAGGTGCGCTCGGTCACCAGCGTGGCCTGCGCCGCCAGCGTCACTGGCTGCTGCGAGCCGATCGCGATTGCAGCACCCGTGGCGGTGCGTCGCACCGGCATCTCCAGCGGGCGCGGGACCAGTTCGACATGGCCGACGGCGATGCCGACATCGCGCCGCCACAGGTTGGCTACCGGCGTGCCGCCACCGTAGTCCGAAGAATCCATCGCCAGGCTGTTGGCCTGTTCGAAGTGTTCGCCCACCGGCTGCACCCAGTCGCGGCGGTCGGTGTGAGTGGCGCCGGAGAAACTCCAGAAGCCGCCCGCCAACTCGGGCAGCTCATGGGCCGCGCTGCGCCAGCCCGTCACTTGCAGTGGCGCGGTTCCCAGATTGCGATAGCGCACCTGCAACAGCAGCAGGCCGGGCAATGCGTCGAAACTGCTGACGGCGACCTGCTTTTCCACCTGCTGCCTGGTGGACTGGCCAGTGAACACCCACTGCCGTCCGGCGCCGTGGCGCGGATCGTCCAGGACGTGGAATTCGCGCCGGGCCAGTTCGAAGTTGTCCACCGTGGTTTCGCCCAGCAGCAGGACCTCGCTGGATCGGAAGGTCGTCAGGGCCTTGCCATTGCGTGACAGGCGGGTGCGCATGCGGTCATCGAACGCCAGTGAGATCACCGCATCACCGGCGTTGGCAGGGCCTTCCGTCGCTGATGAAGCCGCGGCCCGTGCCCAGGGCGAGGCGCTCCACGTCATGCCACCGGCCACGCTGCCAGCGATGAACTTCAGTGCAGTGCGACGTCCAATCGGGGTCATGGGCATAGTCCGGTGGGTTGACGGGCATTCTGCGGGACACGCTTCCATTGATGCAAGCGTTTTGTTGCGATATGGTTTCCTTAAGTTTCGTTTTATCCCTGCAGAGGTGTGCGATGACGTTGAAGATCGGGTTGTTGGCAGCGTGTCTGGCGTTAGGCGTGGGCGACTTGGCAGGCTGTGCCCCGCCTTCGGCGCCACCGGCTGCTTCGGAAGGAGCGGGGCCTGTCGCAGCACCGGTGGCGGTCGAGGCGTCTTACGCGCTGGACGACTACGCCAGGGTGCGCAAGTTCGACGCCCATGTGCATGCCAACGGCGCCGATCCGGTGTTCCTGCAGCTGGCCCAGGCCGACAACTTCGAGCTGCTGTCGATCAACGTCGACTATCCGGATTTCCCGTCCATCGACCTGCAGCACAACGCTGCGCTGGCACTGGCCAAGGATGATCCGCAGCGCTTCCACTGGGCGGCCACGTTCACCATGAAGGGCTTCGGCACGCCGGGCTGGCTGGAACAGACCAACAAACGGCTGGACGAAGAGGTCGCCCAGGGCGCGAGGGCGGTCAAGGTCTGGAAGAACATCGGCATGGTCGAAAAGAACGCCAAGGGCCAGCTGATCAAGCTCGACGATCCGGGCCTGTCGCCGGTGGCCGACCACATCCAGTCGCTGGGCATTGCACTGATCGCGCACCAGGCCGAGCCGTACAACTGCTGGCTGCCGCTGGACAAGATGACCACCAACAACGACCGCGAGTACTTCTCCAAGCATCCGGACTACTACATGTACCTGCATCCGGAGATGCCCACGCACGAGGACCTGATGGCCGCGCGCGACCGCTTCGTCGCCGCCCATCCGCAGCTGAAGTTCGTCGGTGCGCACATGGCCAGCCTGGAGTACGACGTGGACGTGCTGGCCAAATTCCTGGACACCTATCCCAATGCCACGGTCGACCTGGCCGCACGGATGAGCCAGGTGCAATACCAGTCGATCCGCGACCGCGAGAAGGTGCGGAGCTTCTTCATCCGCTACCAGGATCGGCTGCTCTACGGCACCGACCTGACCCAGGCGCCGGATGCCGATCCGGCCGCGTTCAAGGCCGAGGCGCATGCGTACTGGACCTCGGACTGGAAATACCTGGCCACAGGCGATGCGCAGCGCATCGACATGCTCGAAGCCGACGTGCCGGGCCTGGCATTGCCGCGCACGGTGATCGACAAGATCTACTACCGCAATGCCGTGCGCGAGTTCGGATTGAAGGATCAATCGGCAGCGGAATAACGGCGCGGGTGCAGCGGGAGCAATTGTCTCTTCAAATCGAGTCCCGGCTTCCTTGTAGAGCGGAGCTTGCTCCGCTGCTCTTCGGTTGGAATATCGGGAAAGCCCCAGCGGAGCAAGCTCCGCTCTACAGGGGAGAGCCGCCATGGCGACTCCGCGGGTTGCTTCAGGCCTGCACGACCTCGTCAGGCGCGCCGGTATCGGTGATCAGCGTGTGCAGGTCCGAGACCGGGATGATCCGGTGCAGGCACACCTTGCCGAACTTGGAACTGTCGGTGATGGCGACGACCGTGCGCGCGGCTTCGACCATCTTGCGGTTGAGCATCGCCTCGGGCTCGTAGTGCGTGGTGATGCCGCGCTCCAGGTCGAAGCCGTCCACGCCCAGGAACAACAGGTCTACGTGCAGGTCGTCGAGCGCCTCGACGGTCAGGCCGCCGTAGAAGGCCATGTTCTTGCGACGCAACTCGCCGCCCAGCATCACGATGTTGATGTTGGACTTGGGCGTCAGCGCGGTGAGCACGCCGAAGTCGTTGGTGACCACGGTCACCTCGATGTCCGGCAGTGCCTCGGCCAGCTGGATCGAGGTGGTGCCCGAGTCGATCGCCACGGTGTGGCCCGGCTTGATCATCGCCGCGGCACGCGCGCCGATGCGGCGCTTTTCGTCCAGGTGCGAAGTGCGCTTTGTTTCGTAATGCGGCTCGGTCTGGGCGTTGCCGACCACGTTGCTGTCGATCGCGCCGCCGTAAGCGCGGGCCATGACGCCACGTTCGGCCAGGTAGCGCAGGTCCTTGCGCACGGTCTGCATGCTCACGCCGAACTGGCGGGCCAGCGAGGTGACCTGCACGCTGCCATGCTGGCGGACGAGTTCGCTGATCTGCAGGCGGCGCTGGCTGGTGTCGCGGGTGAGCGTCATGGGGGCTCCTGGGCAAACATTTCAGAGTATAGGTGCATTTCGTTAAATTTCGCTATTGATACAAAACGAAACCTAATATAGGCTCGGTTTCGTTGTTTCACCTGCCAGTCACATAACGCATCCTCGCCAGGAGACCGCCGTGAAAGCCGCCCGTCTGCATCGCCACTGTCTTTCCCATGGAATTGCCCTTGCTTTGCTGATGCCGGCCTCTGCCTGGTCCCAGGTGGTCGCGCCCGTCGAGCCAGATGCCGCGCCCGCACAGACTGCCACCGCCAATAGCGCCGAAGCGCTCGACCTGCAGACCGTCCAGGTCAAGGGTGTGCGCGCCGCGCTGAGCCGTTCCAACGACGTCAAGCGCGATGCCGCCACCGTCCAGGATTCGATCACCGCGCTGGAGCTGGGCAAGTTTCCGGACAACAACGTCGCCGATTCGCTCAGCCACATCACCGGCGTGTCGATCAGCCGTACCGCCGGTGGCGAGGGCCAGAAGGTCAGCGTGCGTGGCCTGGGCCCGGAGTACACGCTGTCCACCTTCAACGGCCGCATCCTGGCCACCGACGGCGCCGGCCGCGACTTTGCCTATGACGTGCTGCCGGCCGACGTCATCAGCGGCGCCGACGTGATCAAGGGCGCCGAGGCGTCCAACATCGAAGGCGGCATCGGTGGTCTGGTCAACCTGCGCTCGGCCAGTCCGTTCGACCAGCCCGGCCAGCACGGCGCCATCCGTGCCGAAGGCGACCGCAACCAGATGTCCGACCTCAACGGTCGCAAGTTCTCCGGCGTCTACAGCAACACCTTCGCCAACGACACGATGGGCGTGATCCTGGGCGTGGTCTCGGCGCGCCGCAAGGATCGGACCGACACCGCCGGCAACGACGGTGGCTGGACCCGCAATCCCGATCCGGCCGATCCGTCCTGGGGCGGCAACGCCTGGGGCGGCAACATCGATCTCAACGGCAACGGCGAGCTGGATCCGGACGAATACGGCCTGATCGCGCCGGGCCAGTTCCGTGTCGGCTCGATCCTGGAAGACAAGAAGCGCACCGCGTACTCGGGCAAGTTCGAGTGGCGTCCCAGCGATTCGTTCAAGCTGGTGGTCGATGGCCTGAAGACCAAGCTCGATTCGCCGCAGGTCGGCTACCAGCAGTCGTATTACCCGCTGTTCTCGCCGGGCCGCTGGTCCAACGTCACCGTGCAGAACGGCATCGTGACCGGGCTGACCCTGGACAACCCCGATCCCGAGCTGCGGATGAATCCGGAGCTGCTCAACCAGACCGAATACCGCGTGGTCGATACCGCGCTCTATGGCGCCAACGCGCAGTGGAAGGTCACCGACGACTTCACCCTCACCGGCGACGTCTACCGCTCCACCTCCAAGCGCCATTCCGGCGGCCAGGACAGCTACGTCGTCCTGCGCATGAACCAGCCCAACGTCACCCGCATCGACCTCAACCGTTCGGGCATCCCCAGCGTCAGCACGACCTTCGACGATGGTCGCGACCTGGTCACCGGCCTGCCCGCGGGCGAGTTTGGCGCCAGCGATTTCAACACGCATTACAACGAACTGGCCGGCGACAACATCGAGGACAAGATCAACGGCGGCACGCTCGGTGGCGACCTGTTCGTCGGCGCCGCGCACATCGATCACATCAAGTTCGGCGTCAACCTCACCGACCGCAAGAAGTCGCGCGACCTGATCAACAACACGCTCACCGGTGGCGCCGATTACTACTCCGGCGACAACGCGATCAACGTGGGCGAGCTGGGCGGCAACCTGATCTCGGTGTATTCGCTGGGCAACTTCATGAGCGGGGTGAATTCCAGCTTCCCGCGCAGCTTCCTGGCTTTCGACGTGCCGGCCTACGAGGCCGCGCTGGCCGCCTACAGCGGCACGCGCCCGGATGGCAGCGCCTATGACTACAGCAACGCAGCGCCGGTGTGGAATCCGTTGGAAAGCTACCGCGTCACCGAGAAGACCTCCTCCTTCTACGTGCAGGCCGACATGTCGGGCGAGGGCTGGGACGGCAACATCGGCGTGCGCCTGGTCAAGACCGACACCACCTCGCAGGCCTGGGACGCGCAGATCACCAGCATCACCGAGAACGGCGCGTTCAACTACACCGCCACCTACGCCGATCCCACGCCGATCAGCCAGAAGAGCAACTACACCTACGCGCTGCCGTCGGCCAACTTCGTGTGGCATTTCAGCGACGACCTGCAGCTGCGCCTGGGCGCGGCCAAGACCATGGCCCGTCCGTCGGTAGAACAGCTGGCGCCGACCAGCACCACCCAAAGCGTGTCCTGGGGCGAGTTCACCCAGGTCTACAACGGCAACGTCAACCTGAAGCCGTACACCGCCAAGCAGGGTGATGCCTCGCTGGAGTGGTACTTCTCCGAGCACTCCATCGCCAACCTGGCGGTGTTCTACAAGCGCATCGAGAACCAGATCACCACCAGCTGGGAGACCGGCCAGGACATCGGGGTTGGCCCGATCGTCGATACCGACGGCAATGCGGTGACCACCGGTCCAACGCTGTTCAACGTCATGCGCCCGATCAACGGCGATTACGCCAAGGTGCACGGCATCGAGGCCGGCCTGCAGCACTTCTGGGACAACGGCCTGGGCTTCCGCGCCCAGTACACGCGCAACTGGTCCGAGAGCTGGGTGGGCGACGAGAAGCGTCCGCTGGAAGGCATCGCGCCGTCGGTGTATTCGTTGAGCCTGATGTACGAAAAGGGCCCCTGGGATCTGGGCGTGACCGCCGACCACACCGATGGCTTCGTCACCGCCGTCAACGTGCTGGGCGCCGGCTACAACGAGGAAGCCGACCCGATCACCTGGGTCACCGCGCACATCACCTACAACATCAACGACATGTTCACCGTCTCGCTGGAGGGCAACAACCTGCTCGACGAAGAGCAGACCACCAGCATCAACGGCAACCCGCTGCTGCTGAACAGCTACTACCGCTACGGCCGCGGCTTGACCCTGGGCGTGACCATGCGCTTCTGACCCATCAAGCGCAGCATCGGTTGCACGGCAAGGGCTCCCAACGCGGAGCCTGCATCCGGTGGGGTGAGCTTGCAGCACACGAGGCGCGCAGCAATTGACTGCAGCATCCGATCTGCGAGGTCGTGCATCCGGAGCGACTGAGGCTCGAATGTCGTACCCGCATCAGGTGGAGTATCTGGAGTCGCTGTCGCTCCGCGCTCCGCTGATGCAGGCGCAGGCCGAGGTGTTGGTGGACTACATAGGGGCGAGCGGCCGGTGTTCGATTGTTCGCCTGTTACGTTGCGGCTGCAAAATGCAGCGCTTGTCGCGCCGCCCAAACGAAAAAGGCCCCGCATCGCTGCGAGGCCTTATTCGTAACGCTTGAGATCGTCACCAAAGTGGTGGCCGGGGAGGGAATCGAAACCGCGTTGGCGATCGCCTTGGTCATCATGCGCTGCCAGGCGCTGTCGAATCCTGATTTCGTGATGCGATTGCCGCATGTGGTTACGATCAGCGGACGATCTCGGCGCGCATCGGCACTGGGAACTTCTTGGCTGACCAGATCGCAGGGCCCATG
>JBIIHJ010000198.1:0-7246 GCA_044235875.1 Pseudoxanthomonas sp.
CACGCTGCCGCGCCCGTTGGGGCCGCGCACGCCGATGCCGTGGGCATCGTCCACGTACAGCAGCGCCTTCTGCACGCGCGCGACCAGCGCCAGCGCCCGCAGCGGCGCGACATCGCCCTCCATGCCAAAGACCCCATCGGTGGCCAGCATCGCCGCGCCGTTGGGCACATTGCGCAGCTGGCGGATCGCGCCTTCGGCATCGCCGTGCGGATAGCGCCGCAGGTGGCAGCCGGCCAGGCGCGAAGCATCGAGCAGGCTGGCGTGGTTCAGGCGGTCTTGCACGCAGGCGTCGCCTTCTTCGCCCAGCAGCGCCTGCTGCACGGCCAGGTTGGCCAGGAACCCGCTGCCGAACAGCAGCGCGGCCGGCATCTGCAGCCAGTCGGCGATTTCGTGTTCCAGCGCGGCATGGGCGGCATGGTGGCCGCTGACCAGGTGCGAGGCGCCAGCGCCGACGCCATCGCGCGCGGCAGCATCCTGCAGCGCGGTGGTCACCTGGAACTGCTGCGACAGGCCGAGGTAGTCGTTGCTGCAGCACTCCACCATCCAGCGTCCGTCCACTTCCACCCGCACGCCATCGCGGCGGCTGACGGTGCGACGCACCCGCACGCGGTCCTGGGCCACACGCAGCCTGCGCAGCGCGGCGATGCGGTCGTGGAGATCGGGGCGGGCCATGGAGCGTCCTGTGCATTGGCGGGCTGGCCGCGTAGCGTAATTCAGCCGGCATGTCCGGTGACGACCGGCTGGTGGCCTTTTGACGCCGCGCGTCCGCCAACGCGGACCTGGCGGGGTCGGCGTGGGCTCGGCACCTGAAAGATCGGTTTGCGGCACGGCGCACGCCGCGCCGACCACGCGGGCATCGGCCAGGCTAAAGTCGGCACCTCCGGTTCGGAAGACCGGAAAGCGGAAGGACCGAGTCGCATGGATGCCAAACGCGTCGATCACTGGTTGCGGCACGCAGGACGTGTCCTGCTGGCACCGCGCTGTCTGGTCTGCGGCCAATCCGGTGCGCAAGGCCTGGATCTGTGCGAGGCCTGCGCGGCCGCCCTGCCGTGGAACCACACCGCCTGCCCGCGCTGTGCGCTGCCCACGCCGCATGGCGATCCATGCGGTGACTGCCTGCAGACGCCACCGCCGGTCGCGCGCACCTGCGCTGCATTCGTCTACGGGTTCCCGCTGGAGCGGCTGGTGCCGCGCTTCAAGTTCCACCAGGACCTGGCCGCCGGCCGCCTCCTGGCCGAACTGATGCTCCGGCCGCTGGCGGCGACCGAACGACCACAGGCGGTAGTCCCGATCCCGTTGCATCCGACGCGCCTGCGTGCCCGCGGCTACGACCAGGCGCTGGAACTGGCGCGACCGATCGCACGTGCGCTGGACCTGCCGCTGCTGGCCGATGCCCTGATCCGCCAACGACAGACCGCACCGCAGTCCGAACTCGATGCCCTCGCGCGACGCCGCAACCTGCGCGGCGCGTTCGCCTTGCAGCCCGGCGCCGCGCTGCCGTCGCATGTCGCGCTGCTGGACGATGTCATGACCACCGGCGCGACCCTGCACGCGGCGACCAAGGTCCTGCTGCGTGCCGGTGTGCAGCGGGTCGATGCCTGGGTCTGCGCGCGGGCGCCTTGAGGCCAGGAGTGAGCGGGGAGGAGTGAGGAGTGAGGGAGCGAGCGCGCTGCCTTGCTCGCTTCTGCTTGTTCTTACTCCTCACTTCTCCCCCGGCTCACTCCTCGCCTCAAGGCATCACCGGCGGTACGTACGGCAGGGTCAGGCCCAGCAGCCACAGCAGGCCGATCACCAGCGGGATGTGGACCAGCAGCTGGATGAAGGTGAAGCCGACGATGTCGCGCGCTTTCAGCCCCAGCACGCCCAGCAAAGGCAGCATCCAGAACGGATTGATCAGGTTGGGCAGCGCTTCGGCCGCGTTGTAGACCTGTACCGCCCAGCCCAGGTGGACGTGTAGTTCGTTGGCGGCCTGCATGACATACGGCGCTTCGATCAGCCATTTGCCGCCGCCGGAAGGCACGAAGAAGCCCAGGACCGCCGAGTACACGCCCATCACCGCCGGGAACGTGTCCTGCTTGGCCACGTGCACGAACAGCTGCGACAGATGATGGGCCAGGGTGTCGCCATCGGCGCCCTTGGCACCGGTGAGGATCATCGCGATGCCGCCGTACAGCGGGAACTGGATCAGCACGCCGGTGGTGCTGGGCACGGCCCTGGCCACCGCGTTGAGGAAGCTGCGCGGCCGCCAGTGCAGCAGCAGGCCCAGCGCCAGGAACAGGAAGTTGTAGGTGTTGAGGTTGGCGATGGCGGTAATGACTGGCTTGGACGCGAACTCGGTCGCCAGCCAGCCGAAGGCCAGCAGGGAGAGCAGCACCGTCAGCAGTGGACTGTATTCCAGCCATTCGCCAGGACGGGTGCGCGGTGGCAGCACGGCCTTGCCTTCGGTAGCCACCGCTTCGTCGAAATCGGCGACAGTGCGCGCGGAAGTTCCGGTCGGCGCGGTGAGCCAGCAGATCAGCAGCGATATCCCGATCAGCACCGCGGTCAGCAAGATCGACTGCCACAGGAAGATCGTCTCGGTGAAGGGCAGCACGCCAGTGATCTCCAGCAGGCCCGGCGGCATCGAAGCCGGATTGGCCTGCAGCTGCGCGGCCGAGGAGCTCAATCCCATCGCCCACACCGCGCCAAGGCCCAGGTAGGCCGCGGCACCGGCCGCGCGATAATCCATCTTCAGGTCTGTGCGACGCGCCAGCGCGCGCACCAGCAGACCGCCGAACACCAGCGAGAATCCCCAGCTCAGTAACGAGGCCAGCATGCTGACCAGGCCCACGTAGACGATCGCGCCGCGCCCACTGCGTGGCACCTTGGCCAGCTGATCGATCAGGCGCGCCACGATCGGCGCGGTGGCCACCGCATAGCCGCCGATGACCACGAAGGCCATCTGCATGGTGAAGGGAATCAAGCTCCAGAAGCCGCCGCCGAATGCCTCGGCCGTGGCCTTGGGCGTGGCCCCGGCGGACATCGCCGCGATCGCCACGATGACCACGCCCAGCACCGCGAACACGTACGCATCGGGGAACCATTTTTCGGCCCAGGTCGCGCTGCGCAGTGCCGCACGCGCCATCACGCCCTGCCGGGCTTCAACATCCGTCGTTGCCATGCGTGCTCTCCGACTCGGCGATCCAGCCGCATTGTCGTGTGCAGCACCGCACGGGTCTGCTGTCCTTTCGTCTAGCCTGCGCGCAGCAGTTGATCGGCGACGATGCCGGCAAACACCGCCGCGCCAACCCAGTTGTTGTGCAGGAACGCGCGAAAGCACGGGCCGCGTTGGCGATGACGGGCCAGGAAGAATTCGTAGACCACCAGCAACACGCCCACGCCCAGTCCGGCCCAGTAATACATGCCGAGTCCGGCCTGGCGCCCGACCAGCAGCAACGTGGCGAAGGTCAGCGCGTACAGCACGCCCTGGATAACCAGGTCCAGGTCGCCAAACAGGATCGCGGTGGACTTGGAACCGGCGCGGATGTCGTCCTCGCGATCGACCATCGCATACCAGGTGTCGTAGGCCGTGGCCCACAGGATGTTGGCCGCATATAGCAACCAGGCCAGCGGCGGCACTTCGCCCTGCACGGCGGCAAAGGCCATCGGGATACCGAAGCCGAAGGCCAGGCCCAGGTAGACCTGCGGCAGGTAGGTGTAACGCTTGAGGTAGGGATAGCTGGCTGCCAGGAAGGCCGCGATCACGCTCAGGCCGATGGTCAGCCAGTTCATGGTCCACACCAGGGCCAATGCCGCGAGCATCAGCACCACGAACACGACCAGCGCTTCGCGACCCGACACCCGCCCGGACGCCAGCGGACGGTCCTTGGTGCGTTCGACCTTCGGGTCCAGCCAGCGGTCGGCGTAGTCGTTGATCACGCATCCCGCCGACCGCGTCAGCCACACGCCCAGGGTGAACACCACCAGCGTCCACCACGGCGGCAGGCCACCGGCGGCCAGCCACAGCGCCCACCAGGTCGGCCACAGCAACAACAGCACCCCGATCGGCTTGTCGCCGCGGACCAGTTTCCAGTAGAGGCCCAGGCGCCCGGGCGGCTGCACCAGCGGCGTATCGAATCGTTCGTAACCCATCGTCAAAGCGTAGCAGGCGCGATGCGTCGGGAGGCTGTGGTGGGCGCCGTGCCAGCGGCGATGGCGTCTCATCCGCATGGCCCTTTGCCGCGATCACAGCGCCCGGCTCAGCGCGTGGGACCTGCCCAGCGTTGTAGGCGCGGTCGTCGCCGCGCGCCACCAGAACCGCATCTCCATAGGCGAGTCGACGCCCGCACGCGTGGCCGTCCAGTTCGCCAACGTGGCCAACAGCAAACACACCTAGAATAGGACGTGATTGCGCAAGCCCGGTATTCCGGGACCTGCGCACCTTCCTCGCCTCCACTCACTGACGCGATGCCACTGCCATGACGCTTTCTTCCAAGTCCCTGTCCATTGCGATCAACGACACCGTGTCGGTCGCCAACGATGCGCCGTTCGTGCTGTTCGGCGGACTCAACGTGCTGGAGGACCTGGACTCCACGCTGTTCGCGGCCGAAGCCTACAAGCGGGTGACCGACAAGCTGGGCATCCCGTACGTATTCAAGGCGTCCTTCGACAAGGCCAATCGCTCCTCGATCGCCTCGTATCGCGGCGTGGGGCTGGATGAGGGGCTGCGGATCTTCCAGGAGGTCAAGCAGCAGCTGGGGATGCCGGTGATCACCGACGTGCACGAGGTCGCGCAGGCCGCGCCGGTGGCCGAGGTGGTGGACGTGCTGCAGATTCCGGCCTTCCTGGCACGGCAAACCGACCTGGTGGTGGCCATCGCCAGGACCGGACGCGCGGTGAACATCAAGAAACCGCAGTTCATGAGCCCCACCCAGATCAAGCACATCGTCAGCAAGATCCATGAGGCCGGCAACACGCGCATCATCCTGTGCGAGCGCGGCGCGCAGTTCGGCTACGACAACCTGGTGGTGGACATGCTGGGCTTCCGCGAGATGACCGAGTCCACCGGCGGCCTGCCGGTGATCTTCGATGTCACCCACAGCCTGCAGCGGCGTGATGCCGGGAGCGAGGCCTCGGGCGGGCGCCGGCGCCAGGTGCTGGAACTGGCGCGTGCGGGCATGGCCGTGGGCCTGGGCGGCTTGTTCCTGGAAGCCCATCCCGATCCGGATCACGCGCGTTGCGATGGACCGAGCGCACTGCCGCTGTCCGCGCTGGAGCCGTTCCTCACCCAGGTCAAGGCCATCGACGATCTGGTGAAGGGATTTGCGCCGCTGGACATTGCCTAGGCACAGCGAGATGGCCATTCGCGTTGGACGGCGCTTTCAGTAATAATGCCGCGCTGTCGCCGGCCCGCCGCCGCGGCTTGCCGTTCCAAGCGCCTGTAGCTCAGCCGGATAGAGTAGTGGCTTCCGAAGCCATTGGTCGGGGGTTCGAATCCCTCCAGGCGCGCCAGCACATCCTCCGGACAAGTCCGGGAAAGTCCAAAACCCTCGAGAAATCGGGGGTTTTTTCTTGCCTGATGTCCTTGCCGGTCCGGCCAGATCCATTGAAATCCAGGCCCGCTGGGGGCATACATGGGGGCACGAGCCCCTAGCCAAGAAATGGATGCCCCCAATGCCCCTAAGTGACGCCGCTGTGCGCAGCGCAAAGCCCGCGAGCAAGGCCGTAAGGCTCTTTGATGGGGGTGGCCTCTACGTCGAAATCGCCCCCACCGGCAGCAAGCTGTGGCGATGGAAGTATCGTTTTGGGGGCAAGGAGAAACGCCTCGCGCTGGGTGTCTACCCTGAGGTCAGCCTGGCCGAAGCGCGAGCTCAGCATCTGGAAGCCCGCAAGATCCTGAGATCTGGCATCGACCCTGGTGAGAAGAAGAAGGTTGACAGACTGGTTCGGCTGGATCCCTCCCAGCTGAGCTTTGGGGCTGTCGCCGCCGAGCTCCTGGAATTGCACCGGAAGAAGAACTCCGCACTGACGATGGAGCGAAACGGCAGGATTGTGGAAAAGGACCTGAACCCTTACTTGGGGCACCGGGCCATCATTGAGATCTCGGCCCCAGAGCTACTCGCGGTCCTGCGGAAAATAGAGAAACGGGGAGCGATCGAAACAGCGCACCGAGCGCGCGGCATTGCGAGCATGATCTTTCGCTATGCAATTACGGTCGGAAAGGCCGAGCGCGACCCCGCTGCAGATCTCTCGGGAGCTCTGGAGACCCCTAAGGTCCAGAATTTCGCCAGCCTGACAGAACCATCTGAAGTAGCCCCCCTGCTGCGCGCCCTCTGGGGTTACGAAGGCAGTCCGATCGTTCGCGCCGCACTCAGATTCGCACCTTTGGTGTTTGCGCGTCCTGGCGAGCTCAGGAACGCCAAGTGGGCTGACGTCGACCTAGAAGCGAATGAATGGCGCTATATCGCATCAAAGACAGGCACACCTCATATCGTGCCGCTCGCGTCGCAGGCTGCGGAGCTACTCCGCGAGCTTCATCCCATCACCAAGAATAGGGAGTTCGTTTTCCCTAGCCTCCACGGAAAAGGGCGGCCGATGAGCGAGAACACCATCAATGCGGCCATGCGACGTATGGGCTTCGATTCAAAGACCATGACCGGCCACGGCTTCCGCGCAATGGCAAGAACAATTCTGGACGAGGTTCTGGGCTTCCGACCTGACTTCATCGAGCACCAGCTTGCTCATGCCGTGCGCGACCCGAACGGCAGGGCATACAACAGGACGGCTCACCTCGCCGAACGTCGAAAGATGATGCAGGCATGGGCAAACTATTTGGACAGGCTGCGCATCGAGGGAAAATGACGTAGTCCGCTAACGGCCACGCCCCAGCCTGCTGCCGCAGCGCTCATCAAAGCAGCTCAGAAAGGACACCCTCGAACAGCATCCACCGGCGCGTCACCCCGATCGCCTCCAGAAAGGCGCGATCGTGGCTGGCGACCAGCATCGCTCCCTGGTAGCCGCTCAGCGCCTGTTCCAGGTGCGCGACAGTGTCCAGGTCAAGGTTGTTGGTGGGCTCGTCGAGTAAAAGCAACTGCGCGCCGGCTGTGCATGCAGCATGCACAGCAGCACCGCGCGTAGCCGTTCGCCGCCAGACAATGCGTCCAGCGGCAGATTTGCCCGGTCGCCGCGAAAGCCCAAGCCGGCCAGCAGCCTCGCGCGCTCGGCTTCCGGCAGGCCCGGCGCAGCCTCGGCGAAGTGTCGCGCGACG
>JBIIHJ010000199.1:0-7211 GCA_044235875.1 Pseudoxanthomonas sp.
GGCCCATTTCGCCCACGGTCTCTTCGATCGGCACGGTTGGATCGACCCGGTGCTGGTAGTACAGGTCGATGTGGTCGGTGCCCAGCCGTTTGAGGCTGGCCTCCAGGCTGGCACGCACAAAGTCCGGTCTGCCGCTGACGCCGGTGGGGCGTGCGGCGCCGGGTTCGAACACGAAGCCGAACTTGGTGGCCAGGAACACCTGCGCGCGCTTGCCGGCGATGGCCTTGCCGAGCAGCTGTTCGTTGGTGTGCGGGCCGTACATGTCCGAGGTATCGAGCAGCGTCACCCCGCGGTCCAGGGCGTGATGGATGACGCCGATGGCGCTGGCGTCGTCCACGCGGTTGCCATAGGACATGCTCATGCCCATGCAGCCCAGTCCGAGGGCGGAAACGGTGGGGCCGTTGCGGCCGAGGGTGCGGGTCTTCATGCGGGGAGCTCCTGCGCTTTGGCGGTCGAGGGACACGCGCCGAAAGCATCGGCGCGACAGCGGCATTGTCCCGCTGCAGGCCTTGCCGATGCGTGAGTCATTGCAAGCGCGAGGGTGTCGCACTGTTGCGCATGTGCAAGGCAGCCGATCGTGCGCGGCCGCCTGGCGTGCCAACGCGTCAGCGGCTGAGCGCAGCCATCATCGCTTCGGGATAGCGGGTGCCCGACACCGCCTGCGGGGCGAACACGGCATCGATCGCGGCGCGCTCCTCGTCGCTGAGCGTCACGTCCAGGGCATCCAGGTTTTCGTCCAGGTACTTCAGGCGCTTGGTGCCGGGGATCGGCACCAGATCCTCGCCCTGCGCCAGCACCCAGGCCAGGGCGAGCTGGCCCGGCGTGCAGCCCTTGCCGGCGGCGATCGCGTTGACCTTGTCCACCAGCGCCAGGTTGGCGGCGAAGTTGTCGCCCTGGAAGCGCGGGCTGTTGCGCCGATAGTCGTCCGCCTCGAAGTCCTCCACCGAACGGATCGCGCCGGTGAGGAAACCGCGGCCCAGCGGCGAGTACGGCACAAAGCCAATGCCCAGCGCGCGCACCGTGGCCAGCACGCCGTTGTCCTCCGGGTCGCGCGACCACAGCGAATACTCGGTCTGCACGGCAGTGATCGGATGCACCGCATGGGCGCGGCGAATCGTCTCGGGGCTGGCCTCGCTCAGGCCCAGGTAACGCACCTTGCCCTGTTCGACCAGGCGCGCCATCGCCCCGACGGTATCTTCGATCGGCGTGTTGGGATCCACGCGGTGCTGGTAGTACAGATCAATGTGATCCACGCCCAGGCGCTTGAGGCTGGCCTCGGCACTGGCCTGCACGTAGTCGGGGCGGCCATCGATACCGCGTACGGATGGATCGTTGGGATCGAGCCTGATGCCGAACTTGGTCGCCAGGAACACTTGGTCGCGCTTGCCGGTGATCGCCTGGCCGACCAGCACCTCGTTGGTGTGCGGGCCGTACATGTCGGCGGTGTCGAGCAGGGTCACGCCGCGGTCGAGCGCGTGGTGGATGACCGCGATCGCATCGGCGTCATCGGTGCGACCGCCGTAGAACGCGCTCATGCCCATGCAACCCAGGCCAAGGGCGGAAACGGTGGGGCCGTTGTGGCCCAGCGTGTGGGTTTTCATGCGGGAACTCCTCGGAATGAAAGGGACGGCGGCGCAGGGACGCAGCCACCATCGAAAGCGTGCCTCAGGGGCCGCGGTCCACCAGCGCCTGTTCGGTCGCGCCATAGCGTGGGCCGGCCACATCGGGCCGGAACACCGCGTCGAGCCTGGCCAGCGCATCGGCCTCCAGCGTCAGTGCCGTGGCACCGGCGTTGTCCTCCAGATATGTGCGGCGCTTGGTGCCGGGAATCGGAACGATGTGCTCGCCCTGTGCCAGTACCCAGGCCAGTGCGACCTGCGCGGGCGTGGCGCCAAGTTCGATACCGACGGCTTTGACCGTGTCGGCCAGGCGCAGGTTGGCCTGCAGCGTGTCGGCCTGGAAGCGCGGATTGCTGCGGCGGAAATCGCCTTCGCCCAGCTGGTCCTGCGCAGTGATCGCCCCGGTCAGGAAACCGCGGCCCAGCGGCGAGAACGGCACCAGGCCAATGTCCAACTCGCGCACCGCGTCGAACACGCCGTTGGTTTCCAGCTCGCGCGTCCACAGCGAGTATTCGCTCTGCAGCGCGGTGATCGGATGCACCGCGTGGGCGCGGCGCAGGGTCTGGGCCGAGATTTCCGACAGGCCCAGGTAACGCACCTTGCCTGCCTCGACCAGCTGCGCCATCGCGCCGACGGTGTCTTCGATCGGCACGTTCGGATCCAGGCGATGCAGGTAGTACAGATCGATATGGTCGGTGCCCAGGCGCTGCAGGCTGGCCTCGACCGCCTGGCGCACGTAAGCCGGCGTGCCATCCACCTTGGGCCCCTGCCTGGTCCCGAACTGGCCGCTGTTGGCGATGAAGCCGAACTTGGTCGCCAGGAACACACGGTCGCGCCGGCCCTGCAGCGCGCGACCGAGCAATTGCTCGTTGGTGTGCGGGCCGTAGATGTCGGCGGTGTCCCAGAAATTGATGCCCAGTTCGAGCGCGCGATCCAGCGTGGCCAGCGATTCGGTGTCGTCGTAGGTGCCATAGGCGTGGCTCATGCCCATGCAGCCCAGGCCAAGGGCGGAAACGGTGGGGCCAGTGCGGCCGAGGGTGCGGGTGTTCATCGGGAAAACTCCTGACATGCGAAGAAGAAAACTCAGACGCGCGGCTGCAGCCGCGTGGTGCCGAACAGGTTGCGCACCACCAGCGGCGAGCGTAGGAAGTCGTGCGGGAAGGGCGCCGGGCTCACGCTGACATCGTCCAGCCGCGCGCATTGCGCAGGCGTGAGCTGGAGGTCGAGCGCGCCCAGGTTGTCTTCCAGCTGGGCCAGCGTGCGCGCACCGACGATGGGAATCGCGCCATGACCGGCGTGCTGCAATGCCCAGGCGATGGCGACCTGCGCGGCGCTGTGGCCGGTGTCGCGGGCCACCTCGCCCACGGCGCCGGCAATCGTCAGCGCACGGGCGTTGAGCGCGCCGTTGGCGATGGCCACTTCGCGGCGCGTGCCGGTCGGCCTGGCTTCGGTGGGCGGATCGAGATCGGCCTGGCTGTACTTGCCGGTCAACACGCCGCTGCCCAGTGGCGACCAGGCCACCACGCCCAGGCCGAGCGCGTCGGCCATCGGCAACAGTTCGTGCTCGACGCTGCGCTGGAGCAGGCTGTATTCGACCTGCAGCGCCACCAGCGGGCTCCAGCCGCGCAGATCGGCCAGGGTCTGCATGCGCGCGACCTGCCAGGCCGGCGTGTCGGAAATGCCGGCGTACATGACCTTGCCGGCGCGGACCAGGTCGTCGAAGCCGCGCATGACTTCCTCTACCGGCGTGGTGCCATCCCAGGCGTGGAGGTAGAGCAGGTCCAGGTAATCGGTCTTCAGCCGCTTGAGGCTGGCCTCGACCCCGCGCAGCATCGCGCGGCGATGGTTGCCGCCGGCGTTGGGATCGGCCGCGTCCATGCTCAGGCTGTACTTGGTCGCCAGCACCACGCGCTCGCGCCGGTGCTGCAGCAGTCGGCCCAGCAGCGTCTCGGCACTGCCGAAGGTGTAGAAGTTGGCGGTATCGATGAAGTTGCCGCCACGCTCCAGGTAGGCATCGAGGATGCGGCCGGTCTCGGCTTCGTCCGCGCCCCAGCCCCAGTCCTGGCCGAAGGTCATCGTGCCCAGCGCCAGCGGGCTGACGCGCAGGCCGGACCGGCCCAGCAGGCGATAGTGGTCGAGCGACATGGCATGGACCTCTTTCGGGGGATGGCGAACAGGATCGCGCCGCTTGGCATGCAGATAAACTGGCCCAATCCGAACCTGCCTTGAAGGCCAGCTTCACAATGCCGACCCATCCGCTCCCCGCCGTGGTCGCCTTTACCCGCGTGGCGCACCACGCCAGCTTCAGCCGCGCGGCCGACGAGCTGGGCGTCAGTCCATCGGCGCTGTCGCAGACCGTGCGCGCGCTGGAGGCGCAGCTGGGCGTGCGCCTGCTGCACCGGACCACGCGCCGGGTTGGCCTGACCGAACACGGCGCCCGCTTCCTGGAACAGGTGCGGGTCGGGCTGGAGCAGATCGATGCGGCTTTCCAGGATTTGGATGCGGTGCGCGACACGCCGGCCGGGCTGCTGCGCATCACCTTGCCGCGGCTGGTGGCCGAGCGACTGGTGTTGCCACGCCTGCCCGCGTTCCACGCGCGCTATCCGCAGGTGCAGGTGGAGCTGTTCATCGATCCGCATCTGGCCGACCTGGTGGCCGAGGGTTTCGACGCTGGCGTGCGCCTGGGCGAATCGCTGGCGCGCGACATGGTGGCCCTGCCGATCGGGCCGATGCATCGACAGGTGGTGGTCGGCACGCCGGACTATTTCGCCCGCCACGGCGTGCCGGCCACGCCAGCCGACCTGGTCCACCACGCCTGCGCCGTGCACCGGCTCACCAGCGGCCGGCTGATGCCGTGGGAATTCACCCGCGACGGCGGCGATTTCGAGGTGGAAGTGCGCGGGCCGCTGATCTGCAACGACAGCGGGATCGCCTACCAGGCCGCGTGCAGCGGGATGGCGCTGGCCCAGTGCTTCGCCGACCTGACCGAGGTCGATCTTGCCGCCGGTCGGCTGGTCAGCGTGCTCCAGGATTGGCAGGCGCCGTTCGCCGGCTTCCACATCTACTACCCGGCGCGCGACCAGTTGCCGCCGAAGTTGCGGGTGTTCGTGAACTTCCTGCGCGAGGGGCTGACACACGCCGGCACATCCGCGTGATGCGGCCTGCACACGCGGCCCTCTACGGTCCTCGCCTTGATCCGAGGAGGAGAGACCTCATGCACACCCTGCGCACGCTGCTGTTGGCCACGGCCGCTTCGATGGCTCTGTCGGCCTGCCTGCCGCCGCCGCACCACGATGGTCCGGGCCGGCATGGCGACGACCGCGGCGACCGCCGGGATGACCGGCGCGGCGATGACCGCCATGACGATCATCGCGACGACGGGCGCTCCGACCGCCCCTGAGGCAGGGTGAGCGCGCGCGCCCGGGCTAAGGCGCAGGGCGTGGCTGCAACCACGCCAGCCCTGCGGCGGTGGCGGTGCAGCCGACCAGGACCGCGGTCATCGGCAGCGCCGTGCCATCGTCCAGCGCGCCGACCAGCGCACTGGCGCCGGCGGCCAGGCCAAACTGCAAGGCGCCGACCAGCGACGAGGCACTGCCTGCCGCGAAGCGGCCCACGCCCATCGCCATGGCCAGCCCGATCCGCCGGTGGCCGGCCTGACCATCGACCAGGCCGCTGGCCGCGCGCTCCTGCATGGCCAGGCGCTGGACCTGACCGCGGTCGAATTCCGCCTGCTGCGCACGCTGCTGGGCAGTCCGGGGCGGATCTGGTCGCGCGAGCAGCTGCTCGACCATCTCTACGCCGACCACCGCATCGTCACCGACCGCACCGTCGATAGCCACGTGCGCAACCTGCGCCGCAAGCTGCACGAATCCGGCCTGGCCGACGATCCGATCCGCTCGATCTACGGCATGGGCTATCGCCTGGAAACCTGAGGCGCGCAGGGCTCGCGTGCACGCGCACGGCGTGCGAGGCTGCGCACGTCCTTCGTCCGGCGCCTGCATGTCCACCCAGCCCTCTTCAAAGCCCTTGCAGGGCGACGCCGCCCTGATCCGCGCGGTCGGCGCCTTTGCCCTGACCGCGGCGGTGATCAACATCATCGTTGGCGGCGGCATCTTCCGCATGCCCTCGACCCTGCAGGCACAGATGGGCGCGGCCGCGCCGCTGGCGCTGCTGGCCGGTGCGCTGGCGATCATCCCTGTGGCGCTGTGCTTTGCCGCCATCGGCAGCCGCGCCAGCGCGACCGGCGGGCCGTACACCTATGTCGGTACCGCGTTCGGTCCGTTCGCCGGTTTCATCGCCGGCGCGTTGATGTGGATCGGCAACGTCGCCTCCAGCGCGGGCGTGGCTGCGGCGCTGTCGATCCAGGTGGCCAATCTGGTGCCGGCACTGGGCACGCCGCCCGCCCGGGCGCTGCTGCTCACCGCGGTCTATGCGTTGATGTTCGCGCTCAATGCCTTCGGGGTGAAACTGGGTGCGCGTGCGATCGCGGTGCTGGCCACGGTCAAGCTGACGCCGTTGTTCCTGTTGGTGCTGGCCGGGATCTGGTTCGTCGATTGGGGCCAGGTGAGCTTCCTGCCCGGGGAGGTGCCTTCTTGGGGCGCATTGGGCATGTCGATGGTGCTGGTGATCTTTGCCTACTCGGGCATGGAAACCGCGCTGATCCCGACCGGCGAAGTGCGCGACCCGTCGCGCAACGTGCCGCGCGCGACGATGGTCGCGATCCTGCTGGTGGTCGCGCTGTACCTGGGCCTGCAGATCGTGGGCCAGGGCCTGCTGGGGCCGATGCTGGCCGGCAGCGGCGTGCCCCTGGCAGACACCGCCGCGGCGCTGTGGGCGCCGGCGCGCGTGTTGCTGCTGATCACCGCCTGCGTGTCGATGGCCGGCTTCCTGCTGGGCAACCTGCTGGCGTCCTCGCGCTCGCTGTTCGCGCTGGGGCGCGATGGCTTCCTGCCCTCGGCCTTCGCCAGGGTCAGTGCGCGCTATCGGGTTCCGGTCCTGGCCCTGGCAGTGCACGCGCTGCTGGCCTGGCTGCTGGCGCTGGGCGGCAGCTTCGATGCGCTGGCGCTGGTCTCGGGCGGTTCCAATTGCCTGGTCTACCTGCTGGTCTCGATCGCCGCCTGGCAGGCACAACGCCTGGACCTGCGCGAACGCGGTACGCCCTTCGTCCTGTGGGGTGGCCCACTGATCCCGTTGCTGGCCGTGGCCGCGATGGTCGCCATCGTCACCACGCTTACCTCGAAGGAATGGCACGCCATCGGCATCGCCCTGGTCGTGCTGGTGCTGCTCTATGGCGTACTGCGCGCGCTCGGGCGCAGGGCGCGGGCGCCTGAATGACGCTCAGTCGGCGGCGTCGCCCAGTGCATCGGCATAGATTTGGGTCACCCAGTCCACGAATGCGCGCACGCGCGGCGGCGGACGCCGGCTGGGCAGCAACAGGTGTACCGGAATCGGCGGCGCCGGCCAGTCGGCCAGGACTTCCACCAGCGTGCCGTTGGCCAGTTCATCCATCACGCCCAGTCGCGGGATCTGGATCAGGCCGTGGCCATGCACCGCGGCGGCCACGTAGTTGCGCGATGCGTTGACCTTGAGCCA
>JBIIHJ010000200.1:0-7200 GCA_044235875.1 Pseudoxanthomonas sp.
CGTGGGCGATGTCGCCACCACGCTCAACGTGCCCAAGGAGAACGTACGCCTGATCTCGCCCTACATCGGTGGCGGCTTCGGCGGGAAGCTGTTCGTGCGGACCGATGCGATTCTCGCCGCGCTGGGTGCCAAGGCCGTGGGCCGGCCGGTCAAGGTCAACCTGACCCGGCCGCAGATGTTCAACAACACCACCCATCGCCCCGCGACCATCCAGCGCCTGCGCCTGGGCGCCACGGCCGACGGCTAGCTCACTGCGATCGGCCATGAAAGCTGGTCGGGCGACCTGGAAGGCGGTGCGCCTGAAACCGCCGTCGCCCAGACCCAGCTGCTTTATGCCGGCGCCAACCGCATGACCGCCATGCGCCTGGCCGTGCTGGACCTGCCCGAGGGCAACGCCATGCGTGCACCGGGCGAGGCGCCGGGCCTGATGGCGCTGGAAATCGCGATGGACGAGATGGCCGAAAAGCTCAAGCTCGACCCGATCCAGTTCCGCATCCTCAACGACACCCAGGTCGATCCGGCCAAGCCGGAGCGTCCGTTCTCCCAGCGCAAGCTGATCGAATGTCTGCAGACCGGCGCCAGGCAGTTCGGCTGGGACAAGCGCAGCGCCACGCCGGCCACGCGTCGCGAAGGTCGCTGGCTGATCGGCACCGGCGTGGCCGCGGCCTATCGCGGCAACCTCAACATGAAGTCCGGTGCGCGGGTCACCCTGGATCGGGAGGGCGTGGTGACGGTGGAAACCGACATGACCGACATCGGTACGGGCAGCTACACGATCATTGCCCAGACCGCGGCCGAGGTGATGGGCGTGACGCTGGAGCAGGTCAAGGTGAGCCTGGGCGATTCGGCGTTCCCGGCCTCGGCAGGCTCGGGCGGGCAGTGGGGCGCCAACAGCGCCACTGCCGGCGTCTATGCGGCCTGCATGAAGCTGCGCGAGGCCGTGGCGGCCAAGCTCGGCCTGGATCCGGCCAAGGCCGAGTTTGCCGATGGCAAGGTCTCGGTGGGCCGCAAGCACGTGGCGTTGGCCGATGCCGCGGCGGCGGGCAAGCTGACCGTCGAGGACACCATCGAGTTTGGTGACCTGGCCAAGAAGTACCAGCAGTCCACCTTCGGCGCGCACTTTGTCGAGGTGGCCGTGGACAGCGCCACCGCCGAGATCCGCATCCGCCGGATGTTGGCGGTGTGCGCGGCCGGTCGCATCCTCAATCCGAAGTCCGCGCGCAGCCAGGTGATCGGCGCGATGACCATGGGCGCCGGTGCGGCGCTGATGGAGGAGCTGGTGGTCGACAAGCGCCTGGGGTTTTTCGTCAACCACGATCTGGCCGGCTACGAGGTCGCGGTGCATGCGGACATCCCGCACCAGGAGGTGATCTTCCTGGACGAGACCGATCCGACCACCTCGCCGATGAAGGCCAAGGGCGTGGGCGAACTGGGCATCTGCGGCGTGGCTGCGGCGATCGCCAACGCGACCTACAACGCCACCGGCATCCGCATCCGCGATTACCCGGTCACGCTGGACAAGCTGCTGCGTGCCGGGATGCCGGATTTCAATCTGAAGGCGTGACGCGGCAGAGGCGCCGCGTCCTTGGGGCGCGGCGCCTCTTCAATCCTTCAAGGTGCCCAAGGGTCACGATCGGCCCCGGCCTGGCCGGCCGCGCTGAAATCCAGCATCGCCTGGTCTTTCGGATCGTAGGGCTTCCACTGCGACAAACCCTTGCCGTTCGGGTTGCCGGTCCTGACGAAGTTAACCAGGTAGGCACTGGTCAGGCGGCCCATGCCCAGGTCTCTCGCCGTGGCCTGCGCGCCGTACTTGATGTCGACGGTATCGAAGAAGAACGGGATGTCGCTGGCATGGCCGGCGCCGGCGGTCTGCGGCGTGCGCACGCTGTCGGCCACGTAGGAAAAACGGTAGTAATACGTCGGCACGTCATGCGCGGCAAAGATGCCCGCCGCCTTGCGCGCGCCGGCGATCATGAAGCCGGCGCGGCCGCCTATATCGTCGCTGGTGGCGCCTAGCATCACCGGCACGCGGTGGAACGTTCCGCTGGCGTAGGCAGCGGCGCTGTCCACCGAGAGCGTGCCGTCCACCACTGGCGCGCTGAAGGTGCGCGGTGCGTCGCCGGGCGTGAACAGCGATGCCAGGTTCAGCCCATCGACCACGGACGCGGCGGGCAGCGCACGCAGCTTGTCCAGCGCCTGCGGATCGTCGGCGGCGATGCCCTTGGATGCGGCGAAGGCCAGGCTGATCGCTTCGGCGGCGGCGACATCGCCGGTGTAGGCACCGCCATCGCCGCCGGACTGGATCACCGCGCGCTGGAACAGACCCTTGGTCATCGGCGAGGTCAGCAGCGTATGCACCGACATGCCGCCGGCGCTCTCGCCGATGATCGTCACCTGCGCCGGGTCACCGCCGAAGGCGGCGATGTTGCGCTGGACCCACTGCAGCGCCGCCAGCTGATCCATGAAGCCATAGTTGGCCAGCAGCGCGCCGTCGGGATGCTGGGCGGTGAGTTGCGGATGGGCAAAGGTGCCGAAGCGGCCGACGCGGTAATTGAAGCTCATCACCACGATGCCCTGGCGCGCCAGCGCCGCGCCGGCATAGGTGGGCGGCGAGGCACCGCCATTGACGAAGCCGCCGCCGTAGATCCACACCAGCACCGGCAGCTTGCCGCGGGCCCTGGCCGGCTTCCACACGTTGGCGTACAGGCAGTCCTCGGCCGGTGCGGTGCCCAGCGGCGCGGCATCGCTGGGGAAGGGCTTCTGCATGCAGTCGGCGCCGTACTGGCTGGCATCACGCACGCCGGTCCAGGCCGCGGCCGGCTGCGGCGAGCGCCAGCGCAATGCGCCCACCGGCGGCGCGGCGAAGGCAATGCCCTTGAACGCGTCGATGCCGTGGTCGCGCGTGCCTTGCAGCGCACCGGTCTCGATCCGCACCTGCGGCGCGGACGCGGCGTATGCGGTGGCGGTGGCCAAGGTCAGGCAGCCTGCGAGCGTGGCCAGCAGCCGGGAGAAGTGGATCATCGTGTGTCCTTCGGGATGGGGGCAAGGCAGCCAGCGGCCGATGATGCGCCAGCGGTTTTCGGTGCGCACCCCTGGGCGCGCGTCAGCACTTACTGGAAGCCGATCGACAGGCCAAGCCCGCCCTGCCAGTCCGCCGCCTCGGAGGTCGTGCCGCGCAGCAGCGACACGTCCAGCTGGGCGTGCTCACCCAGCGACCAGGCCACGCCGCCGCCCACGCCCTGTGTGCTGTCCTCGCCGTGGCCGATACCGGCTTCCACATAGGCCTGCCATGAGGGGCGACTGATGACGGTGAAGTTGGGCGCAAAGGTCCAGCTGCGTCCGGCATCGCGGTCGATCACCTCGGCGAACAGCGCCAGTGCACGTTCGTCGGCCAGCTCCCATTGGGTCGACACGCCGACCGAGCGCGCGCGATCGCTGCTGCCGTACGGGGCGCGGCCCTTGGCGACTTCTGCGTTCAACAGCAGCGCCCACGAGAACGCCTCGGCATGGCTGGGAAGTGCGACCTTCAGGCCCAGCGCGCTGTTGCCCGCGCCGTGCCCGCTGAAGCGCTCGGCACCCGTGTCGTGATGCCACACCTGGGTGTCGGAAGACAGCTGCAGTTCGACCGTGTCGGTCAGGCCCATGCGCAGCACGGTGCCGGCGACGTATTGACGTTGGGTGGTGCCATCGCTGCGGTCGATGCTGGCATCGGGCAGGCCCTGTTCCCAGGCAAAGCCACCGGCCTTGAGGGTTTCGGTGGCGAAGGGAATGCCTGGGCGGTCGAAGGGAATTTCATCGGCGCAGGCCAGCATGGGTGCCAGCAGCAGCGCGCCGGCGCCGGCCCAGCGGCGATGGCCGCGCGCGGCACGGCAGACACGGAACAGACGGCGCAGGGACATGGCAAGGCTCGCAACGGGCAGGGCACTCAGTCTGTGCCCGCCGGTGTGTGCGCCGGATCATGCCCGCCGGTCAGTCCGCGGTGGCGACCGCCGGACCGCGATAGCGCGACAGCCAGTGCGCGTAGGGCGCCGGCAGCGTCCAGGCCGGATCGGCCACGCCCAGTTCCTGGGCCAACTGGTAGGGGTAGTGCGGATTGGCCAGGTGCGCGCGGCCGATCATGATCAGGTCGGCCTGCTCCCGGGCGATGGCGCGCTCGGCCACCTGTGCGCCATCGATGCCCCAGCTGACCGCGACCGGCAGGCCGGCTTCGTTGCGGACCCGCTCGGCGATCGGTGCCAGGAAACCGGGCGTGCCCCATGGCACCTGCGCATCGGGGATGACGAAGTTCACGCTGACGTTGAGCAGGTCCAGGCCACGCTCGCGCATCTGCCGGACCAGCTCGATGGATTCGGCCAGGGTCTGCTCATCGCGTCCGTCGTATTCGATCACGCCCAGGCGCGCGGTCAGCGGCAGGTGCGCCGGCCAGACCTGGCGCACCGCCGCGACGGTTTCCAGCAGGAACCGCGCGCGGTTGTCGAAGCTGCCGCCGTACTGGTCATCGCGCTGGTTGCTGTAGGCCGAGAAGAAGCTCTGCGCCAGGTAGCCGTGGGCGAAGTGCAGCTCCAGCCATTCAAAGCCCGCCGCGCGTGCGCGCTTGGCCGCGGCGACGAAATCGGCCTGCACGCGGGCGATGTCCTCCAGCGTCATCGCCTGCGGCACCTTGGCCAGCCCCTGGCCGAACGCGATGGCCGAGGGCGCCAGGGTCTGCCAGCCGCGCGGGTCGTCGTCGGCGATGTGGTCATCGCCCTCCCAGGGGCGATTGGCGCTGGCCTTGCGCCCGGCGTGGCCGATCTGGATGCCGGGCACTGCGCCTGCGGCCTTGATGCCCGCGGCGATCGGCGCCATCGCCGCGGCCTGGGTGTCGTTCCACAGGCCGGTGCAGGCCGGGGTGATGCGACCTTCGGGCGAGACGGCGGTGGCCTCGACGATCACCAGGCCGGCGCCGCCACGGGCCAGCGAGAGGTAGTGGCTCAGGTGCCAGTCGTTGGCCACGCCATCGGTGGCGCTGTACTGGCACATCGGCGGGATCGCGATGCGGTTGCGCAGGGTGAGGTCTTTGAGCTGGAACGGGGAAAACAGGGGCGAGGGCATGGGGCGGAGGTCTTCGAATGCGTGCGAGGCAGCGGACTGCGGGGAGGCCGGCCGCGCCCGTGGCACGCCGACAGCGATCAGGCCTGGTAGGCGCCTGCGCCGTAAGTCAGTTCGTAGCTGTGGCTGTAGATTTCAAGGATGTTGCCGAACGGATCTTCCATGTAGACCATCCGGTAGGGCTTTTCGCCGGGGTAGTAGTAGCGCACCGGCATGCGCTGTTTGCCGCCTGCGGTCACGATCCTGGCGGCCAGTCCTTCGACGTCCGGATCCTGCACGCAGAAATGGAACACCCCGGTCTTCCAGTATTGGAAGTTGTCGTCCGGCTTGACCGCGTTGCGGAACTCGAAAATCTCCACGCCGATGCGATCGCCCGTGGACAGATGCGCGATGCGGAATGAGCCCCAGTCCGCGCCGAACACATCGGTGCACATCAGCCCGATGGCGCCGTCGTCTTCGGTGATGGTGGTGGGCGGCATGATCAGGTACCAGCCCAGCACCTGCGTATAGAACTGCACGGCCGCATCCAGGTCGGTGACCGACAGGCCGATGTGCGAAAAACTGCGGGGATAGGACATGGCCAGGCGCGGGTCCGGGAAGGTGAGGGCGCAGGCTAGAGGTGCGCTTCTATAATGAAAACCATCCATGGCTTATGGTCTTCATTAGGGATTTTTATGTTGAGCCCGCAATGGCTGAAATCCTTCGCCGCGGTGGTGCGCCTGGGCAGCTTCACCCGTGCCGCCGAACAGCTGGACCTGACCCAGGCTGCGGTCAGCCAACACCTGCGCCAGCTCGAAACCCAGCTGGGCAAGCTGCTGGTGCGCAAGCCGCGCGGGGTGGAACTCACGCCGGCCGGCACCGCGTTGCTGGATTACTGCCTGGAGCTGGAACAGGCCGACAAGCGCCTGGGCGTGCGCCTGTCCGACGCCAACGCTACGCGTGGCGAAGTCAGCCTGGTCACGCCGGGCAGTGTCGGTCTGCTGCTGTATCCGATGCTGCTGGCCCTGCAGGACGCGCAGCGCGAGCTGGTGATCCGGCATCGCTTCGCGCCTGATGCCGAGGTGATCGAAGCGGTGCTGGGCAACCGCTACGAGCTGGGCATCGCCACGCTCAAGCCCGACGACGCGCGCCTGAGCGCAACGCCTTTCGCCGAGGAGCCGTTGGAGCTGGTGGTGCCTGCCACCGCGCCCGCGAGGCCGCGGTGGGATGACCTGGTGGCACTGGGCTTCATCGATCATCCCGATGGCCATGCGATGGCCACGCGCCTGTTGAGCCGCCATTACCCGGGCAGTCCCAACGTGGGCACGCTGCCGTGCCACGGCTTCAGCAACCAGATCGCGCTGATCCTGGAGCCGGTCGCGCGCGGCTTGGGGTTCACCGTGATCCCGCGTTATGCGCGGCAGGCGTTCGCCCGCCAGGAGGCCATCCGCGTCGTGGCCTCGGGTGTGCAGATCCTGGACACGCTGTGGCTGCTGCATCGCGCCGAATGGCCGCTGTCGGCGCGCGCGGCACGGGTGGTGGCCTTCCTCAAGCAGCAGGTCGACCAGGGCGACCTGCTGGGGGCCAGCCGCCGTTGATCAGGCGGCGGCGTGGCTGGCCCGATTGCGGCGCACCAGCACGAAGAACAGCGGCACCAGCAGCACCGCCAGCACCGTGCCGGTCGCCATGCCGCCGATCACGCTGATGCCGATCTCGCGGCGGCTGGCCGCGCCGGCGCCGGTGGACAGCGCCAGCGGGATCACGCCGGCGACGAAGGCCAGCGAGGTCATCACGATCGGACGCAGGCGCAGGCGCGCGCCTTCCAGGGCGGCGGCGATCGGCGAGCGTCCGGCTTTTTCCTCGGCTTCGGCGAACTCCACGATCAGGATCGCATTCTTGGCCGACAACCCGATCGTGGTCAGCAGGCCGACCTGGAAGTAGATGTCGTTGACGAAGCCGGCCAGCGTGGTCGCCGTCACCGTGCCGAGCACGCCCAACGGAATCACCATCAGCACCGCCACCGGAATCGACCAGCTCTCGTAGAGCGCGGCCAGGCACAGGAAGATGAAGGCGATCGAAGCCGCGTACAGCCACAGCGTCTGCCCGCTGGAAAGCTGCTCCTGGTAGGACAGG
>JBIIHJ010000201.1:0-7199 GCA_044235875.1 Pseudoxanthomonas sp.
CGGTGGTCGCCGTATCATTAGCATAACAAGGTCACGCTGCTGATGATCTGCGTGCCCGCCGCGCGCGAGATGACCGTCTACCGACAGCTGCAGAACTCGATCGAGCAGGCGGTGGGCCGCATCAACGGGCGCTTCGCGCGGATGGACTGGACGCCGGTGCGTTTCTTCGCCCAGGCCTTCCCGTTCGAGGAAGTGGTGGCGCACTACGCCGCCGCGCAGGTCATGTGGATCACGCCGCTGCGCGATGGCCTGAACCTGGTGGCCAAGGAATTCGTCGCCACCCAGGGCATCGAGGGCGGCAACGGCATCCTGGTGCTGAGCGAATTCGCCGGGGCCGCGGCCGAACTCAAGGGCGCAGTGCTGACCAACCCGCACGACCAGGCCGACCTGACCGCTGCGCTGTCGCAGGCGCTGCAGATGCCCGAGGACGAAGCAGGCGGCCGCCTGCGCCAGCTCTACGACATCGTCGAGTATTACGACGTGGACCGCTGGGGCCGCGATTTCCTGGGCGCGGTGCGCAACTTCACCCAGCGCAAGCCGCCGACGCCCAAAAGCAAGGCAACGCCCCTGCCGCAACAGCGGCAAGCCACCGAGCCGGCCTGAAGCCTGGTCGCTCCAAGAGGTTGAAGGAAGAAGCCGGCGGTGACGCCGGCTTTTTCTTTGCCCGGTGGTCCGGCCGCTGGCAGGCCGGGGACTTCGATTACCATCGCCCCCCATGAGTCAGGACGACAACCGCCGGCCAATCGCCGCGCGCAATACCGGATGGGCGCAGCGCCTGAGCGCGGCGCTGGCGCAATCGTCGATCACCCCCAACCAGATTTCGGTGCTCAGCATCTTCTTTGCTGGCATCGGCGCGGCGATGCTGGCCTGGGCGCCGATCGCGGGCGGACTGGTCATCGCCGCGGTCTGCATCCAGCTGCGGCTGGTCTGCAACCTGCTGGACGGCATGGTCGCGATGGAAGGCGGCCGCAAGACCGCAACCGGCGCGCTCTACAACGAGTTCCCGGACCGCGTCGCCGATTCGCTGCTGATCGTGGCGCTGGGCTATGGCTGCGGCCTGCCCTGGCTGGGCTGGCTGGGCGCGTTGCTCGCGGCGCTGACCGCCTACGTGCGCCTGGCCGGTGGCAGCCTGGGGCTGACCCAGGATTTCCGCGGGCCTATGGCCAAGCAGCACCGCATGGCCGTGCTCACGGCCGCCTGCATCATCGGTGCGATCGAAGGCGCCCTGCATGGCTCGCGCTGGGCGCTGCTGGTGGCTGCCGTGGTCATCGCCGCCGGTGCCCTGCTGACCTGCATCACCCGCAGCCTGGCCATCGCCGGCCAGCTCAACGACAAGGACGCCGCATGATCATCGACCGCCTGCTGGTGACTGCCAGCAAGGCCTTGTTCGGCGCCTATCCGCGCTGGCTGGGCAGCAAGCCCGAGCCAACCCAGCGGATCTACTTCGCCAACCATTCCAGCCACCTGGATACCGTCGCGCTGTGGTCGGCCCTGCCGCCGGCGCTGCGCAGTAAAACGCGCCCGGTCGCCGCACGCGACTACTGGGGCGGTGGCGGCATCAAGGGCCTGATCGCCGGTCCCGGCCTGAACGTGGTGCTGATCGATCGCCATCGCGAACACGCCGACGCCGACCCGCTGCAGCCGCTGTACGACGCGCTGGACGCGGGCGACTCGCTGATCATCTTCCCCGAAGGCACGCGCAACCACGAGGCGACCCTGCTGCCGTTCAAGTCCGGCCTGTACCACCTGGCCCAGCGCTATCCGCAGGTCGAGCTGGTGGCGGTGTACCTGGACAACGCGCGCCGCAGCATGCCCAAGGGCAGCCTGTTGCCGGTGCCGCTGATCTGCACGGTGCGCTTCGGGCCTTCGCTGCAGCTCGAAGCGAGTGAAGACAAACCCGCGTTCCTGGAACGCGCCCGCCATGCCGTGGAGGCGCTCGCACCATGACGTCGATCCTCACGCCCCTCCTGGCCATGGGGCCGTTTCCGCTCAATGGCTTTGTCCGCGCGGCGATCGCGCAGGCGCCGGGCAAGTTCTGGTGGATGATCGGCGGGGTCATCGGCCTGCTGATGCTGGCCTCGGCGATCGGCTGGGTGCTGGGCAAGCGCAAGCCCTCGGCGGTCGTGGACAACCTCAACGCGCGCATCAATGCGTGGTGGGTGATGGTGGCCATCCTGCTGGTGTGCTTTGTCGTGGGCAAGGTCGCCACGCTGGTGCTGTACGCGCTGCTGTCGTTCTTCGCGCTGCGCGAATTCCTGACCCTCACGCCCACCCGCCGAGGCGATCACCTGGCGCTGTGCCTGTGCTTCTACGTGGCCATTCCGCTGCAGTACTGGCTGATCGGGATCGGCTGGTACGGGTTGTTCGTCATGTGCATCCCGGTGTACGGCTTCCTGCTGCTGCCGGCGGTGACCGCGTTGTCGGGCGACACCGAGGATTTCCTGGCCCGCAACACCAAGGTGCAGTGGGGCCTGATGCTCACCGTGTTCTGCCTGAGCCACGCCCCGGCGCTGATGATGCTGCAGATCCCTGGCTACGAAGGCCAGAACCTGATGCTGCTGTTCTACCTGCTGCTGGTGGTGCAGTTGAGCGACGTGCTGCAGTACGTGTTCGGCAAGCTGTTCGGCAAGCACCTGCTGGCGCCCAAGGTCAGCCCGTCCAAGACGGTCGAGGGACTGGTCGGCGGCGGCCTGTCCGCGGCGGCGATCGGCGCGGCACTGTGGTGGGTGACACCTTTCAACCCGCTGCAGTCGGCGGCGCTGTCGCTGCTGATCGTGCTGTGCGGCTTCCTGGGCGGGCTGGCGCTGTCGGCCACCAAGCGCAGCCTGGGTGCCAAGGACTGGGGCGAGATGATCGAAGGCCACGGCGGCGCGCTGGACCGGCTGGATTCGGTGGTGTTCGCCGCGCCGGTGTTCTTCCACGTAGTGCGGTACTCGTTCAACGTCGGGTAGCACCCGCCCTGCGTTGTCCCCGCAACGTTGAGGCGCAGGCGGATCACCTCAGCGCAGGCAGATCGCCAGGATCCGCCAGCTGGCCAGCGACAGCGTCACGCCCAGCACCGCACGTTCCATCCAGGGTCCGTAGACCTGCGGCACCCGCGCGAACATGCGCACGCCCACGATCACCATGGCCATCGCGCACAGGAAGGCGATGCGCATGCTCGACAGATAGGCCGTCGGCGAAAAGCCCATCATCCCCAGCGACGCCAGCCCCAGCAGCAGCACGCCCAGCATCCGCAGCGCATCGCCGGTGGCCCGCCAGAAGCAGCACGCACACGCGATCACCAAGCAGCCCACCGCAAACACCGACCACGCCGTGACCGCGTAGTTGCCGGCGAAGAACACCGCCTCGCCATCCAGCCGCATCGGCAGCCAGCGCCGCAGCGACTGGCCCGGCATCCCTGGCAGATACAGCGCCAGCTGCACCAGGGCACTGGCCAGGACCAGGCCCAGGACGATTTTCAGGCGCCGGCCCAGCGGACTGCGCCACAGCAGCAGCAATGCCAGCGCGGTGAGCAGCGCGACCAGGTAGTTGCGCGGGTCGGTCATCGCCCGCGCGATCAGGCCCAGCCCGATCCGCAGTCTTTCCAGCACGTCCAGGTCGGCGAAGTTGGGAAAGCGCATCCCCTGTTCCTGCCGGAACCGCTCGGCATTGCCCGGCGCGCTCAGGGCGAAGGCCGCGTTGGCCACCAGCAGCGCCGCCTGTGCCGCGTCCCAGCGCGACGCACGCCGCTGACGGACGCGCCACGCCAGCAAGCCCAATGACAGTGGCACCAGGACCAGGGCCAGCTGGTCGCAGTACGCCGCCAGGCTGGCGGCCAGGCAAAAGCCGACACGCTGTGGCCAGCGGTACACGCCGCCTTCCACCAGCGGCAACAGGCTCCACAGTCCCAGCGCGACCGGCCACAGGTAATTCAACGAGCCGGTCAGCCACCAGCTGGATTCGAACTGGATCTGCGGGGTGATCATCAGGAACAGCGCGAAGGCCAGCGCCATCGCCCCGACCTGCGACAGCGCCGTGCCCACCCGCGCCAGCCGCCCGGCCGCATGGACCAGCAACGCCAGCATCAGCGCATTGCACGCCCGCCAGATCCAGGTGTGGTGGACCAGGATCACCAACAGGCCTTCGATCGGCAGGCGCCCGGTCCAGGTGTGGTAGCGGTGCACCAGGTAATCGGTCAGCGTGTACTGCGACAGCATCCGCGCGAAGTACGTGTCGTCGGCCACCGGCGCGTCGCTGACGCCGAACGCGTGGATGCAGGCGACCCCGCCCAGCACCCACAGCAGGCCGATCAGCGGCCAGGACGCGGCCACGCGCCTCATGGCACGACCTTCGGGCAGTCCAGGGGCAGCAGCGCACGCACGGGAGGCTCGCGCCAGTCCAGGAACAGCCGCGCACCACGCGCGTGCAGCCGCGCGGCGCGCAGGTTGAGCGAGGCCGCGAAGCCGGCGGCGTAGTAGGTGCGCTTGTCGCCGGTGAGGGCATGGATGGTGTCGGCCAGCTTCTGGCTATCCAGCAGCGCGGTGTCCAGCGCCACGGTCCGGCCGTTGGCCAGGCGCATCACCACCTGGTTGTGGGTCAGCGGCCAGCCTGCGCCCTTGCGCACCGCCCAGCCACGCACCACGACCCGGTCGGGCGTCATCCGGCAGAAGGTGGTGGCGTGGAAGAAGCGTCCGTCCGCCGGCACCGCCGCACCCGCCGTGTCCACCGACGGCGCCGCGTTGTCGCGCAGGAACAGCGCCAGATAGAGCGCGCCGAATCCCAGCGCGCACGCGGCCACACCCCAACCTGCCCAGCGCGACAGCCTGCGTGACGTCTCCCCGCCTTGCGACATTCGTTGTTCCGGCTTTGATGTGGTGGCCCCGGCTACAATGGTCGCATGTCCCTACTGCAACTCCAGCGCCTCGACTACAGCGTCGGCGGCCCGCTGCTGCTCGAACAGGTCGAGCTCTCCATCGAATCCGGCGAACGCGTGTGCATCGTGGGCCGCAACGGTGCCGGCAAATCCACCCTGATGAAGCTGATCGCCGGCGACATCCATCCCGACGACGGCGAAATCCGCCTGCGCTCCGGGGCGGTGGTCGCGCGCATGGCCCAGGAAGTGCCGCAGGACACCGCCGGCAGCATCTTCGACGTGGTCGCCGCCGGGCTGGGCGCGCTGGGCCAGATGCTGGCCGACTACCACCACGCCCTGCACGAGGGCGACATGGACGCCATGGGCCGCGCCCAGACCCAGATCGAGGCCAACAACGCCTGGGACCTGGATACCCGCGTGCAGGCCACGCTGGACCGCCTCGAACTGGATGGCGATGCCGATTTCGCCGCGCTCTCCGGCGGCATGAAGCGCCGGGTGCTGCTGGCCCAGGCGCTGGTGCGCAAGCCGGACATCCTGCTGCTGGACGAGCCGACCAACCACCTGGACATCGAGGCCATCGACTGGCTCGAAGGCTTCCTGAAGTCCTTCGAGGGCAGCCTGGTCTTCATCACCCATGACCGCAGTTTCCTGCGCAATCTGGCCACGCGCATCGTCGAGATCGACCGCGGCCAGGTCACCAGCTGGCCGGGCGACTACGACAATTACCTGCGTCGCCGCGAAGAGCGCCTGCATGCCGAAGCCCAGGAAAACGCCCGCTTCGACAAGCTGCTGGCCCAGGAAGAAGTCTGGATCCGCCAGGGCATCAAGGCCCGCCGCACCCGCAACGAAGGCCGCGTCACTGCGCTGAAGGCGATGCGTCGAGAGCGCGCCGCGCGCCGCGACCTGACCGGCAACGTGCGCATGGAAACCTCGGCCGCGCAGTCCTCGGGCAAGAAGGTCATCAGCGCCGAACACATCACCCAGATCTACGGCGGGCGCACGCTGCTGGACGATGTGACCGTCAACATCATGCGCGGCGACCGCGTCGGCATCATCGGCCCCAACGGTTCGGGCAAGTCGACCCTGCTCAAGATCCTGCTGGGCGAGCTGGCCCCGCAAATGGGCGAGGTCCAGACCGGCACCAACCTGCAGATTGCCTACTTCGACCAGCATCGCAGCCAGCTGGACGAGAGCCGCAACGCGCTGGAGAACGTCGCCCAGGGCACCGATTTCGTCGAGATCAACGGCAGCCGCAAGCACATCATCGGCTACCTGCAGGACTTCCTGTTCTCGCCCGAGCGCGCGCGCGCGCCGATCACCCGCCTGTCCGGCGGCGAGCGCAACCGCCTGCTGCTGGCCAAGCTGTTCGCCCAGCCGTCCAACCTGCTGGTGATGGACGAACCGACCAACGACCTGGACGTGGAAACGCTGGAGCTGCTGGAAGAGCTGCTGGCCGACTACAAGGGCACGCTGCTGCTGGTCAGCCATGACCGCGACTTCATCGACAACGTGGTCACCAGCACCCTGGTGCTGGAAGGCGGCGGCCGCGTGGGCGACTACGTCGGCGGCTACAACGACTGGCTGCGCCAGCGTCCGCGCGGACGCACCGGCTTCGACAGCGCCGGCGTCATCACCGACCGCACCGCGCTGGAACAGACCACCGCCGCCAATGCCGCGGCGGCCACCGCGCCACCGGCGCCTGCCGCGCCGAAGAAGAAGCTCAGCTTCAAGGACCAGCGCGAACTGGAGCAACTGCCGCTGCGCATCGAGCAGCTTGAAACCGAGATCGCCAGGCGCACCGCGGCGATGGGCGAGCCGGCGTTCTTCCAGCAGGATGCCGCCAGCATCGTCGCCGCCAACGAGGCCCTGGCCGCGCTGAACGTGCAACTGGAAACCGCCTACGCCCGCTGGAGCGAGCTGGACGGCTGACGGCATGCCGTCTGCGGCCCGCCCACGCCGCCAGAAAGCCCCCTGTAGAGCGGAGCTCGCTCCGCTGAGGCTTTCCCCATGACCGGACCGTAGGGCGGGCGAACCTGCTTCAAGGCTTTCCCATGACCGGACCGAAGGGCCGGCGAGCCTGCTCCGAGGCTTTCACCATGACCGGACCGTAGGGCAGCGGAGCGAGCTCCGCTCTACGAGGCGGCGGCATGGTGGGCGGGATGCGCGGACCGGGGGCAGACCGTGCGATGAAAGCTTCACCCCCCAGCCAATCGCGTATTGCACGCCGCAGGCCCGGCCTTGGCGCTGACTGAACGGGTACATCGCTAGGCTGGTCGGCCTGTTTTCCACGTTATCGCGAGGCCACGCCATGTCATCCGTACCCTTCCTCGAAATGCTCGACGGC
>JBIIHJ010000202.1:0-7190 GCA_044235875.1 Pseudoxanthomonas sp.
AATCGGCGTGCCCACCATCGCGATCGCCAGTGCCTTGCCTTGGAGGTGTACCGGCGCCAAGCGACGGGCATATCCCGCCAGAATGCCCCAGGCCAGGCCTGCGGCAACGCCGGCCATGAAGCGAGACACCAAGGCCACCGGATAGTTCCATGCGAGGGTGGTCAGGGAGTTGAAGACAAGAAAGCCGATGACCGCAGCAAGCAGGGTGGGCCGGCGGCGAAAGCTTTGCGTCGCAAGCGTCAGCGGAATGGCGGCAAGCAGTGAACCCAAGGCATAGGCAGACACAAACTGGCCGGCAAGCGCTTGGGAAACGCCAAGTCCTGCGCCGATCTGGGGAAGAAGTCCGGCGGGCAACGTTTCGGTCAGAATCGCGATGAAGCCAGTCATGGCAAAAGCCAGGAGGCCAAGGACTGGCAAGGCTTCGCCATTGCCCGGCGCGGTGGCAGGGGAGGTAAATTCGCTACGCATGGAAGATGACTTATGTACTGATTGGTAAATAAGTTAGGCGAGGTCGATGCGGGTGTCAATGATTTATGTACCGACCAGTAGTAAAGTGTGTGCTTTAGCGCAAGGAGTGTTGAGGTGGCTCGCACAGGACGACCCCGCGGCTTTGATCGCGCGCACGCCATAGAGCAAGCCATGCATGTCTTCTGGACCCACGGCTACGAGTCCAGCTCCCTGGCGCTGCTGAAGGATGCGATGGGTGGTATCTCGTCGCCCAGTTTTTATGCGGCCTTCGCCTCGAAAGCGGCCCTCTTTGAGGAAGTGCTGCAGCGTTACCTCGCTACCTACGGCACGGTGACAGCGGTGCTTGAGGATCCTTCCGTGCCGCCGCGCGATGCCGTCGAATCGGCACTGAGGGCATCCGCACGCATGCAGACTGATCCGTCCCATCCGCCGGGTTGCCTGCTGGTGATCTCAGCCACGACGACCCCTGAGGATGCAACAGGCCCGCAGTCAATTCTGGCGCAAGACCGGTCTTTCACACGAGGCGGCTTCGCGTCCTGCATCAGGCGTGCGATCTTCGCCGGAGAGCTGCCCGACAGCATCGATGTCGAAGGCCATGCCCTGATGCTGGACACGTTCATTCGAGGATTGACGGCGCAGGCTCGCGACGGTGCTTCTTCGCTAGCGCTAGAAGCGGCTATAGACTGCGCGTTGCAGTGGTGGAAAGACAGCGGTCGTACATCCAGAAAGAAAGGTCAGCGCAATTAGATCTCTACGAGATCAGTCAATCTTTTCAAGCTCAGTTCGAAGGTGGTGGCGGCTTCTGGCCGGGAGCGGTCCCCTGCATGTCCGGTACTCCGCCAGGCCCACCTAGATGTCCGTTTGCTCCGCCATCATCAGCGCTTCATCAACTTCCACGCCGAGGTATCTCACGGTGCTCTCGATCTTCGGGTGACCGAGCAAGAGCTGGATTGCGCGCAGGTTCTTCGTGCGTTGGTAGATCAGAGACGCCTTCGTGCGTCGCATTGAGTGGCTCCCGTAGTCGAACCCATCCAGCCCAATGCTCTCGACCCAGCCTTTAACGATCCGAGCGTATTGGCAAGTTGAGAGGTGTCGGCCCGAAGATCCCTTGCCGGGAAACATAGTCATCCGGCCGGAGGCAGATCTCTTCGATCGAGTTCTTCAGGGCGCCTCGAGTCTGCGGAGTGATCGCAAACTGCACCGATTGTGAAGTCTTTCTTTGGATGACGCGTGCTCTAGCGGCAATCTGAGATCCACGCGAAATATCGCGCACGCGCAGTTGGACTATGTCGCATGCGTGCATGCTTGCTATCGATGGCGAGATCGAACATGGCGACTTGTCCGATGTTGCCGGCCAGCTCCAACCTCACCCGGACTGCCCATACTTCTTTGCGTTTGGGCGGCAGCCGTTGCCCAACAAGCTTTCCGCGATTCCAGGGCGACTGACTTCCGCTCATGTGGATCTCCGAGGTGAATTTGTCTGGCGCGATCGTCGCTTTCAGGAGCGTTAGAAAGCGAGCTTGCCGATCGAGGCGCCGCCATCAACGTGCAGGATTTGCCCGGTGACGAAGCTGGCCTCCTCGGAGAGCAGGAACGCGATCGCCGCGGCAATCTCCTCCGGTGTGCCGAAGCGCGCCATCGGCACGCCTGAGAGGTAGCGTTGCTCGCCCGTACTTCCGGGAGGGTTGTTGGCGCGAAACAGCTCGGTTTCCGTCGGTCCTGGCGCGACTGTGTTGACAGTGATGCCGCTGCTGGCAAGTTCCAGCGCCCAGCTGCGGCTGAAACTCACCAGTGCGGCCTTGGCCGCGGCGTACGCCGTGCGTTGCACCGCGCCCAGCACCGTCAGGCTGGCGATGTTGACGATGCGCCCCCATTTGCGGGCCTGCATGCCTGGCAACGCGGTCTGATTGGCCAGCAGCGCCGGATGCAGGTTGAGCTGCATGACGGCATCGAGGTCAGCCAGCGTCGTGTCCGTCAGCAACGCCGGGCGCACCAGGCCCACGTTGTTGACGATGCCGTCCAGCGCAAAACGCTCCCTGGTCATGGCCAGGGCCGACGCGGTGGCGAGATCGTCGCCCAGATCGACCGGGATGAAGGTGCCGGGAAACGCCGACGGCGCCGTGCGCGCCATGCCAATGACGTGGTGGCCATCGTGCGCGAGCCGCTGGGCAAGGGCCAGGCCGATGCCCTTGCCAGCGCCGGTGATGAGGAAAGTACGTGACATGGAGGTTCCTCGCGGCCCGTCGCGCCTGGCGGACGTGCCGTGTCGATGGTTGATCAGGCTGCGCGGCCGGCGAGCTGGCGTAGGGTTGGCAACAGCTCGGACGGATCCGGGCGCAGCGTGTAGTCCGGATTGACCTCCGCATAGGCGATCGTGCCGTCCTGGGCGATCACGTAGCGCGCCGGCATCGGCAGGGTCCAGCTGTCATCGCCATTGAAAGCCGGCAGGTCGTTGCGCAGGGACGCATACAGCTCGACCAGATCATCCGGCAGTGCGAAGCGCAGGCCGAACGCGGCCGCGACCGTGTTGCCCGGATCGGACAGGATCGGGAACGCCAGGTGGTTCTGTCGCACCGACTTGCGGCTGTTGGCGGCCACCTGCGGCGAAATCGCCACGACGTTGGCGCCGGGTGCGGTGAGTTCGGGCAGTGCGGCCTGCAGCGCCTGCAGTTCCATGTTGCAGTAGGGGCACCACACGCCGCGGTAAAAGCTGATCACCAGCGGGCCACGCTGCAGCAGGTCCGTAGAAGAGACCGGCTTGCCGTCAGGATCGTTGAGGATGAACTCAGGGGCACGGTCACCGGCCTTGCGCGCCCGCTGGGCTGCGCCGGAAGCGATCAGTTCGGCGGTGGCTTTGTGCATGGTGTCGATGACCGAACGCGGCACGCTGTAGGGCGGCTTGCCGGCTTCGAAATCCGCCTTGAAGGCATTGAGTTTGTCTTGCAGGTTCATGGTGTCGTTCCAGTGAGAAGGAGGAAGAAGCGCGCGGCATGGCAGGCCACACCGCGCAAGACGTCAGGCGGCCTGAGCCGCGCTGCGGGCGACCTCGGCCGCGCTGATGCCTTCCAGCGCCAGGCCGTAGCCGGCGCCTTCATCGACGATGCGGCGCAGCTTCTGGGTCAGGGCGATGCGGGTGTAGCGCGCGGTCAACGGCGGCAGCGCGGCCAGCGATGCGGCGATCTCATGGGCACGGGCCAGCAGCTGGTCCGCCGGTACGATCTCGTTGACGGCGCCCCATTCCTTTGCGGTCTGCGCATCCAGTACCTGGCGGGTGAGGATGAAATGGCGGCCGCGGATGCTGCCGACCACTTCGGGCCACAGCAGGTTGACGCCATCGCCCGGCACGATGCCGAAATCGAAGTGCGGCTTGTCCTGGAACACTGTCTCCGGCGTGGCCAGCACGATATCGGCCAGCAGCGCGTACTCGGAGTGCAGCAGCACCGGGCCGTTGAGCGCGGCAATCAGCGGTACCTCGATGTCGAGCAGGTTCATCAGGACCTTCTTGCCCTCGCGGAAGATCTTGTCGTAGCCGCGCGGGGTGAAGAAGTCGAAGCCGTCCGGGCTGATCGCATCCATGAAGGCATCGCCGCTGCCGGTGAGGATGACCACGCGGTTGTCGGGATCCGAGCCGATGTCATGAAACAGGTCGACGAACTGTTCGTGGGTATGGCCGTTGAAGACCAGCTTGCCGCCGTCGGTGTGCAGGGCGACTTCCAGCACGCCGGCAGGCGTGCGGGTCAGGCGGGCGTTGGGATAAGCGTTGCGATAGGTATCGAAGCGGGACATGGGAACGCCTTTGCGGTTGTGGGGGGAGGAAAGTGATCAGGGCGCGGGGATGAGGGCGTTGATGCGGGAGATGGCGCGCTGCACGGCCGGGCGGACTTCGATGGCCGCGTACCAGCGCTGCAGGTGCGGGTAGTCGTCCAGCGCGATGCCGGCGAAGGCGCGCCGCCAGAACCAGCCGAAGTGGGCGATGTCGGCGATGGAATAGGTGTCGCCGGCCACCCAGGTGCGTTCGGCCAGTAGGCCGTCGAGCAGCGTGGTCACGCGTCGGGCTTCATCGGCGAAGCGCTGCAAGGCCAGTGGCTGCGGCTCAGACGCGAGGGTGCGGAAATAGCCGGCATTGCCGAACGCCGGACTGACGCTCGAGGCGTGGAAGAACAGTTGCTCGAAGACCCGTGCACGCGCCTGCGCCTCGATGGGCAGTAGCTGCCCGGCAGTCTCGGCCAGGTGCACCAGGATCGCGGCCGATTCGGTCAGCACCTGGCGGCGGCCGGTCGCATCGGACCGGACCAGCACCGGCACCTTGGTGTTGGGATTGAGCGCGCGGAACGCGTCCTGGCGCTGCGCGCCCTGCTTCACGTTGATCGCATGCAGGGCGTAGTCCAGCCCCAGCTCCTCCAGTGCGATCGGTACTTTGACGCTGTTGGGGGTGGCGAATGCATAGACCTCGATCACGGCCAGTTCCTTTATTTGCAAAGGGCGGCAAGCGCCCGGTGAAGCAAAGTCTGGACATCGGCTCCCTGGAATGGCAGATAGGTGATCTCGATAATCTTCATTCCCAATAGGAATACCCATGGATCGCCTGCAGGGCATGGCCACCTACGTCCAGGTGGTCCAGACCGGATCGTTCTCGGCCGCCGCGCGAGTGCTGCGACTGGGCCAGCCCGCGATCTCCAAGACCATCGCCCAGCTCGAACAGCACCTGCAGGTGCGCCTGCTGATGCGCTCGACCCAGGGGCTCACACCGACCGAGGCTGGCCTACGCTTCTACGAGCACGCGCAAGTTGTGCTGCAGGACGTGGAAGAGGCCGAACTGGCTGCGCGCGGTGCAGGTGCAAACTTGTCGGGACGCTTGCGGGTCTCGGCCGCGACCACGTTCGCGCGGCTGCATGTGATCCCGGCGCTGCCCGGTTTCCTGGCCGCGCATCCGGAGCTGGAGATCGACGTGGTGCTGGACGACCGGCCGATCGATCTGATTGGCGAAGGCATCGATGTGTCGCTACGCATGGGCCGATTGGCCGATAACCGCCTGGTCGCGCGCAAGCTGGCCACGGCGCGGCGCCTGGTCATCGCCACGCCGGCTTATCTCGCCTGCGCGGGCCGGCCCAAAATCCCCGCCGATCTGGCAAATCACCAGACACTTGTCTTCAGCCAACAGGACAGCGCGTGGGAGTTCCAGCGCGCTGGAAAGCGTGTCTCGATCAGCGTGCGTGGGCGCGCTCGCTTCAGCGCCGCCGAAGGCGTCCGCACCGCGGTGCTGGCCAACATGGGCCTAACCATCGCCTCGGAATGGATGTTTACACCCGAGTTGGCTGATGGTCGCGTTGAAGCCCTGCTTGCGGATTGGGCGTTGCCCGATATCGACTTGTGGGCGGTGTTCCCCAGTGGCCGCATGGCCACGGCCAAGGCGCGCGCGTTCGCAGAATTCGTGCAGGTTGCTGTCAATCAGCAGCGGAATGCTTTTTAGCCCTCACGCTTTACGCGATGGCGAGCATCGACGCGTGTCAGGTGTTGCCGGTAGCGGCCATAAGGCCGGCGCGGCACCATCCGACCTAGCGCGGACGTGCTTGAGCGCTCTCGGTTTCAGGAGCCGTTTCCGGGCTTTCATCGCCCCCTCTGTCGCTCTGTCGGTCTTCTGATGCTGCGCCGCTCCCACTTGGCTATCTTGAGCCGGCTACAGCAGGCACCTGCAGGTAGCCCTCTGATCAACGCCTACAAGGAAGTTATACACATGAAAAACTGGCTTGCCATTGCCCTTCTCATGCTGCCACTCGCGGCAAGCGGGGTTGTCATCCGAGCCGATGTTGACGACGCGAAGTATCGAATCGCGGGATCCGATTTTCCGGCACTCGCGGATATGCCAGGCGAGGGGCACGGCGTTCTTATCGCACCGAGGTGGGTGGTCACCGCCGCACACGCAGCTCCCATGGACGGCATGGACGCCGAGGTGACCATCAACGGAAGTGCGTACAAAGTTTCCCGGGTATTCATCAACCCTGGCTACAAGCCTATGCCCGATGCGCTGGGCCAGGAGGCGTTGAAGTCAGGCGACCCCTCCAAGATCCACGCTTTCCTCGCGGGATCCGATGATATCGCGCTGATTGAGCTGGCTACGCCGGTGGAGCAAGTCATTCCCGTGGCTCTTTATCGGGGTGGCGGCGAAGTCGCGCAAGTCGCCATGCTGGTTGGTAAAGGCGCCACCGGTAACGGCATTGATGGACAGGTCACTGATGCTCCGCACCGTGGCGCGATGAGACGGGCCTATAACGTGATCACCGGGGCCAATGATCGTTACCTTTGGTATCGATTCGATCCGCCGGCGCGGGGCCTGCCGCTGGAAGGCGTATTGGGAAGCGGGGACAGTGGAGGTCCGCTTGTCGTGCAAAGCCAGGGCGCGTCGCAGCTCGTTGGGCTGGGCTCCTGGATCACTGCAGTTCCGGAGCATGCTTTGGAGGCTGGCTTCTATGGCCAGATGGTCTTCAACGTCCGCATCTCGCGGTATGTCACCTGGATCGATGAGGTCATGTGCGCGGCTGACAGCGCCTCATGCGCTGTGATTCGGCAGCATTCGACCCACTAAGGGTTGTCAGAAATACCTCCAACAGGACCGCCTCTGGCCGAAAGCCGTCAGGCCGACGTGGCAGCATCCCACTCGTCGACCTGGTCGTTCGATGACTGCCGTTTTTCAGCGTAGCGCTTCGGAGTGAACAGGAGATCAG
>JBIIHJ010000203.1:0-7183 GCA_044235875.1 Pseudoxanthomonas sp.
GCTGACCAATCCGCCGCAGCTGCGCTTCAACGCCTTCGGCGACAACAATCCCAAGGGCTTCGGCCTGCTCCAGCGCGACCGCGACTTCGACCATTACCAGGACGACGGCGTGTTTTACGAGAAGCGCCCGTGCCTGTGGGTCGAGCCCAAGGCCGGCTGGGGCGAAGGCTCGGTGCAGCTGATCGAGATCCCGACCGTCGATGAGACCTTCGACAACATCGTCGCGTTCTGGAATCCCAAGGACAAACCGCAGGCCGGCCAGGAGCTGCTCTACGGCTACAGGCTCTATTGGGGTTCGGCCGCGCCGATGATGCCGACCCAGGCGGTGTGCGTGGCCACCCGCACCGGATTGGGCGGGGTGGTCGGGCAGAAGCGCGCGCACTGGTCGCAGCGTTTCGCGGTGGATTTCACCGGCGGTACGCTGGCGGCGCTGGAAAAAGCCGATGCCAAGGTCGAACCCGCGCTGCAGATCACCGGTGGCACCTTGGAAACGGTGTCCTGCCGTCCGCTGCGCGAGGTCAAGGGCTATCGGGTGATGTTCGACGTGGTCCCGGACAAGGACGACAGCAGCCAGATCGACCTGCGGCTGTATCTGAAAAACGCCACCGGTGCGCTCAGCGAGACCTGGCTGTACCAGTTCAGCCCGGCGCCCAAGGCCGAGCGCAAGCTGTATTGAGGCCTCGGGTGCTGCGGCACCCTCGGCTTGTCCCGCCGCCGCCATGCGCCGGATCGCTCCCGGCGCGTCGGGCGTGCGTCCGGTCCGCCGGGCCTTCTGCGTTGAATGCCAGGTAGCCGCCAGGCAATGGCGTCTGCGGGGACGCGCTGACGATCTTTCGACTGAGCGCCCTCCGCAGGCACTGCAGCCTGATGGCGACATCACGTTGGTTGCGCGGTGGCGAACGATGTTCCGATGCATGACGGTTGTTGCACGACGGTGGTGCGACCATGTCCGTCCAGAGCTCGGATGCCACGCGCGTCAGGTACCCCCAGCTTGACGAAGGATGTGTCATGGCCGATCGGTCGGTATTGCTGTCTTCCAACTACAACGCGTGGCCCGAGCCGTTCAACGGGCAGGCCTACGCGTTTCTGAATGTCATCGACCAGGTCGAAGACGCGGACATCCTGGCCTTCGAGCCGCCGCCGCACGCCAACGGTCGCGGCGTGAATCCCAGCATGCGTTACCTCTGGAGCGAGCTTCGCCACCGCCTCACCTCGCAGGTCTGGCGCCGCTTCGGCCAGCCTGGCCTGTCCAACGCGCAGCCGGTCCACCTGGCGCGCGATTACGATGTGTTCCTGTACGTGTGCCAGTTCCCGCTGGAATTGACCGCGCTGCAGCGCATGCCCGGCTGGCGCGAGCGCGCCGAGAAGGCCTACGTCTATCTGCTCGAAGGCTGGCCGGAGCGCTTCCCGGCCCAGGCGCAGGAACTGCGCATGCTCGACCAGTTCGACCACGTCTTCGTGCTCAATGCCGAAAGCATCCCGGCGCTGCGCCAGTACACCTCCACGCCGGTGTCCTTCCTGCCCAGCGCCTGCGACACCGAACTGGCGTGTCCGTATCCGGGCATGCCCCAGCGCGGCATCGACGTGCTCAGCCTGGGCCGGCGCATGCCGGAGCTGCACACCAAGCTGGCGGCATTGGCGGCGCAGGACGGCAATTTCTTCTACGTCCACGACGTGCTCAAGGCCGGCGCGGTCACCGACTGGGCCGAACACCGCCGCCAGTCGGCGGCGATGATCAAGCGTTCCAAATACTTCATCGCCTATGACTTCACCGTGGACACCACCGGCGTGTTCAAGGGCGTGCGCAAGAACGCGCTGGCCACGCGCTATTTCGAAGGCACCGCGGGCGGGGCCATCGTGCTGGGCTCGCGCCAGCAGTGCCTGGAGTTTTCCGATCACTTCGACTGGGACGACGCGGTGATCGAACTGCCGCCAGGCACCCCGGACATCGGCGCATTCCTGGCCGACTTGAACGGCCAGCCCGAGCGGATCGAGCTGGCACGCACCACCAACGTCAGCCAGGCGTTGCGCCGCCATGACTGGGCCCATCGCTGGGGCCAGCTGCTGGATATCGTCGGCCTGCCGCGCAGCGCACGCCTGCAGCAGCGCATCGAGCGGCTGTCGAGCATGGCGGCGATGGTGGAGGTCGCACATGGCGCGCCCCGGGGGGTGCGACGGCGCGACGTGACCGCCTGACGCGAACGTGTCGGGATCCCATCACCCGGCGGCGGGAGGGCCGCCGCCATCCCTGTCCGCGCCATCCTCCGGTGGCGCGCCAGGCGCAAGCAGCCGGCACACCGGCAAAGGACCTAGCGTGACGCGGAACGAGTTCGAATGAAGGCCGTCATCCTTGCAGGCGGTCTGGGCACCCGGATCTCCGAGGAAACCTCGGTGCGGCCCAAGCCCATGGTCGAGATCGGCGGCAGGCCGGTGCTGTGGCACATCATGAAGATGTACAGCCATCACGGCATCAACGACTTCATCGTGTGCCTGGGCTACCGCGGCGAAGTGATCAAGGACTTCTTCATCAATTACCACCTGATGGGGTCGGACATCACCTGCGACCTGGCCACCAACACCACCACCTTGCACAACACGCGCGCCGAGCCGTGGCGGGTGACGCTGGTCGATACCGGTGCCGACACCATGACCGGCGGCCGCCTCAAGCGCGTCATGCCTTACCTGCAGGAAGAGGAAGCGTTCTGCCTGACCTACGGCGATGGCGTCTCCGATGTGGACATCGGCGCCGGCATCGACCTGCACCGGCGCCAGGGCCGCCTGGCCACCGTCACCGCGGTGCAGCCCCCGGGGCGTTTCGGTGCGCTGCGGGTGGAGGGCGACCAGGTCACCGGTTTCCGCGAAAAGCCCGCCGATGGCGATGGCCTGATCAACGGCGGCTTCTTCGTGCTCTCGCCCCAGGTGGCGCAGTTCATCGAAGACGACACCAGCGTGTGGGAGAACGCGCCGCTGGAACGCCTGGTCGAACAGGGCCAGCTCAGTGTGTACAGGCACGAAGGTTTCTGGCAGCCGATGGATACGCTGCGCGACAAGAACTACCTCAACGATCTTTGGACCACCAACAAGGCGCCCTGGCGCGTCTGGGAATAACGACATGCGCATCCTGATTACCGGCAACATGGGCTACATTGGTCCGGTCCTGGCACGCCACCTGCGCCAGCGCTTTCCAGCGGCGCATCTGGTGGGCGTGGATCGCGGCTGGTTCGCCCACTGCCTGTCCGACAAGCGCGGCCTGCCCGAAGTGGTGCTGGACGAGCAGTGGTTCCGCGATGTGCGCGACCTCACCGCGCAGGACCTGGCCGGTTTCGACGCGGTCGTGCACCTGGCCGCGGTGTCCAACGATGCGATGGGCAAGCGCTTTGAGCTGGTGACCGATCAGATCAACTGCAAGGCCAGCCTGTCGGTGGCCCAGGCCGCCGCCGACGCCGGGGTGAAGCACTTGGTGTTCGCCTCCAGCTGCAGCGTGTACGGCGCCGCGGCCGATGGCACGCCGCGCTCGGAGACCAGCCCGATCGCGCCGCTCACCGCCTACGCCCATTCCAAGATCGACACCGAGACCGGGCTGGCCGCGCTGCAGACGGACATGACCATCACCGCGCTGCGTTTTGCGACGGCGTGCGGCGCCTCGCCCCGGCTGCGGCTGGACCTGGTGCTCAACGACTTCGTCGCCGGCGCGGTCGCAAGCGGCAAGGTCGAGGTGCTCTCCGACGGCACGCCGTGGCGGCCACTGATCCACGTGCGCGACATGTCGCGCGCCATCGAATGGGCGATCCAGCGTCCGGCCGAAACGGGCGGACGCTACCTGTTCGTCAATGCCGGTTCGGAACGCTGGAATGTGCAGGTGCGCGATCTGGCCAATGCCGTGGGCGCGGCCATTCCCACCGCGGAAGTGTCGATCTCGACCAACGCGCCGGCCGACAGCCGCTCCTACCGCGTGGATTTTTCGCTGTTCGAAACGCTGGCACCCGATCACCAGCCGATCGAGACGCTGGAAGGCACCATCGCCGAGCTGCGCGACGAACTGCAGCGCACCGCCTTCTCCGACCGCAACTTCCGCCAGAGCGGCTTCATCCGCCTGCGCATCCTGGAAGGCCTGGTCGACACTGGAGTGCTCGCGCCGGACCTGCGGGCGGCCGCATGAAGTTCCACGAGACGCCGCTCAAGGGCGCGTATGTGATCGAGCCTGAAAAGCGCGGCGATGACCGCGGCTGGTTCGCGCGCGTGTTCTGCGAGAAGGAAATGGCCGCCGCCGGCCTGGTCGATCGCTTCGTCCAGGTCAACAATTCCTATAACGCGCAGGCCGGCACGCTGCGCGGCATGCATTACCAATTGCCGCCCGCCCCGGAGGTCAAGATCGTGCGCTGTGTGCGCGGCGCGCTGTGGGACTGCATCGTCGACCTGCGCCCGGATTCGCCGACCTACCTCAGGTGGCATGGCGTGGAACTGACCGCGGAGAACCGCTTGGCGTACTACGTACCGCGCGGTTTCGCCCATGGCTTCGTGACCTTGGAGCCGGACACCGAAGCGTTCTACCTGGCCAGCGCGTTCTACGAACCCACCGCCGAGCGCGGCCTGCGCTGGAACGATCCGACCTTCAACATCCAGTGGCCGGCCGAAGGCAAGATCATTTCAGACAAGGACGCCAACTGGCCGGACTTCGATCCGGACTACCACGGCGTCGAACAGCTGATCGGTTACTGACCCACAACACAGGACTCCCCATGGTGATCGATCGATTGCTGCAGCAACGCCAGGCCGCCGGCATGCCCATCCGCGTCGGGCTGTATGGCGCAGGCTTCATGGCCAAGGGCATCGTCAACCAGATCGTGCACTCGGTGCCCGGCATGGTCCTGTCGGTGATCTGCAACCGCAACATGGACAAGGCGCTGGCAGCTTTCGCCCTGGCCGGCGTGCAGGCCAAGGTCGTCGACACCGGCCGGGCGCTGGCCGATGCGATCACCAGCGGCGCCGCGGCGGTCACCGACGATCCATCGCTGCTGTACGAATGCGACCTGCTCGATTGCCTGGTCGATGCAACCGGCGCGGTCGAATACGGCGCGCACATCAGCCTGGCCGCGATTGCCCATGGCCGTGACGTGGTGACGATGAACGCCGAGCTGGACGGCACCGTCGGCCCGCTGCTGAAGAAAAAGGCCGACGCGGCCGGGGTGATCTTCACCGCCTGCGACGGCGACCAGCCGGGCGTGCAGATGAACCTGTTCCGCTTCGTCAAATCGATCGGGCTGACGCCACTGATGTGCGGCAACATCAAGGGCCTGCAGGATCCGTATCGCACGCCGACCACGCAGGCCGGCTTTGCCGCCAAGTGGGGCCAGGATCCTTACATGGTCACCAGCTTCGCCGACGGCACCAAGATCAGCTTCGAGCAGGCCATCGTCGCCAACGGCACCGGCATGTCGATCCTCAAGCGCGGCATGACCGGTCACGACCACCGCGGCCATGTCGACGAGCTGACCAAGACCTACGACATCGACGCGCTCAAGGCCGTCGGCGGCGCGGTCGATTACGTGGTCGGCTCGCAGCCCGGACCGGGCGTGTACGTGCTGGCCACCCACGACGATCCCAAGCAGCAGCACTACCTCAACCTCTACAAGCTGGGCGAGGGCCCGCTGTACAGCTTCTACACACCGTACCACCTGTGCCATTTCGAGGTGCCGCTGTCGGTGGCCCGCGTGGTGCTGCTGCGCGATGCAGTGCTGCAGCCGCTGGGCGCGCCGCTGGTGGAAGTGGTCGCCACCGCCAAGCGCGACCTGGCCGCCGGCGAGACCATCGATGCACTTGGCGGCTATCTCACCTATGGCCAGTGCGAGCGCGCCGATGTGACCGCAAGCGAAGACCTGCTGCCGATGGGCGTGGCCGAGGGCTGCGTCCTCAAGCGCGACATCGCCAAGGATCAGGTGCTGACTTACGCCGATGTCGAGCTGCCGCACGGCCGCCTGATCGATCGCCTGCGCGGGGAGCAGACGGCGCTGTTCGCGTCCGCAGGCGAAGTGGCCAGCGTTTAAGCCGCACGCGGCTCCGCGCCGGGCACCGGCGCGGCGGCCGCGAAGAAGGTCCATAGCGCCTCGGCGGCCTTCGGCAGCCGTGCGACGGGACGGAACAGGCGGATCTCGATCGGAATCTGCAGTGCCGGCAGTGTCGGCGCGGCTTCCACCAGGCGGCCGTCCGCCAGATCGCGTGCCGCCAGCGAACGCGGCAACCAGGCCACGCCGTCACCGGCGCGTGCCATCGCCAACAGCGTGGCGGCCAGGTCCGAAGTGAACACCGGCGTGGCGCGCGCGATCAACGGCACCACCGGCGCGTGCCCGGCAAGGATGCGGCCCAGGCCGGAATCGGCGCTGTAGCCCAGGTACGGCGTCCTGGCACCGACCCGCTCGCTCACCGGCCATGACGGCCGGCCATCGGCGCGCGGCGCACACAGCGGCAGCAAGACATCGCCGCCCACCAAGACGCTGCGGAACTGCCCCGGATCCAGCAGCAGTTTCATCCGCGGATGGTGGTGGCACAGCAGGAACTGCGAGCCGCCCTGCACCATCATCCGCTCGCACGCGCGCATGGTGTCCGACACCAGCTTGAAGGTGCCCAGCTCGGCCAGCTGCGGATTGCCGCGGATCCATTCGGGGAAAAAGGTAAAGGACAGCGCGTGGGTCGCGGCGAAGGTCAGCGACGGTGCGTTGCGGCCGGCCACTTCCAGCGTTTCGCTGCGCAGCTGGTGCATCGACCGCACCAGCGCGGTGGCCTGGGTGCGGAAGTGTTCGCCGGCCGGCGTCAGCTGCACGCCCTGGCGCGAGCGCTTGAACAAGGGCGTGCCCAGCCACTGCTCCAGCGCGCGGATGCGACGACTGAACGCAGGTTGGGTGACGTGCCGCAGTTCGGCGGCGCGGGAGAAATTGAGCGTGTCGGCCAGGGCCACGCAGTCTTCGAGCCAGATCAGATCCATGATGCCCATTGTGCATCACGCGACGGTGCATTGGCATTGGATGCCAGTCCGATCCAACGCCTAGGATGAGGCCAGAACCGGAGGCGCGCGGCGGGGAAGGACGCTGCTGCGCCACCGGCCATTTATCACTTCTGGCATCACGCCAGCATGTCGACGGGAGCGGACGACCATGCAGGGGCAAGCGAAGACCGGGCTGCTGCGGCA
>JBIIHJ010000019.1:0-23439 GCA_044235875.1 Pseudoxanthomonas sp.
CCTGCACGTGCGCGTGGGCGGCCGCGGCCCTGCCGTCGTGCTGCTGCACGGCTATGGCGAAACCGGCGACATGTGGGTGCCGCTCGCGGCCGATCTGGCCAAGGACCACACCGTGGTGGTGCCGGACCTGCGCGGCCTGGGCCTGTCGGCCAAGCCGGCCGGCGGCTTCGACAAGAAGACCCAGGCCGGCGACGTGGCCGGCGTGCTGGAGGCGCTGAAGATCACGCGTGCCGATGTGGTCGCGCACGACATCGGCAACATGGTGGCGTTCCAGTTCGTGGCCCAGCATCCGGAAATCGCGCGGCGGCTGGTGCTGATCGACGCGCCGGTGCCGGGCGTGGGTCCATGGGAAGAAATCCTGAAGAACCCGCTGCTCTGGCATTTTCGTTTCGGCGGATCGGACATGGGGCGGCTGGTGGCCGGACGCGAGCGCATCTACCTGGACCGGTTCTGGAACGAGTTCTCCGCCAAGCCGTCCAACTTCAGCCAGGCCGCGCGCGAGCACTACGCCGCGCTGTACGCGCTCCCCGGCGCCATGCACAGCGGCTTTGCGCAGTTCGCCGCGTTCGACCAGGATGCGATCGACAACCGCGCCTTCCTGGCCGGGCACGGCAAGCTGACTTTGCCGGTGCTGGCATTGGGCGGTGAGCAGTCTTTTGGCCCCACCATGGCGGTGGTGATGCGCGCCGGCGCAACCGACGTCACCGAAGGCATCGTGCCCGCCTCGGGCCACTGGATCATGGAAGAAAACCCCGCCGCCACCATCACGCTGGTGCACGGCTTCCTGGGCAGCGGTCGCTGATCCCGGGCCGATCGCGGCTGGGGTCAGGGCAGACCGAAGAAGGCGCGCGCGGTGGCGGTGGTGTGGGCCGCGGTGACGTCCAGCGTCTGGCCACGATCGCGCGCGACTTCCTCGGCAATGTGCGAGAGGAACGCGGGCTCATTGCGGCGATCCTTGGGGCTAGGTTTGAGCGTGCGCGGCAGCAGGTAAGGCGCGTCGGTTTCGAGCATCAGCCGGTGGGCGGGGATGTTCGGCACCAGCGTGCGCAGGTGCGCGCCGCGGCGTTCGTCGCACAGCCAGCCGGTGATGCCGATGTGCCAGTCCTGGTCCAGGTAATCGAACAGCTCCTCGCGCGTGCCGGTGAAGCAATGCACCACCGCTGGCGGCAGCTGCCCGTCGAACTGCTTCATCACCGCCATGAAGTCCGCATGCGCATCGCGCTGGTGCAGGAACAGCGGCTTGTTGGTATCGACCGCGGTCTGCAGCTGGCGCTCGAACGCCTTGCGCTGGGCCGGGCGCGGCGAGAAGTCGCGGTTGTAGTCCAGGCCGCACTCGCCCACCGCCACCACTTCAGGGTGGGCCAACAGCGCGCGCATTTCGGCATCGCATTCGTCGGTGTATTCGATGGCGTGATGCGGATGCACGCCGGCGGTGGCGAACAGGAAGCCCGGATGCGCGCGGGCCAGTTCCAGCGCCTTGGGCGAGTGCTCACGGCTGGCGCCGGTGATCACCAGCTGGGCCACGCCCGCCTCGCGCGCGCGCTGCAGCACCGCGTCGCGATCGCGATCGAAGGAATCGTGGGTGAGGTTGGCGCCGATATCGATCAGTGACATGCGGGGAAACAGGGCGACGTGGGAGCGCCATTGTAGGGCGCAGTACCAACGCGCCTTATCCTTGTGCGCAATGTCCGCGCCGAATTTCCCCATCACCTCGCTGCTGCCGCAGATCACCGCGTCGCTGGCAGATCATCCGCGCCTGGTGCTGGAAGCCCCGCCCGGCGCCGGCAAGACCACCCAGGTGCCGCTGGCGCTGCTGGGGGCGCCGTGGCTGGCGGGCCGCAAGATCGTGATGCTTGAGCCGCGCCGCGTGGCCGCACGCGCGGCCGCCGGCTTCATGGCCAAGCAGCGGGGCGAAGCGGTCGGCGACACCGTCGGGTATCGCATCCGCTTCGACAACAAGACCAGCGCGCGCACGCGGATCGAGGTGGTCACCGAAGGCATCCTCACCCGGATGCTGCAGGACGATCCGCTGCTCGAAGACGTTGGTGCGTTGCTGTTCGACGAATTCCACGAGCGGCATCTGGCCGGCGATCTCGGCCTGGCCCTGGCGCTGGACGTGCAGGGCGCATTGCGTGAAGACCTGCGCATCGTGGTGATGTCGGCCACGCTGGATGGGGCGCGCCTGTCGCAGTGGCTGGACGCGCCGCGCCTGTCCAGCGAAGGCCGCAGCTATCCGGTGGCGGTGTCGCATTTCCCGGCGCGCCGCGACGAGGCGCTGGAACCGCAGACGCGTCGTGCCGTGGAAGCGGCCGTCGCCACGCATCCGGGCGACGTGCTGGTGTTCCTGCCCGGCCAGCGCGAGATCGCGCGCGTGGACGCGGCCTTGCGCGACAGTCCTGCGTTGGCCGACACCACCGTGCTGGCGCTGCATGGCGAGCTGCCCGTCGAACAGCAGTCGGCCGTGCTGCAGCCCGATCCGGACGGCCGTCGCCGCGTGGTCCTGGCGACGAACGTCGCAGAGTCATCGGTGACGTTGCCCGGCGTGCGCGTGGTCATCGACAGCGGCCTGGCGCGCGAGCCGCGGTTCGATCCCAACAGCGGGTTCTCGCGGTTGGACGTGGTCCCCATCGCCCAGGCTTCGGCCGACCAGCGCGCCGGTCGCGCCGGCCGCGTGGCCGAAGGCGTGGCCTGGCGGCTGTGGCCGGCCTCGCAGCGGCTGGAGCCGCAGCGTCGCCCCGAGATCGCCCAGGTCGAGCTGGCAGGCCTGGCGCTGGAGCTGGCGGCGTGGGGCAGCGACGACCTGCGCTTCGTCGATGGGCCGCCTTCCGGTCCGCTGGCCGCGGCGCGCGATCTGCTGCGCGCGCTTGGCGCACTGGATGCGACCCACGCCATCACCGCGCTGGGCAAGCAGCTGCTGAAGCTGGGCACCCATCCGCGTCTGGCGACGATGCTGCTGACCGCCGATGCCGGCGCGATGCGCGCACTGGCCTGCGATGTCGCCGCCCTGGTGGAAGCGCGCGATCCGCTGCGCGGTGGTGGCGATGGGCTGGCCGCGCGCTGGCGCGCTCTGGCCGCATTCCGGCATGGCCGCGCGCCGGTCGATGCGCATCGCTCTGCCCTGGCGGCGATCGATGCCGCTGCCAAGCAATGGCGTCGCCGCCTGCGCGAGGACGCCGCGCCACCGCGCGAGGTCGAAGCGCACGCGCTCGGCGACCTGCTCGCGCTCGCGTTCCCCGACCGCATCGGCTATCGCCACGCCACCGATCCGCTGCGCTACGCGCTTGCCAATGGCCGCACCGCGCGGTTGTTCGACGACAGCGCGCTGCGCGGCGAACCGTGGATCGTGGCCAGCGAACTGCGGTTCGAATCGCGCGATGGCCTGATCCTGCGCGGCGCACCGGTGGACGAAGGGTTCCTGCGGGTGCGTTTCGCCACGCACTTTTCCACCGCCGACCATGTGCGCTGGGATGGCGAGCGGCGCGCGCTGGTGGCCCAGCGCCAGGCGCGCTTCGACGCGATCGTGCTCGACGCCCGACCGGCCGGAAAGATCGATCCCCACCACGCGGCCGCCGCCCTGACCGACGCGGTGCGCGAACTCGGGCTGGACGCCTTGCCCTGGACCGACAACCTGCAGCAATGGCGCGCCCGGGTGCGCAACCTGCGTGCGTGGATGCCGGAGCTGGAGCTGCCCGACCTGTCCGAGGAGGCGCTACTGGCCACGTTGCCGCTGTGGCTCACGCCCGCCTTTGCCGGCAAGACCCGGCTGGACGCACTGGACGAAGGTGCACTGGGTGAAGCGCTGAAATCCTCCACCGACTGGTCCACCCGCCAGCGCATCGACACGCTGGCGCCCACGCGCATCGCCGTGCCCTCGGGCATGGAGCGGCGGATCGACTACGGCGTGGAGCACGACGGCAGTCCGCGGGCGCCGGTGCTGGCAGTGAAGCTGCAGGAGCTGTTCGGCCTGGGCGACACGCCGCGCATCGCCGACGGCCGCATTCCCCTCACCCTGCACCTGCTCTCGCCCGGCGGCAAACCGCTGCAGGTGACTCAGGACCTGCGCAGCTTCTGGGCCAACACCTATGCCGAGGTGCGCAAGGAAATGAAGGGACGGTATCCCCGGCATCCGTGGCCGGAAGATCCCTGGAGCGTCGCCGCCACCCATCGGGCCAAGCCGCGCGGGACCTGATCGGTGGGCGCCGCCACCGTGCAAGGGGTCTGACCGGCAAGGCCTGATCGCCGCCACGGCGGCTCCCATGCCCATGGAGCGGACGTGTTCAGCCGCTGGACGGCCTGCGGCGCTGCCGCACACGCGACGTCTACACGGCTGCCGGGACACTGGGCATCCTTCATTCATCGGCCACGGGGTTTCTCCAATGAGCAAGTTCACTGACATCAGCGATCGCGCGCTGGAAACCGCCCTGGACCTGGTGCATCAGGCCGGAGACGGCCTGCGCAGCGCGGGCAGCAGCGTGCGTGACCTGGTGCCTTCGCGCCGGTCCACTGCCGGCAAGCTCATCAAGAACAGCGCCGCGCTTGGCGCCGTGCGCACCGGTGGCAAGGTCGCTTCCACGTTCGTCAAGCGCAACCCGGTCGCCTTGGGTGCGGCCGCTGCGGTGGGCGTAGGCCTGATCGGCTACGCGGTGTTCCGCAAGTACAAGCAGAAGCAGGCCGGCGCGGCCATCGACGGCAGCGCCCGCCGCCTGGAACCGGCGACCACCCGCGGCAACGCCGGCGTGCGCTCGCGTGCCGGCCGTCATAGCCGCGTCGCGCCCAAGACTCCCAGCGAAAGCTGAGTCCGTCACGCTGAGTCCTCGGCCGTCGCACTGTTGCCAACGCGCAGTCCGGCGGTCGAGCCAGCTGCCTGATGCCTTCGACCACGCCCGGCCATGCCGGGCGTCGTGCTATCAGGCGGGCCGCTCAGGATCGCTCGATGCGCCACTGGCCCGGCTGCAGCTTGCCCAGCGCAGCCGGGCCCATCGATACGCGCACCAGGCGCAAGGTCGGCAGCCCGACCGCGGCGGTCATGCGCCGCACCTGGCGGTTGCGGCCTTCGCGCAGGGTCACTTCCAGCCAGGCATCGGGCACGGTCTTGCGCACGCGCACCGGCGGATCGCGCGGCCACAATGAAGGTGCTCCATCCAGCAGACGCGCGCGCGCCGGCAAGGTGGGGCCGTCATTCAAGTTCACCCCGTCGCACAGTGCGCGCAGCTGATCGGGCTGCGGCGTGCCTTCGACCTGCACCAGATACGTCTTGTCCTGCTTGTGGCGCGGGTCGGTGAGCCGATGCGCCAGCCCGCCGTCATCGGTGAGCAGCAGCAGGCCTTCGCTGTCGTAATCCAGGCGCCCGGCCGCGTACACCTCCCTGGGCAGGCCGAACTCGGCCAGCGTGCGCCGCGGCGTCGCGCTGCGATCGGTGAACTGGCACAGCACGTTGAACGGTTTGTTGAAGGCGATGAGCAATGCGGTCGCGCGGTAAATGCCAGGGGCGCCAGTGTGCAGGCGCGTGCGCCCGCATGCACGGTGCGTCGATGCTGCCAGGGTTACCTGCGCAGCTCGGTCGGCTTTTCCAGCTGGTAGATCGCCTCGCCCAGCTCATCAAGCTTGGCCGCCAGCACGGCCTGGGCATCGGACAGGCCGCGGTTGTAGAAGAACGCGCCGATCTGGCTGGCGAAGAAATCCAGCAGGAACTCGGCATCGAACCGGCCGATCTCCTGGCGCAGCTCCTGATCGAAATACAGCTGGATCCGGCGCACGATCTGGGCCTTCTCGTCTTCGCTGAAACGGATCATCGGCGCGTTACTCACCTTGTGTACTCAGGTCGGTCATGGTGTGCATTCAGGGCGCAGGCGTGGCCTTCCCGCGCCGCACGACGAGCGACACCCGGACGACCAGCAAGGCCACGAACGCCACGACGGCCGGCCGCGTCAGCGGGGACACCATGACCTCGGCGCGTGGCCAAAAGGAGAGCCACAACGACAGCGCGGCCAGGCACACCAGCGCCAGCAGGAGCAATCCCCTGGCCGTGCGGATCGAGAACGGCCAGGCCACGGCCGGCGCGGCGACCAGCAGCAAACCTGCCCCGGTGACCAGCAGTCCAGCGCGTCCCTGAAGGACGTGACCCGAGGTCACGATCGCAAACGTCAGCAGGCCCATCGCGCCCAGGATGGCGCCGAGCATGGCCACCAGCAGCGGGAACAGTCGCTGGTAGGGCATCAATGCACCCGCGCTTACGGCTTGACGAAGCGCAGCGTCATCCGGTCGCTTTCGCCGATGGCCTGGTACTTGGCGTCGTCGGCCTTGTCGTGCTTGTTGGTCGGCGGCAGGGTCCACACGCCGCCCGGATAATCCTTGGTGTCGCGTGGGTTGGCGTTGACCTCGCTCTTGCCCGCCAGCTTGAAGCCGGCGGCGGTCGCCAGCGCGATTACCTGGTCCTGGCCGACATAGCCGCTTTCATCGCCATCGGGCACGGCCTTGGCCGCGCGGTGTTCGACCACGCCCAGGGTGCCGCCGGACTTGAGCACCGCGAAGAAGCCCTTGAACATCGCCTCGTCGTTGTCGGCCATGCGCCAGTTGTGCACATTGCGGAAGGTCAGCACCACGTCGGCAGAACTGGCCGGGCCGAAACTCGGCGTGGCCGGTGCATAGGCCACCAGCTTGGCCTGGCCGTAATGGGCGGCATCGCTCTTGTACAGCGCTTCCAGGCTATCCCTGGCCTTCTGCTGGTAGGGACGCGAAGACTCGGACACCGCACCCGGGTCGACCACGGCGGCGATGTACTGGCCCTGGCCTTTCACATAAGGCGCCAGGATCGCCGAATACCAGCCGTTGCCGGGCGTGATCTCGATGATGGTGTCGGTCTGCTTGACGCCGAAGAAGCTCAGCGTCTGGCCAGGATGGCGGTACTTGTCGCGGGCCACGTCGGCCGGCTTGCGCCAGCTGCCGTTGATCGCCGATTCCAGCGGCGCGGAGACAGTGATGGCCGTGGCGGCGCCCTGGGCGAAAGCCGGGGACAGCGGCGCCAGCGCGGCGCACAGAGCGAGGGTGGCAAGCGATCGGCGCATGACGCATTCCCGGCAATAAAAGTGGCGCCGAGCCTAGCACGCAGCGCTGTTTGCCACGGATCGTGCACGCAGGATTAAACGCCCCTGACCTAGGGTGAGGCGTTGCCACTGTTTGTCCCTGAACCAGGAGAACCCCACCATGACCTCCATCCCACAACGCGCCCTGGGCAAGTCCGGCATCACCGTGGCGCCACTGGCCCTTGGCGGCAACGTGTTCGGCTGGAGCGTCAAGGACGCGACGGGCACGGGCAGGTTGCTCGACGCGTTCGTCGATGGCGGCTTCAACCTGATCGATACCGCCGATGTGTATCCGGCCTGGGTGCGGGGCAACCAGGGGGGCGAATCCGAAGCCCTGATCGGCCAGTGGCTCACATCCAGCGGCAAGCGCAACCAGGTCGTGATTGCCACCAAGGTCGCCAAGTGGGGCGAGCGCCTGGGCCTGTCGCCGGGCAACATCGAGGCGGCGGTGGACGATTCGCTGCGACGGTTGGGCGTGGAGACCATCGACCTGTACCAGGCGCACGAGGACGATCCGTCGGTGCCGCTGGAAGCCACGCTCGGCGCGTTCGCGCGGCTGATCGAGAAGGGCAAGGTGCGCGCGATCGGTGCCTCCAACTACAGCGCGCAGCGCCTGGCCGAGGCGCTGCAGATCGCCAGGGACCAGAACCTGCCGCGCTATGAGACCCTGCAGCCCGAGTACAACCTTTACGACCGCGCTGGTTACGAGGCCGAGCTGGAGCCGCTGGTGCAGGCCGAAGGACTGGCGGTGATCAGCTATTACTCCCTGGCCAGCGGCTTCCTCACCGGCAAGTACCGCGACGCGGCCGATGCGGCCAAGAGTTCGTCGCGCGGCGCGCAAGTGGTCAAGAAATACCTCAACCCGCGCGGCCTGAAGATCCTGGACGCGCTCGACAGCGTGGCCTCGGCCCATGGCGCCACCCCGGCCCAGGTCGCCCTGGCCTGGCTGATCGCGCGCGACTCGATCACCGCCCCGATCGCCAGCGCCAGCAGCGTGGCCCAGCTGGAAGACATCATGCAGGCCGCGCGCCTGTCGCTGAGCGCCGAGCAGATCCAGGCGCTGGAGACGGCCAGCGCACCCTGAAGCAACACGGAGCAGACCTATGCGGCGCGTGAAGACCGCAGAGGTCCGCTGCACTCGGCGCTGACATGGGCTCGCGGAAAGTGGCGCGGTGGCCGCCTTCGACAGGGCGGCCGCTGCGAGGCCGCCATGCACACCCAGACCCCGTTCCGCTCCCCATCACCGGTTCCCGAACAGGACGCCCAATGGCCGTCGCTGCCGCCCGGGACCGGCGAATGCCCCTTGCCCCGCCAGGCCGGCGATCCCCCCTTGCGTGAAGCCGAAGCACCCGGCCAGTTCTTCTAGCCAATTTGCCCGGCGGGACAGACAGCGCTCGACAGCAGCGCCTGGTCAGTGCAGCCTGCGTGGTTTCGTTCGACGCGCAGGGCTTGGCTTCCGCTGGGCATGGCTTAGAATGCATGTAAACGTTTTCATGGCAGGGCCGGATGTCGAACTCGGAACGGATTGACACCCTCATCGCACAGATGACGGTGGAAGAAAAAGTGGGCCAGCTGGGCATCTTTGCCGACGCGCTGCGGCCGTTCGCGCCGGACGTCAATCCGGAAGCCAACGCCCAGGGTGCCGCCGAGGTGCGCGCGGGCATTCGTTCGGGCCGGATCGGCGCGCTGTTCAATGGCGTGGGCGCCATCGAGGGCCGCGAGGCCCAGCGCCTGGCGGTTGAGGAATCGCGCCTGGGCATCCCGTTGCTGCTGGGCGCGGACGTGATCCACGGCATGCGCACGGTGTTCCCGATCCCGTTGGGCGAAGCGGCCAGCTTCGAGCCGGACCTGGCCCGCCGCACCGCGCGCGCCACCGCCATCGAAGCCACCGCCGCTGGCATCCACTGGACCTTCGCCCCGGCGGTGGACATCGCCCGCGACCAGCGCTGGGGGCGTGGCGCCGAAGGCGCGGGCGAGGACGTGGTGCTGGGTTGCGCCTTCGCCGCCGCGCGCGTGCAGGGCTTCCAGGGCCAGGCCGGCCTGACCTGCGACGACAGCCTGCTGGCCACGCCCAAGCACTTCGCCGCCTATGGCGCGGTGGGCGGCGGCCTGGAATACAACACCGTCGACATTTCCGAGCAGACCCTGCGCGACGTGCACCTGCCGCCGTTCAAGGCGGCCTTCGATGCCGGCGCCATCACCACGATGAGCGCGTTCAACGACATCAACGGCGTACCGGCCAGCGCCAACCGCTGGCTGATGACCGACCTGCTGCGCGGCGCCTGGCAGTTCCCCGGCCTGGTGGTCAGCGACTACACCGCCGACATGGAGCTGATCGCGCACGGCTACGCGGCCGACGAGCGCGATGCGACCGCGCGCGCGTTCACCGCCGGGCTGGACATCAGCATGCAGAGCGGGTTCTACGACCGGAACCTGGCCTCGCTGGTGGAGAGCGGCGAGGTGACGCTGGCGCAGCTGGACCAGGGCGTGCGCCGCGTGCTGTGGGTCAAGGAGCAGATCGGCTTGTTCGACAATCCGTACCGCTCGCTCGACCCGGCGCGCGAAGTCGACCAGTCGCACCTGCCGGACCATGAAGCGCTGTCGCGCGAAGCCGCGCGGCGCTCGATCGTGCTGCTGAAGAACGACGCCAACGTGCTGCCGCTGAAGAAGGCCGGACAGAAGATCGCGCTGGTCGGGCCGTTCGTGCGCGATGTCGACAACATCGAAGGCTGCTGGACGCTGTTCGGCGACAAGTCGCGCTACGTCACCCTGGAAACCGGCGTGCGCGCCGCGCTGGGCGAAGGCGCCCAGCTGATCATCGAAGACGGCTGCGGCCTGGAAGACGCGATCGACGGTGGCATCGACGCCGCCGTGGCCGCGGCCAACGCCAGCGACGTGGTGGTGCTGGCCATCGGCGAGCCGCAGCGTTACAGCGGCGAGGCACAGTCGCGCACCCAGATCGTCATCCCGGCCGCGCACCAGGCCTTGGCCGAGGCGCTGGCCGCCACCGGCAAGCCGTTGGTGATCCTGCTGCGCAACGGCCGCGCGCTGGCGCTGCATGGCGCCGTGCGCGAAGCCGCTGCCATTGCGGTGACCTGGTACCTGGGCAGCCAGACCGGTCATGGCGTGGCCGATGTGCTGTTCGGCGACTACAACCCGTCGGCGTGCCTGCCGGTCAGCTTCCCGCAGGATTCGGGCCAGCAACCGCTGTTCTACAACCGCCCGCGTACCGGCCGCCCGGAGCTGCCGGACATGAGCGAGTACAAGTCGCGCTGGCGCGAGATCACCGCCGATGCGCTGTACCCGTTCGGTCATGGTCTTTCGTACACCAGGTTCGACTACGGCAGCCCGCAGCTGTCCACCGCCCAGCTGGGTTGGGACGACACGCTGACCCTGACCACCACCGTCACCAACACCGGCGATGTGGCCGGCGAAACCGTCGTGCAGCTCTATGTGCACGACCGCGTCGCCAGTCGCGTGCGTCCGGTGCGCGAACTCAAGGGCTTCAACAAGATCGCGCTGCTGGCCGGCGAGTCGGCGCAGGTCAGCTTCCAGCTTGACCGCAGCCTGCTGGCCTTCACCGGCACCGACCTGGTGTTCGGTGCCGAGCCGGGCGTGTTCGACGTGTGGATCACCGATTCGTCGGTGAACGGTACGGCGGTGCAGTTCGAGCTGCTGGCGCCGCCCAAGGGCTGAGCACGGCATCTCCGCGGATTTCGCAGCGCCGAGCCGGTCGACGGGACCCTGTGGAGCGAAGCTCGTTCCGCTGCTTTTCAAGCAGTCGGGCGCGCCCCAGCCGATCAAGCTCGGCAATACGCCAGGCCCGAGGCGTGCCGCCAGGCCACGCCCATCGCCTCGGCCAGGTCGTCAAGGAACGGGGTGATCCGGGCCGACACCGAAGTGTTGCGGTAGTACGCCGCGTTGATCGGATGGCGGATGTCGAGCGTGTCCATGGCCAACACTTCGACCAGGCGGCCCTCGGCGCGATCGGTATTGCGCATCGGATCGGACAAACGCGCGATGCCGGCACCGGTCAGCCCCAGCGATTGGGCCGCTGCCGTCAGCGATGCAGGTATCGACCACGCCGATGAAGGCCTGCAATTCGTCCCGGGTGGTCTGCATGGCCAGCCATTGACGTGGAGCGAAACAGCAACGACACCGACGCCGCCGCCTGGCGGCGTCATGGCAGGCGTCTCGCGCCGAGGTCATCAACCAGAAACCAAAGGTGATTAGCTGATCCAGCGGTTCACGCACTGCAAGGCGGGCAGCAGACTGCCCGTCGCGTCATCTGCTCGAGGGAGCTGCGACAGCCATTGAAGACACTCGCTGGCGGCCGGACGCCCGACCGCACGAGCCTGCGTCAACGATGATCGTGGGTGCACACCAGCACCGCCAGGCGCCGCGGCCATCGCTGCACCGTGATCACACGGCCCGCGCGAAGCTCATCTTGTTGTTCGGTCCTTGCTCATTCCCGCCGTGAAGCGAGCCAGGCACCGAAGGACGACAGGGCAACCCGGCGAAAGCGGTGTTGCCTGCCTTTCCAGGACAGAGGAAGGCGCGCCACCGGCGCGGACGCTTTTGCATTTGATCCTGCTCATCCGCATCTGTGCAGACGAAGCACAAAGGAGGAACCCGCATGAAACTCTTCATCACCGGTGCCGCCGGTTATATCGGCGGCTCGGTCGCCCATCGCCTGCTGGCCGATGGCCACCAGATCCGAGGCCTGGTGCGCCGTTCCGATGTGGCCGAGCAACTGACCGCGCGCGGCATCACCCCGGTCCTGGGCACGCTGGACGACAGCGACGTGCTGGCCCGGGAGGCGCGCAGGGCCGATGCGGTGATCAACGCCGCCAGCAGCGACCACCGCCCCGCCATCGCCGCGCTGCTGGCCGCGCTGCAGGACACCGGCAAGACCCTGATCCACACCAGCGGCTCCAGCGTGATCGGCGATGACGTCCGCGGCGATGCGTGCTCGCCGAACATCTTCGACGAGGACACGCCCTTCATCGTCGAAGACGGCAAGCAGGCGCGCCATGCGCTGGACAACGCGATCCTGGCAGCCAAGGACAACGGCGTGCGCGGCATCGTGCTGTGCAACACCATGATCTACGGCACCGGCCGTGGCCTGCACCGCGAGAGCGTTCAGATCCCGCCGCTGGTCAAGCAGGCGCGCAAGGATGGCGTGGTGCACGTGGTGGGACAGGGCATCAACCGCTGGTCCAACGTGCACATCGACGACGTGTCCGAGCTGTACGCACTGGCGTTGCAGGACGCGCCAGCGGGCACGTTCTATTTCGTCGAGCATGGCGAGGCCTCGTATGCGCAGATCGGCCAGGCCATCGCCACGCGGCTGGGCCTGGGTCCGGTGCAGTCATGGACGGTGGAAGAGGCCGCCGCGGTGTGGGGCGAAGGCCACGCACGGTATTCATTCGGTTCCAACAGTCGCGTGCGCGCCAAGCGTGCGCGTGCCGAGCTGGGCTGGAAGCCGCAGCACGACTCGGTCACCCGCTGGATCGAGACCGAGATGCCGCTGGGCTAAAAGCGCCGCCTCACCCGTCGTGGACGTGCTGCAGGGTGTCCAGCAGCGCGCAATCGCGTCGGGTCGTGCCGCTGCAGCCATCGAGTGTCTGCTCGAGCGCGTCGGCCACCCGCTGCAGGTCGGCGATGCGCTGGCGGACATCGTGCAGGTGCCGGCGCGCAAGCACATCGACGTCGGCGCAGGGCAGGTGCGCATCGCGCGCCAGCGACAGCAGGCCGCGGATTTCTTCCAGCGAAAATCCCAGGCCACGCGCGCGATGGATGAAACCTAGGCGCGCGACGTCCTGGTCGGCGTAGTCGCGATAGCCGGAGATCCGGCGCAGCGGCACGGGGACCAGGCCGATGCGCTCGTAATAGCGGATGGTTTCCAGATGGCAGCCGCTGGCTGCGGCGGCTTGGGCGATGCGCATGCTTGACTCCGTAGTCGCTACGGGCTTTAGCCTAGCGCGCATGGACAACTGTTGCGAAGACAAGGCCGTCGCCCTGCAGGCGCGCGCCAACAGCGCCGCGCACCGGCGCGTACTGTGGATCGTGCTGTGGATCAACCTGGTGCTGTTCGCGGGTGAATTCGGCACGGGCTGGTGGGCCGATTCAAGCGCACTGCAGGCCGATTCGCTCGATGGGCTGGGCGATGCACTGGTCTACGCACTGAGCCTGGCGGTGGCTGCGCAGAGCCTGCGCCGTCGTGCCGGCGCGGCCGTGGTCAAGGGCGTGCTGCAGGCGCTCTTTGGCGTGGTGGTGCTGGTCGAAGTGGCGCGCCGCAGCGTGCTGGGTGCCGAGCCGTTGGCACCGATCATGATGATCTCCGCTTGCGTGGCGTTCGCGCTCAACCTGGTGTGCTTCCGGCTGCTCACCCGCTTCCGTGGCGATGACATCAACATGCGCTCGGTGTGGCTGTGCTCGCGCAACGATCTGGTCAACAACGCCGGCGTGCTGGTGGCCGGCGCACTGGTCGGCGCCACCCACAGTCGCTGGCCGGACCTGGTGATCGGCGCGCTGGTGGCGGCGCTGTTCCTGCACACCGCGGTGCAGGTCCTGCGCGATGCCTGGCAGCAGTGGCGCGCGCCGACGCCCGCACCTTTGCCCAAGCGAGGCTGCTGCCGCTGACGCGCAACAAGGGATGTGCCCATCGCGTGCAGGAAGCCAGGCTCGCGCTCCACGCAAGCGCAACGACTATGGCGGCAGCATCGCATGTACGTGTTCACCGGATGTGCCCGCCAAGGTGACGCGTTGCCTGCGCGCAGGGCGACGCGCACGCGGGTGGCCGGCATGACACCGGTGGTCTTGTTGCCTCATCGCCGGACATGTTCTCCAAGGATGCCGATGCAGACCGAAGCCTTCGTCCTGCCCGCCCACGATTGGGTACCGAACAACCCCCGCCTGCCAGTGCGCGTCTACCGCAGCGTGCGCGGCGAAGATGGCGCGCTGCTGGATGCACAGGGGCTGGAAACACGCTTCGCCCGGCATGGCTGGCCACCGCAGTGGCGGAGCGGCATCTACGACTACCAGCATTACCATTCGAGTGCCCATGAAGTGCTGGGCGTGTTCGTCGGACATGCGCGCCTGCTGCTGGGTGGGCCCGGCGGCATCGAAGTGACGGTCCAGCCGGGGGACGTGGTGCTGCTGCCGGCAGGCACCGGCCATTGCTGCCTGCAGGCCAGCGTTGATTTCCTGGTCATCGGCGCCTATCCCGAAGGCCAGCGCTGGGACATCAAACGCGTAGCGGCCGACGCGGCGACGCTGGAACGGATCGCAGCCTTGCCCGACCCGGCACGCGATCCGGTCACTGGCTGAAGCGGCGCTTGAAGCGCCTGGGTGGCCAGCGATGCGCTTGCATGCGGCGATGCGGGAGGACGCTCGATCCATCCACAGCCTGAGTCAACCTGGCGGGAGCCGCGATGGCGGCAATGAAGGCTTAGCTGGAGAGCTTCTTGGCCGTCATGGCAGCTCCCACGACGAGAATCAACGCAACAACCAGGTACGCAGTGCGGCGCTCACAACGTCGGGTTGTTCCAGCGGCGTCAGGTGACCGGCCTGCAGCACCTGCACAAGGACCGCGTCGGGCAGCAGCTCGGCCATCTGCGCGTGCAGCGCAGGCGGGGTGATGCTGTCGTGCGCGCCGCACAGCACCAGCGCCGGGCCTTCGAAGGCGCGCAGCACGTCGGTGCCATCCACGCGCTCGAACGCGTTCTGGCGCAGGAACACGTCCGCGCCCAGCCGCTGGGTCATCGCGCGGATGCGTGCGAGCAGGTCGGCATCGCCGTGATGCGAAGGATCGACGTACGCGCGCATCAGCGCATCGCCAAAGCCATGGAATGCGCCCTTGCGTACGGCGGCTGCCTGCGTGCGTCGTTGATCGGCGCGCGCGGGGGAATCGGCCTGATATCCGGTGTCCAGCAGCGCCAGACGCTGTACGCGCTGCGGGGCGATGCGCAGGATTTCCTGGGCGACATAGCCACCCAGGGAAAAGCCGGCCAGCGCGAAGCGGGGCGGCGCCGCGTCGAGCACCTGTTCGGCCGCGGCCCGCATCGAATCGGCCCGGGTCAGATCGCCGACATGGCAGTCGGCCAGATCGGACAGGGCGTGCAGCTGTGCCTGCCACAGTGCGTCATCGTTGAGCAGTCCGGGCAACAGCAGCAGATCGGGACGCGTACCGCTCATGCGGGATCGGCGTACTGGGCGATGCCGTTGCCGAAGGACCAGTTTTCCTTCGCCACTTCCACCAGGTTGATGACGACATCCTCTCGGCGCACGTCCAGGCGCGCGTGCAGGCCATCGGCGACGGCCTTGTAGAAGGCCTGCTTCATCGCGACGGTGCGGCCGGCGTTGAGGGTCACCTGGATCACCAGGCATTCTTCGCTGCGTTCGATGCCCAGGTAACTGGGGTCCAGCATCAGCTCGGTGCTCGAGTGCTGGTGGAAGATCTGGAAGCGATCGTCTTCCGGCACGTTCAAGGTGGCGCGCATCGCGTCGTAGATCACATCGCCGACCGTGGCGCGGAAGGCGGGCGTGGTCGCAGCGTGCAGATCGATCCGGACCAGGGGCATGGCGGCACTCGCATCGTGGAAAGGACGCACAGCCTACCCCGCAGCGCCGCGTGCGCGCTGTCGCGCCGGGGCAATGCAGTGTGCGACGTCGCGGCCGATTCGCTCACGTGCGTGTCATCGCAGCTCAGGCGCGGGTGGGGCGCAGCATCTCGAACATGGCCTCGGGCGTGATCTGGGCATAGCTGCCGCGGCCTCCAGCGCGCAGGATCGGCGCGGCCGCGGCGGTATCGTAGATGCCATCGACCAGCACGCGCTTGTCGATGTGCACGCCGACCACTTCGCCCAGGACCAGCCATTGGTCCAGCGCAGCGCCTTTGGCGTCGGTGAGCTGGATCAACTGCGTCAACCGGCACTCGAATGCCGCCGGCGTGCCTTGGACAAGGGGCGCATCGACCACGCGTCCGGGTATCGCGCCCAGGCCGGCGCGCTCGAACTCATCCACGTCCGCTGCAAACGGCGCCGAACTCAGGTTCATCGCCTCGGCCTGCGCGCGCGTGGCCAGGTTCCAGGTGAAGACACCGGTGGCCTGGATATTGCGCACGCTGTCCTTCCAGCCCGAGCTGCTGAAGCCGATCAGCGGTGGGCTGTCGCCGAAGGCACCGAAGAAACTGTAGGGCGCCAAGTTGCGCACGCCCTGCGGCGAGACCGAACCGATCCAGCCGATTGGCCTTGGCGCGATGATCGACTTGAACGGATCGTGTGGCAGGCCATGGCCTTCGCTGGGTCGGTAGAAGTGCAGCTCGCTCACGCGCGTAGTCCAGGGAGGATCAGGCGCGCAGCATGCACGCCAAGGCGTGGCGATGCTGGCAACGCTGCTTTCCGTGTGGCGCATGTTCGCATCGCCCCGCTCGGTGACCCGTTGCTGCATGTGGCGTTCTCGAAGGTCCGCCGCCTGCAAGGATCGGCGGAGATCTGCCCAGTGCTGGCATGGGCAGCGCCCGCAGCAGCGGCGCGCGCCTCACGCAAGACGCCAGGTTTCGCGGCCTGTCGCCGGATGCCGGCGTCTCTTTATGCTTGGCTCCCCAAACCGCTGCGGCGCTCATCCGCCTCGGCTCACTCAGACCTTGGACATTGCATGCGGAAAATTCTTGGCTCCCTCTTTTCGGCAAAGTCCTCTGCTGCTGACGGCATCGTGGAGGGTTCGCAGAACGGGCTGAAGGCCGCGTTCCAGCGGTCGAGAGTGCAGGGCAACATCGATGTAGTGTGGCCGGTGCTCAAGGTTGCCACGCTCTACGTGGTGGTCGCCCCGACTGACCAGGGTGAGCAGTGGTTTTTGACGCGGTCGCCGAACCCGGAAAGATGCTGTGTCACCGTGGCCGAGCAGCCGGACTCCTTGAGCACCGTTCCGTGGCCAAAAAGGCGGATCCTCGGTCTTGATCTGGTGCAGGCCATCGGACCGGCACATGAGATCGTGGTGGTCTATCAGGACGGTGGCGACTATGTCACCAGCGAGCAGCTGGCGTGGTATCGGCAGCTCGGATGAGCCTGGCCTTCGGAAGGAAGGCGATGACCATGCGAACCCACGCTTACCCTGGCTCTCCTGCCGAGCGCCTGCTGTGCAGCGCATGCGTGCCGGCTCGCAATCGAGCTGACCCTGCGCGACGGCGGCCAGTGCCTGGCAACCGACGGACCCAGGGTTGATGGGTTGGCGGCCAAGCCGGAGACGCAACGTTCAGGTCAATGCTGCGCCCACTTCAACCGCGTGGTCCCAGCACCGAGGCCACGCTGCGTGCGCGGGCGTCTTCGAACGGGCTGACCACGGCGAAGCTGGTGTTGCCGCGCGACCAGTACTGCGCCAGCAGCTCGCCATCGCGGCGCTGCCCAGGTTCGCGGAACCAGCCGCCGGGTCGCACGTAGACGCCGATGCGCGCGCCGGTGGCATCGGCGTAGACAAGCATCGCCGCCGCGCCCTGCTCGGTGGACAGGCGCTGCCCGCCGACCAGGTGAAAGCCCTGCGCCTGCAGGTCGGGCATCGCGCCAAGCGCGCCGAAGTGCTGGCTCAGCCAGTCCTGCAGCTGCGCGCGTGCGCCGGGATCGAGCGTGGCGCCGGTGTCGGACACGGCGAACAGCCGATACGCCGACACCGCATCGGCCATCGGCAGCCGCGTCGATGCGAGCTGCACCTGCCTGGCCTGCCAGCCCACGCCGGTGCCCAGGCCAAGGCTGAGCAGCAGCGCGGCGGCCACGCCCAGGCGCGCGCGGCGACGAGCACGCACGCGGCGACGCAGGTGCGCCGGTTCCAGGATCGGATTGGCCGGCCACTGTTCGGGCAGGGCCTGGGTCACGCGCAGGCGTTCGGCATCGCGCTTCCAGTCGGCGACCATCGCCGCGCGTTCGGGATGGGCCGCCAGCCAGCGCTCGATCTCGGCGCGGGCCTCGCCGTCCAGCTGGCCGTCGACGTAGGCGTGCAGGTCCGCTTCGCTGGGTGCCAGGTGCATCATCGCAGCACCTTCAAGATCGGCCGCGCCGGCTTGGGCGCCCGATCGCTGGCCGTGCGCAGCGCCTGGCGCGCGCGGGCCAGGCGCGACATCACCGTGCCGATCGGAACGCCCAGGGTGTCGGCCACTTCCCGATAGCTGAAGCCTTCCACGCTGACCAGCAGCAGCAGGGCGCGCTGTTCGGCCGGCAGTGTGTCGAAGGCGGCCAGCATGGCGCGGCTGGCGGTCACGCGCTCGGCCGACGGCGCGTGGTCGGGTTCGGCCTGGCCGAACAGCTGCGCCAGACGACGCCAGCGCTGGGTGCGCCGATGCTCGTCGACGAACTGCCGGTACAGGATCGAGAACAGCCAGCCCTGCAGCGCCTCGGGCGTGTGCCGGGTGCGGCCATGGACGAGCGCGCGCTCCAGCGTGGCCTGGACCAGGTCGTCGGCCGCGGCCGGCTCTTGCACCAGCGAGCGCGCGAACCGGCGCAGGCGCGGGATCAGCGCGCGTAGCGTGGCGTCATCGAGATCGGTGGCAGGGGCGGTCATGGGCGGCGCCGTGGCAGGTCTTAAGGGTAGGACGTGCGAACGGGCAGGGTATTCCATCGACCTGACTTGGCCATCACCGGACCGATTGCAGGCTCACGCGCGGGCGCCGTGGAATAAACCGGCGCCGTACGCGTCACACCCACGACTCCCAACGCCAGGAAGTGTCATGTCCCAGCCCGCTCCCCCGTCCCGACCACCGGGCAAACGCAGTCCGGTGCCCGCCCTGCTGGGGATCGCCGCGATCCTCGCCGTCATCGCCGCCGTGTTCGCCTGGGTGGGCGGCTGGTTCGGCGAGCGGCTGACCCCGCAGGCCATGACCGACACCATCGAGGCCGGCAAACCGCACCCGGGCTATCGGCGCGCGCATACCAAGGGCGTGTGCGTGGCCGGCAGCTTCGCCCCCAGCGCGCAGGCGCCGCAGCTGTCCAAAGCGCGCGTGTTCACCCAGCCCAGCACGCCGATTCTGGGCCGGTTGTCCATCGGCGGCGGCGATCCGCACGGTCCCGACGCGCAGGCGCGCGTGCGCAGCGTGGCGCTGCTGCTCAAGACCGACGACGGCCAGGAATGGCGTACGGCGATGAACAGCTTTCCGTTCTTCGTGGTCGCCACGCCCGAGGGGTTCCAGGCGCAGAACATCGCGTCGGCGCCTGATCCGGCCACCGGCAAGCCCGATCCGGCGAAGATGGCGGCGTTCCTCAAGCAATACCCGGAAGCGCAGAAGTTCATCGACTGGGCCAAGTCGGCGCCGTGGTCCAACAGCTGGGCCAACACGCAGTTCAATGGCGTCAACAGCTTCTGGTTCACCAATGCGCAGGGACAGCGCCACGCGGTGCGCTGGTCGCTGCGACCGCAGGCGCCGTTCGAGGATCTGAGTGCTGAGCAGCGCGCGCAGTCCGATGCCGATTTCCTCAGCGAGGAATTCAACGCGCGCCTGGCCAAGGGACCGGTGAAATGGGACCTGGTGGTCACCCAGGCCGGCGACGGCGATCCCGTCGACGATTCCTCCCAGCCCTGGCCGCAGGACCGTCCCCAGGTGGTGGCCGGCACGGTGACCTTCACCGGTACCACGCCGCAGGACACCGGTGGTTGCCGCGACATCAACTACGACCCGACCGTGGTGCCCGACGGCATGGCGCCGTCGAAGGATCCGATCCTGGCTGCGCGTTCGGCGGTGTATTCGGTGTCGTTCAACCGGCGCGAGCATGAGATCGGCAAGGGCCAGGCGCCCGAAGCAACCGGCGCACACGGAGAAACGAAATGAACCGCTATGGCCACTTCGACGCACTCGCACGCACGCTGCACTGGCTGATGGCCGCGATGATCCTGGCGATGCTCTTCATCGGCGCCGGCATGGTGGTCTCGCTGGCCTGGCGACCGACGCTGCTGGACCTGCATCGCCCGCTGGGCATCGCGATCCTGCTGCTGGTTGTCGTGCGCCTGGTCAATCGCCTGCGCAGCCCGCCACCGCCCCTGCCGGCCGATCTGCCGGCGATCCAGAAGTTGGCCGCGCATGCCTCGCACTGGCTGCTGTACGGGTTGATGTTTGCGATGCCGCTGATCGGCTGGTCGATGCTCTCGGCCGGCGGCTATCCGATCGTGCTGTTCGGCGGCGTGCATTTGCCGGCGATCGCACCGCACAGCCCCGAGCTGTATGCGCTGCTACGCCCGGCGCATACGGTGCTGGCCTATGTCCTGTTCGCCACGGTGCTGGGCCATCTGGGCGCGGCGTTGTTCCATGCCTGGGTGCGCCGCGATGGCGTCTTTTCCAGCATGGCGCGCAGTGGAAAATCGCGGGGACCGTGATCGATCAAAATGGGTTGGCGTCTGGAAACGACAAGGGCGCGGTTCACACCGCGCCCTTGGTTTCACCGGTGCCCCGTATCGCTTACCTGTTCGCGGGCGTGCTGCTCTGCGGTGGCGGCGTTTCCGCAGGCGGAGTGTTCTCCGCAGGGGGTGAGGTCGTCGAAATGCCGCCTGGCGCCGGCTCGGTACTGGCCGCAGGTGCCTGCGACTCGGCGGCTTCGGGATTTTTCTGGCAGCTGCTCAACGCCAGCACGCCGGTGAGCGCGACGATCCACAGGAAGGGAGTACGGAAGCGGGTCATGGGCTTGCTCCAACGGTGGCCTGGGACACCAGGGCTCCGCACACCAGCCGCGCCCTGCAGCCCGACCGTCGCACACGTGACGTGAGCGACGCATCGTGTCGATGTCGAGGCGATGTTATTGGCGCAGCTCGCGCACGGCGGCCGGCGCCTGCGCTTCCCAGCCCGGCGTGACCCGCCATGGATTGATGTCCAGCCCGCCACGACGCGTGTAACGCGCTTCCACTGACAGCTTCGCCGGTGCGCAGCGCGCGCTGACATCGGCAAAGATGCGCTCCACGCACTGTTCGTGAAAACCCGCGTGGTCGCGGAAGCTCACCAGATAGCGCAGCAGGCCTTCGCGATCGATGCGCGGGCCCTGGTAACGCAGTACCACGCTGCCCCAGTCCGGCTGGCCGGTGACCGGGCAGTTGGATTTGAGCAGGTGCGAGACCAGCGTTTCAGTGACGACGTTACCGCCTGCCGCCAGATGCGCGGGATTGGGCGGACCGTAGTCGTCGATGTCCAGTTCCAGCGTATCGAGCAGCAGCGCATCGCTGTCGTGGCCCAACGCCGGCAGACCCAGTGCCACCGTCACCGGCGCGCCGGCGCGGGCCGACAGGTCCTGCGCGATTTGCGCGCACACCGTTTTGGCGCTGGCAAAGCGCGCGGCATTGAGCGAGTTGAGATAGAGCTTGAGCGACTTGGATTCGATCAGCGCAGGCGAATCCTGCGGCACTGTCAATGTCGCGGTAGCCACCTGTGGCTTGCCGCGCAGGTCCAGCCAGCCCAGCTCGTAGGCGTGCCAGCGGTCGTGGCCAGTGAAGGGCAGGGCGGCATTGTCCAGACCGAGTTCGGCACGCGCGCCGGCGCGCGGAATCGGAAACAACAAGGTCGGATCGTAATGCGAGGGATAGGCGACCTCGCGGCCGAGCAGGGAATCTTGTGGGGTGTTCATGCGGGCATTTTACGCCCTGATGCACGGGCGATCCCTGCGTGTCCGCATCAGGGCCCGGGCTTGAGATAGGTCTGCGCCATCTGCGCCCGATACTCGGCCATGGTGCCAAGGCCAACAGCGTCACGACGCGCGTCGACGTGCTCGGCGTCCTCTATCGGCTCAGGTGCGAGCTTGCCATCCACGGTCGGCCCGAACTGCGTGCCATACACCTGTGGCCTGCCCTGCGCGCGGCGCACGCGATCAGTGAGGTAGGCGAGCAGCGACCCGGACGCTTCGCCCTTGGTCACCGCGACCCGCATCAACGCCAGCACCTGTTCCTGGAAGGCCGGGTCGGCGTCGGCATGCTGCACCAGCAACCAGGCCTGCTGCGCGCCATCACGGCCCATCTTGCTGATCGACGGCCATCCTTGTGTTGCAACAACCCGCTTCAGCCAGGCCGTGTTGTCGTGATCAAGGTCTTGGACCTGCTTCTGAAGCGCCTCGTTCTTTTCGTCCCTGATCCAGCGATCACGCAGATCCTGGTCCCTGATGGTGCGTTGGCGTAGCGCTTCGCGCAGCGCCCGGTCGTAGCGCTTCTCGCGCAATGCCTGGTCCTCGGCGAACTTGTCCAGCATCTGCTGCCAGCGCGGGTCATCGCGCAGTGATGCCAGGTCGGCATCGGACTGGGATGTGCTCGATACCCGGCAACGTGTCGGAGGGCGTTTTCAGCAGCCGCGCAAACGCGCCCTCTTTGTCGCCAGACAAGGCCAGACAACACGCCGCGTCATAGGCGGCACCGGACACCGGAACAGGCCGATTCGCGGCGCCGCTGTTCAACGCTGCACAGGTCTTCCAGTCCTTCGTCGTATGCCGACTGCGCGGTGATCGGGTCCTGCGCCATTGCCGACAGGGATGTGGCCCATGCCGGGAGGGCGATAAGAGCAAGATGGCGCGCCATGCGACGTCCTTGTCGAGTCAATCAAGCGAGCATGCATTGCGGTCGCTGCGGCGACAACCCGCCGCAAGTCATGCCGGTGCGATGAACCGCCACACTTGGTCGGCCCCGTGTTTCCTGCCTACGTGTCACCGCCTCAGCGATTCAATGCCGCCATGCTGCTTTCCGGATAGCGCGTGCCGGCAGCGGCGTCCGTGGGGAACACCGCCTCGATGGCCGCCAGGTCCCTGGAACCGAGCGTGAGTTCCAATGCGCCGAGGTTTTCGTCGAGGTAGGCGATGCGCTTGGTGCCGGGGATTGGGACCAGGTCGTCGCCCTGGGCGAGGACCCACGCCAACGCGAGCTGCCCCGGCGTGACGCCCTTGTCGGCGGCGATCGCCTTGACCTTGTCCACCAGGGCCAGGTTGGCGGCGAAGTTGGCGCCCTGGAACCGCGGATGGTTGCGGCGGTTGTCGTCTTCGTCGAAATCCTCGGGCGAGCGGAGCGCGCCGGTGAGAAAGCCGCGGCCCAGCGGCGAATACGGCACAAAGCCGATACCGAGTTCGCGCACGGTCTTGAACACGTCGTTGATTTCCGGATCGCGCGACCACAGCGAGTATTCGGTCTGCAGGGCGGTGATCGGATGGGCCGCGTGGGCGCGGCGCAAGGTGTCCGGCGCGGCTTCGGAAAGGCCCAGGAAACGCACCTTGCCGGCTTCCACGGCGCGGCCCATTTCGCCCACGGTCTCTTCGATCGGCACGGTTGGATCGACCCGGTGCTGGTAGTACAGGTCGATGTGGTCGGTGCCCAGCCGTTTGAGGCTGGCCTCCAGGCTGGCACGCACAAAGTCCGG
>JBIIHJ010000204.1:0-7120 GCA_044235875.1 Pseudoxanthomonas sp.
CGCTGCAGGTGCTGATGGAAGTAGGCCTGGGATACCTTCGCCTGGGGCAACCTGCCACCGAGCTGTCCGGCGGCGAAGCGCAGCGGATCAAGCTGGCCACCGAGCTGCAGCGCGTCCAGCGCCGGGATACGGTCTATGTGCTGGACGAGCCCACGACGGGCCTGCATCCGGCCGACGTGGAGACCTTGATGCTCCAGCTCCATGGCCTGGTCGAGGCCGGCAACACGGTCGTGCTGGTCGAGCACGACATGCACGTGGCGGCCGGCAGTGACTGGATCATCGACGTGGGCCCGGGCGCCGGCAGCGAAGGTGGCAAGGTGGTCGCGGCAGGAACGCCTGCGCAGGTCGCGGCATCGACAACGAGTCGGACGGCGCCTTTCCTCAAGGCGTCACTGGCAGTGGCCGCGTAGGAGCGTGCGATGCGCCCTCTGCTTCACCAGCCTTGCCGTGATCAGCCTGCGGACCTGATGGATGCACGCGCAATGACGCGTACGCAGGTTGACTTGATGCTGCAGCGTGGTGAAATGGCGGACGTCGACACAGGGCGTTTGCCTCGACGTCAAGCAAGTGCCCTTCAAATCCATCGGTCCCAGGCGTCCGCGCGCTTCGGATCGCAGTTGCGGCCAGCCTGAGTCGAGCGAAGCGAGCAGGAAAGCATGCGTGATTCGAGGTTCCCCGCCGGAAACAGTGCCATGGCCGACAAGGTGCGGGCGCACGACTGGTCGGCCACGGTGCTGGGGCCTTTCGAGCAGTGGCCCGGCGCGCTGCGCGCCGCGGTCAACCTGATGCTCAATTCGCCTGAGAGCATGTATCTGGTGTGGGGCGATGCGCTCACCTTCCTCTACAACGACACCTACACGCCGATCCTGGGCCCCCGTGCCGACAAGGCCCTGGGAGCGCCGCTGAAGGAGCTCTGGGCAGATGCCTGGGACGCAGTGCGTGGCCCGATTGAAGCGGCCTTGCGCGGTGAGCCACAAAGCTTTGCCGATGTGCCCATCGAGATGAACCGCTATGGGCAGCCGGAGCAGACCTGGTGGACCTTCTCCTTCACCCCGGTCTATCTGGATGACGGACACGTCGGCGGCGCGCTGTGCATCACCAACGAGGTGACCGACAAGCGGATGCTGCAGGACCGCCTGGCGCGCGAGCACGAACGGCTGGCCCGGCTGTTTTCGCAGGCGCCGATGTTCATGGCCTTCCTCAGCGGCCCCGAGCACCTGATCGAGTTCGCCAACCCGGGGTATCTCCGGCTGGTCGGTGATCGCGAGCTGGTGGGCAAGACCGTCGCGGAGGCGCTGCCCGACGCGGTCGCCCAGGGCTATCTGGCCTTGCTGGACCAGGTATACGCCTCGGGCCAGCCATACGCGGCAAACAACGCCGCCTACATCGTGCAGGCATCGCCCGACGTGCCTGCGCAAGAGCGCTACGTGGATTTCGTCTATCAGCCCATCACCAATGCGCAAGGGGCGGTCAGCGGCGTCTTCGTGCAGGGCGTGGATGTCACCAACCGCGCCAGGGCGGAAGTGGCGGTGCGTGAGCTCGACGCACGCAATCGGCAGATCATGGACAGCGCGACCGACTACGCGATCATCGCGACCGACGTGCAGGGCCTGGTGACCCACTGGAACGAAGGCGCCCGCCTGATCCTGGGGTGGGAAGAAAGCGAAATGCTGGGCAAGACCACGGCATGCATCTTCACGCCCGAGGACGCGCTGGGAGACCGTGCCCGGGTGGAGATGGAGTCGGCGCTGCTGACCGGCCGCGGGATCGACGAGCGCTGGCATCTGCGAAAATCCGGCGAACGGTTCTGGGCCAATGGTTCGATGACCGTGCTGCGGGATGCGGACGGCGAAGGCATCGGCTTCGTCAAGGTGCTGCGGGACCGGACCGAGGAGCGCCTGGCTGAGGCAGCGCTGCGCAGCAGCGAGCAACGCCTGGCGGCCCTGGTGACGGCCTCCTCCGAGGCGCTCTACTCGATGGACGCGCACTGGACCGAGATGCGTGAGCTGGCCGGCGACGGCTTCCTGCGCGGCCAGCCGGGCCCGACCGAGCTTTGGCTGGAAGAATATGTGCACCAGGACGACAGGCCGGCCGTGCTCGCCGCGATCAGGCAGGCCGTGGACACCGGCAAGCCATTGACCCTGGAGCACCGTGTGCATCGCCCCGACGGGCGCGCGGGCTGGTCGCTGTCGCGCGCGGTGCCACTGCTGGACCAGATGGGCATGGTCAGCGGCTGGTTCGGCGCGGCGTCCGATATCACCGCACGTCGCGCCGCCGAAGAAGAGCTGCGCGAGCTCACCGAATCGCTCGAAGAACGTGTGCGCCAGCGCACGGCCGAGCTGCTGCTGGCCGAGGAGAAACTGCGTCAGAGCCAGAAGATGGAGGCGGTGGGTCAGCTCACCGGTGGGCTTGCCCACGACTTCAACAACCTGCTGACCGCCGTCACCATGGGCCTGGAGATGCTGCAGATGCGGCTGGCCGCCGGCAGCTACGATCGCCTGGATCGATACGTCGAGATGGCCATGTCAGGCGCATCCCGCGCGGCGGCACTGACCCAGCGACTGCTGGCCTTCTCGCGGCGGCAGACGCTTGCACCGACGACGGTGAGGGTGGATGGCCTGGTCGAAGACATGGAGCAGCTGATCCGGCGCACGCTGGGGCCAGCCATCGACGTGCGCCTTTCCTTCGACGGCCCGCTCTGGCACGTCCTGGTCGATGCCCCGCAGCTGGAAAACGCGCTGCTCAATCTGTGCATCAACGCGCGCGATGCCATGCCCAATGGCGGGACGCTCACGATCAAGGCCGAGAATGGGTCTGTTGCCGCTTCGGATCCGGACCGCCACGATCTGGAACCGGGGGATTACGTACAGCTTTGCGTGCGCGATACCGGTGCCGGGATTTCCCCGGAGTTGATGGACAAGGTCTTCGAGCCCTTTTTCACCACCAAGCCGATCGGCCAGGGGACCGGCCTGGGACTGTCGATGATCTATGGCTTCGTGCGTCAGTCCGGTGGCCAGGTGCGCATGGAATCCACGGTGGGGCAGGGCACCCGGGTGTGCCTCTACCTGCCGCGGTTCCTGGGCGCTGCGGCGGAGCAGGGTACGACTTCACAGCCGGAGCACGCACTTGCCCAGCTACCGCCCAGGACCGTGCTGCTGGTGGAAGACGAAACGGCGATCCGCGTGCTGATGAGCGAGATCCTCGGTGGCGCAGGCTATCGGGTGATCGAGCTGTCCGATGGCATCGGTGCGGTCGCGCGCCTGCAATCTGCCGAGGCGATCGATCTGCTGGTCACGGATGTGGGATTGACGGGGGGCCTGAACGGGCGTCAGGTCGCCGACGCGGGACGCCAGTGCCGGCCAGGCCTCCCAGTCCTGTTTGTCACCGGCTACGCCGCCAATGCAGCCGTCGGCGCAGGCCAGCTGGAGCAGGGGATGCAGGTGCTGACCAAGCCCTTCAAGGCCTCCGATCTGGAACGTCACGTGCATGGCCTGCTTGCAGGAACTCAAGACCGGTGCGATCGGTCGTGAACCCACTGGCCCTGCTGAAGGCCCGCGCCCGGTCAATGCAGGGCGTCTTCCACCGTGCGCATCAGGTCGGCCAGTGAAAACGGCTTGCGCAGCAAGCGCATGCCCTCGGCGAGGAAGTTCGGCTTTCGCAACGCTTCCTCTGCATAGCCGGTCATGATGATCACCGCCAGCTCCGGCCACAGGTCCAGGGCGACGTCGGCAAGCTCGCGTCCGCTCATGCCCGGCATCCGTACGTCGGACAGAAGAAGGTCGAAGCGCTGCGATGCCCTCAGATGCGCCAGGGCCTCGGCCGCGTCGCTGGCCTGGGCGACCTCGTACCCCTTGTCACTCAGCACGTCTGCGGCCATCTCCCGGATCAACTCATTGTCATCGACCAGAAGAATCCGCTGCTTTGACTGGTTGCTCATTGGGTCCTCGTGGTGCGGCCATCGGGGCGTGCGCGCCCTGTGCCTATCATGCTGTTTTCGATCATAGGACGACCGCGGGTGAAGGTTGAGCGTAAGCGCGCGCCGGCTGCCTGCTCAGGATTGCCGCTCACCGCCACAGCGCTGATGCACCGTGGAGCGGAACAGGCGCCTGAGCGAGGGCAGCTCATGCCGCGCTGCACTGCCGGCATTCACCTGTTGCGCCGGCTGATAATGGCCTCCATCACCACGCGTCCATCCTGGTTGCGTGCGCTCAGCAGCCCGCCATGCAGGCGGACGAACTGGTCGGCGATGTACAGGCCCAGGCCCAGACCGTTACTGGTGTGAAAGCGGCCCTTGAAGGGCTCGAACAGTCTCGGCAGGAGCTGGTCGGGGATGGCGCCGACGTTGCTCACGATCAAGCGGACGTGGTCCAGCTCGGCGCCATCGACGGTGACCAGGATCGGCTCGGCATTGCCATGCTCGATCGCATTGCCGATCAGGTTGGACAGGATCTGGGCAAAGCGATCGGCGTCGACGTCGCAGGCCAGGTCGCCCTGGGCGCTCAGTTGAATGCTGGCACCGCTGTGCGCCTGACGCAGTTCTTCCACCGCCATTGTCGCGATCATGCCCAGGTCATGGGCGACGAAGGTCATCGCCAGCCCGCGGGTTCGGATGCGCGAGAAGTCCAGCAGCTGCTCGACCATGCGCGCCATGCGTCGACCGCTGCTTTCCAGGAAGCCCAGGGTGCGTTGCAGGCCCGCCTCTTCCGGCACTTCCACCCTCAGTTTGTCAGCACACAGCAGCACCACCGACAGCGGGGTCCTCAGGTCGTGGGTCAGGACCGCGGTCATCGTTTCGTTGAGCTCGATGGCCTTTTCCAGCTCGGCGTTGCGGCGCGCCAGCAGCTGGCGCTGCTCGTAGAGCTGCACGAACACATTGACCTTGCCCAGGATCACCTGGGGCTCGATGGGCTTGTGCAGGAAGTCCACCGCGCCGGTCTCGTATCCCTGGAACGCGCGCAGCGGATCGCTGGGCGAGGCGGTCAGGAAAATGATCGGCACCTGGCGGGTCCGCACCGAGCCGCGCATCAGTTCGGCCAGCGAAAACCCGTCCATGTCCGGCATGTGCACGTCCAGCAGCGCCAGGGCCACCTCATGCACGAGCAACAGTTCCAGCGCCTCCGCGCCAGAGGAAGCACACAGAATGTTGAGCTGTGGGCGGCGCAGCAGCGCCTCCATCGCGATCAGGTTCTCCTGGATGTCATCGACGATCAGCAGGTTGATCGGGTCCGAAAGCGCATCGGGCAGGTGTGCAGAGCTAATGTTCATCGGACAGCCGACCAAGGCGTTCACATATCTGAGAAAGGGTGAGCGTGGCATCGGCACCGGCCTTGGCCAGCGCCGAGGCGGGCATCAGCGGTGAACTTGCCTCGCTTGGGCACTGGATCCAGACCGTGCCACCGGCCTGGCGCACGGCGGCCACCCCTTCGGTGCCATCGGCGCTGGCACCGGTGAGCAGGATGCCCAGCAGCCCTGTGCCGAAGCATCCGGCGGCCGATTCGAACAACGGGTCGATCGCCGGGCGGGAGAACAGGACCGGCTCGTCCACCGACAGCGCCACGGTCCGGGCATCCTCAACCAGCAGGTGGTAGTCCGGCGGGGCAAACAGGACCTCGCCCGGCAGCAGGGGCTGCTTGTCCTGCGCCTCGCGCACCGGGACGGCGCAGTGGTTACCCAGCAGTTCGGCGATGCGGCTTGGCCGGTCGCGCGGCAGATGCAGCACGATCATCACCGGCACCGACAGCGTCGCCGGCAGCGCTTCGAGCAACTGCTGCAGGGCCAGTACGCCCCCGGCCGAGGTGCCGATGACGATCGCGGTTAACCGCGGAAGGGGAGCAGGGGGACTCACGTGGCCTTCCGATACAGCCGCTGCTCGCGCACGCAGACCTCGAAGGCATCGGCATGTGCGCCGAACTGCAGCGACTCCTTGCTGCCAAGGCCGAGAAAGCCGCGGTGCACCAGCGCTTCGTGGAACAGGCCAACCGCCCGGTCTTGCAGGGCGCGGTTGAAATAGATCAGCACATTGCGACAGGAGACCAGGTGCACTTCGGAGAACACCTGGTCCGTCGCCAAACTGTGATCGGCAAAGACGATATTGCGCTTGAGGCTGCGATCGAACGCGGCGCCGTTGTAGGCCGTGGTGTAGTAATCCGACAGCGACGACCTGCCGCCGGCCTTGAGATAGTTCCGGCTGAACAGCGCCATCCGGTCGATCGGGAAGATCCCCGCCTCGGCCATGGCCAGCGCATCGGGGTTGATGTCGGTGGCGTAGAGCAGGGTGCGATCCAGCAGGCCCTCTTCGCGCAGCATGATCGCCAGCGACCACACTTCCTCGCCCGTGCTGCAGCCGGCGACCCACAGCTTGATCGACGGGTAGGTCCGCAGGACCGGGAGCGCGTGCTCGCGCAGGGTGCTGAAATACTCCGGATCACGGAACATTTCCGAGACCTGGACGGTGAAGAACTGCATCGCCTGCGCAAACAGGTCCGGTTCGTGCAGCAGCCGGCGCTGCAGGTCTCCGATGTGCTCGCAGTTGAAGCGGGCCATGGCGTGGCGCACGCGCCGCCGCAGGGACGACAGCGCGTATTGCCTGAAGTCGTAGTGGTACCGCTGGAAGATCGCCTCCAGCAGCAGCTTCAACTCCAGGTCGAAGAGGTCGGCCTCGTTCACCGACGCGAGCACCACACACGGCACAGCGAGATCAGCTTGTCCACATCGATGGGCTTGGCGATGTAGTCGTTGGCGCCCGCCTCCAGGCAACGCTCACGGTCGTCGGCCATGGCCTTGGCGGTCAACGCGATGATCGGCAGGCTCTGCCAGCGACGCTGCTTGCGGATTTCCTGCATGGCCGTCAGGCCATCCATCTCCGGCATCATGATGTCCATCAGCACCAGATCCACGTCCTGCACGCTCAGCTTCTCCAGCGCTTCGCGGCCGTTGCGGGCGATCTCCAGCTTCACGCCCAGCGGCTCCAGGACGCTGGACAGCGCGAAGATGTTGCGCACATCGTCCTCGGCCAACAGGACCGTGCGGCCATCGAGGACCGTATCGCGTCGGCGCGCTTCCCGCAGCAGGCGCTGCTGGTCCGACGGCAGCGAGGCTTCCACGCTGTGCAGGAACAGGG
>JBIIHJ010000448.1:0-2608 GCA_044235875.1 Pseudoxanthomonas sp.
TGGGCATACGCAATGCGCCGTGGACCCTGCGCCACAGCACCCCGGACCACGCCTGCCTGCTGCCGGCCGACCAGCAGCCGACGATCGCCTACCCCAAGCCGGACGGCCAGCTGACCTTCGACCGCCTCAGCTCGGTGTTCCTGTCCAGCACCAACCATGACGAAGACCAGCCGCCGCACCTGACGCTGAAGGACCCGTCGGTGCCGGTGAACATCAACCTGGCCACCTATGCCGGCCCGGAAGCGCGGTACTGCCCGGCGGGTGTGTACGAATTCGTCGGCGAAGGTGAGACCACGCGCCTGCAGATCAACGCCCAGAACTGCGTGCACTGCAAGACCTGCGACATCAAGGACCCGACCCAGAACATCGTCTGGGTCGCCCCGCAGGGTGGCGGCGGGCCCAACTACGCCGGGATGTAAGCGCTGAAGCGGCCGTCTGGTAGGGCGGCTGCTCGACCTCACGATTCGACGCCCCGCTCTGACGCGGCATCCGGGTAACGGGCCGATGCCAGGCCTCATATGCCGATGGCCAGACCACGCAGCACATGGCGAAGATTGGGCTCACCCTGACCGATTTCCGACATCAACGCCCGTCTAATGCGGGCGTTTTTTGTCCATCTTGATAGCCACCACAGCGAGCAGCCGTGGCGATTCCATCGCCAGCTCCCGCTCATTCAACGCAACCGAAACATCGGATAATGCGCGCCATGCAGACCCCAGCCCTGTCCGTCGTCGTCCCGGTCTTCAACGAACGCGACAACACTGCGCCCCTGATCGCTGAAATCGTGGCGGCGCTCCGCGGCGTGGTCGCGTTCGAGATCGTCTATGTCGACGACCATTCGCGCGATGACACTCTCGCCACGCTGCAGGCCATCAAAGCCAGCACGCCTGAGCTTCGTGTCCTCCAGCACGTCGTCCAGAGTGGCCAGAGCACTGCCATCCGCACCGGCGTCAAGGCTGCGCGTGGCGCCTGGATCGCCACGCTCGATGGCGACGGCCAGAACGATCCAGCCGACCTGCCCAAGCTGCTCAAGGCACGCGATGCCGCAGACCCGGCGGTCAGGCTCTTCGCAGGCTGGCGCGTGGACCGCAAGGACAGCGGCAGCAAGCGCTGGGCATCCAAATACGCCAATGCCATCCGCGCGCGCATGCTGCATGACGACACGCCCGACACAGGCTGCGGCACCAAACTGTTCGAGCGCGAAGCGTTTCTCGACCTGCCCTATTTCGACCACATGCACCGCTACCTGCCCGCACTGATGCAGCGCTCGGGCTGGAAGACCGTCAGCGTGCCGGTCAACCATCGCCCACGCAGCACGGGCGTGTCCAAGTACAACAACCTGCAGCGCGCCCTCGTGGGCATCCGCGATCTACGCGGCGTCGCCTGGCTGATCGTGCGCAGCAAGCGCACGGCGGTGCGGGAGCTCTGAAGCGGAAGGCCGTGGCTCCTTCGGCCTCAAACCCGGCATGGGGCATTCAGGGCGATCGGTCGGTGTCGCTCCTGATCGGAAGGTATCTGCGCCGCACTCGCGTCACCCGGCAAATACCCCCTGCGCAAACCCAAGGGCGGACGGCAGCTGTGATCCAATTCCGCAAGCAACCTGCGGCAGAATTTTCTTACCGCACTAACATTCGCCCAAGCGATCATCACGCGACATTGCACCGCGTCCAGCACGACATCTGATAGACATACTTCGAATGGATATCCCTTTCCTCGACCAACCCATTACCTGGCTGTTCTGGACCGGGGTTCATATCACCGGCTGGAAACTCATCGGCTACACCGGCGCCTTGATGTTCGGCGGCCGTTGGCTGGTCCAGTTCATCGCATCGAAGCGGGCCGGCAAGCCTGTCATACCGCGCCTGTTCTGGTACATGAGCGTCATCGGCAGCCTCATGACCCTGAGTTACTTCGTGTTCTCAGCCAAACAGGACTCCGTCGGCGTCCTGCAAAACCTCTTCCCGGCCTTCACCGCTGTCTATAGCCTGTGGCTGGACATCAAACACAGGGGCTGGGATCGGGACAAGCATGGACACTAGGGTGTCGACCATAACAACATCGTAAAGATTGGCTAGTCTCGAAAAAATAGCCACGTCAAAAAGAAGATATAGGATGCTTGCCGATAACCGGCCTTGTGTTCAGTCACCTTCAAAAAAAACCTGGCATCACGTGCGCGGCGGCAAGTCTGCACCACACTTTCACTCGGCCCTACTCATTTTCTGTAGACCGGGTCAGTGCAACACGAATACGTCACTTTGCACGAGCTTGAGCCAGTTCGCTCCTTGCAGGCTTTCAACCCGATATCACTTGCAACCTCGATCGATTCACCGGTTTGAATGATGATATTTTTGCCAGAAATTCCCGGATCAAGCAACGCAATACATTGATTGAAAATAAATAAAAGAAACGGTGCATCCTTGCCCGCCACGATCAGCACAAGCCTTCAATGCACTGGCTTCAGCACCGCGCTTGGAGAGTTCTCCCGACGACACCGCGCCAATTGCGTTCGTTCCGTCCGCTACGGCACCCCAGGTTTTATCCCAATGCCCCACAGTCTTTATCACCGTGGAAGGCGTGCTTGGTTGATATTGATCAGGCTGGCAGGCCA
>JBIIHJ010000468.1:0-4480 GCA_044235875.1 Pseudoxanthomonas sp.
AAGAGCCCGGCGTCGCACCGGGGCGCATCTCGTTTGGGCGTTGGAAGGAACTGGCGCTATAAGCAGCTGCAAAAAAACGATACCTAATAGTCTCTTACGCCAGAAAAACCATGGGCACTGGTACTTCGCCGAGTAGAACCCAGGCTTGGATACACTTCCAGCAAAAATTTATATTGCTTGCCCACGGGCCGCCTGAAACTCACCAAGACCGCTAAAGTTGCAATTCCCGACGCACAGAAGAATTACTCTAACGCCGCACAGTTATTGGGGCCAACAACTCGAAAGATCTACTTCCTTCAACTAGTTTCAGGAGATGCGAATGAAATATCGGGTCACATTAGCGCTGCGGTCCATTCAAAACTTCTTGAAAACTGGATCCGTACAGCCTGAATAGACAACTTGGCAAGTCGCTCCGGAATTTTTTTCTTTACAAGCAGCCATGCCCAACCGAGTAGCTTCTTCAATAGAAATCGCAGACTGGGTAAAACCTTGTCCGCCACCTTCAAGCGTGCCCAGTGCAACAACACACTGATCGTAATAGGAAAAAACTGGCTTGCAATCCATACCACCTCTAGCGCTGCATTGTTTTACAGCTGAAGCCTCGGCATCGCCCTTGCTCAATTTACCTGTAGAAACTCCGCCCACTCCATTATTTCCATCCGAAATCGCACCCCAAGTCTTCTGCCATTTTCCAGTGGTTTTAACAATCGTTTGAGTACTGCCGCCACCCTTCTCTAGATCAGGCTGACACTGAAGAGACCCCGGAACGGCACCCGGCGCACACCGTGTTTGCGCCCACGTAGAGCCTCCCACAAAAAAGAGAACGAAAGAGATAGCCAAACGAAGCAGCATGATCACTCGAAGTTAAGAGAAAATTAGCCTGAATTCTGCCCGGTCTACTCTACTCACTTTCTGTAAATCGGATCGGTACAACTCGAATAAGTCACCTTGCACGAATTTGAACCACTTCGCCCCTTACAGGCCTTCAACCCCAGTTCGCTCGCGACCTCGATCGATTCACCAGTTTGAAAGATAATATTTCCGCCAGAAATTCCCGAATCAAGCAACGCCATGCATTGATTGAAATAAGTAAAAGACACCGTGCACCCTTGGCCGCCACGGTCAACACAAGCCTTCAGTGCACTGGCTTCAGCGCCGCGCTTAGAGAGTGCACCTGATGAGACACCGCCGATCGCGTTCGTTCCATCCGCAACCGCGCCCCATGTTTTATCCCAATGTCCTACAGTCTTTACTATTGTGGAGGCTGTGCCTGTTTGAGGTTGATCAGGTTGGCATGCCAATGAGCCGGGCGTCGCACCTGGCGCGCAGCGTGTGTGGGCGCCGGCATGCCCCGCTGCCGCAGAAAAAAGGCAAGCGACGGTGAACATAAGAAAATACCCATACACTCCAGCGAAAATGGGAGCACTAACGTTAGGCTTTACCAGACTCGTTAGCAGCCCCCATCGCTCCTCGGCGCTCATTAGACGCATATTGATTGCCCTCACCGTAATTGGTACCAGTTCTTGAATTCGAGGTTTGAGTGGCGTTATCAACGCTACGATTTGGTGTAGCCGGGGCCTGACTCTGAACATTCACCGGATTGCTCTACCCACCAGGCGCCGTCGAATTTTCGGCGCGGAAATAGAAAACGACAAAAGCAAGAATAAAAGCTCAGTCCTTTACGTATTTCCTCTCTGTACACGATGAATATACGATCTCACACGAACTGCCGCCATTGGCTTGCGAACAAGCTCGCAACCCATAATCTTCGGCTTGCTTTAAAGACCCAGCCGTTACCGCTTTTCCAACCGCGCCGCCAACTGGATTTGCTGCGGCAACGCATTGGTCGTTATACGTGATAGTTAAGGTGCAGTCGATTCCACCACGATCTGCACAACTCACAAGCGCTGCGCGCTCGGCATCAGATTTAGACTCTTGACCCACCACCGCGGCACCGACACCATTTCTGCCGTCTGCCAGCGCCCCCCACGTCTTAATCCAATGCCCAGTATATTTAATCACGGTTTGTGGCGTCGCCTGACCTATGCCATCAGGCTGGCATTGGAGTGACCCTGGCACAGCACCCGGTGCACAACGCGTTTGAGCTCCCGCAAGACTGCAGAACGTCAATATTAATAACGAAAGCAGAATTTGAATATTCGAGCGCATATTATCAACTGCTAGATTAAAACCTGCCAGTTATGAGGGATTGCGGCATTGACTCGCCTCACCCTTGATGCCACTTTGGGGCAGAGCAGAATTTCCCGGGGAGGAGCCATAACTCATAGCCAGACGGATCGCTTCATTTTGTTGTTCGCTCGGCACACCCAAATGGCCGGGGACCGTTGATTCTGGACATTGACAGGGGAATTCTGGCCAGTGGGAGGTGGATGGGCCAAGGCCAATCGCCGCACAGGACTTCAACCGTCCAGAAGTCTCCTTGGAGGAACATTGCGGCCATCGTCGATGCTGCAGGCAACATTGCAGCGAAGATCAATCCCAGCACAGTGGCCAGATGACGACCCTAGTTAACCGTCTACTGAGGCGAGGCTAATTGCTCTAGCTACACGGTAGACAGTCACAATCGACATTTTATCTTTCGCGACATGGAGACAGAGACTGATACAAATAAACCAAGCGTTCAGTAGATTTCAAACCCCGGCCATTACATATCGGCCGACATAAGCGCGCCGAATCCCAACGTCATAACTTCTTACTGTGGATTATCCATCTTACTAACAATGATCCGGCAACCAGCCTAACGATATGGGCGCACGTTACACGCACATCGGCACGCCTTGTGAAAATAGCCATCAGCATTTGAAAAGCAGGACTATGCCGTTAAAAGCTCGCAGTGAGGATAATCAATACTTGTGAAAAATTTGTTCAGTACAATCTGAATACACGACCTTGCACTGATCCCCGACATTTTGTTCGCGACACGCCTTCAATGTATTATCAATAGCGAGCTGTTTATTCTCTGCACTACCTCTGAAAGCGACGGATTTTTCAAAATCTCGTGTCGGTTGCGCTATTGCCGCACACTGGTTGTAGTAGGAAAACCCAGCCTCACAATCAAGCCCGCCGTTCTTTTCGCACGCTTTCCGAGCAGCATCCAAAGCTTCTTCCTTGGAAGAACTCCCCACTGCAACCCCGCCGATGCCATTGCTACCATCCGCAATCGCACCCCAAGTGTTTTGCCAATATCCGGTGGAACGAACAATAGTCCTAGTACCGCTAGCAGGATCGCTAGAAATATCAGGCTGACAAACTACAGATCCGGGCGTGGCTCCAGGAGGACATCTGGTTTGAGAAAAACAGCTTGAACTAAAACAAAAACCAGCCAAAAAAAAGAAAACTATGGCGAACCGCCTAGCGTTTGTTTCTGGGATCTGGATGTGCTGCATTTTGGGCGACCCTTTGCTCTGGTTCAGCATTGCCGGGGGTATATACCGTATTGTTCTGCGGAATCCTACCGGTCTGGGAATTTGCATTAGACTCGTTTTTTCCGGGATTCTGATTTTGGACGTTAATTGGATTACTCTGCCCGCTAGGTGAAGTGGATGACCCAGGGCCAATTGCCGCATAGGGCGTGAACTGCCCCAAAGTCCCTTGGAAGAACATCGCGGCCATCGGCGGTGCAGTCACCAGCATTGCGGTGAGTATCAATCCTAGCCCACTGGTCTGAATGGCGACCGTACGCAACCCGTCGCCTGATGCGAGATTGACGGCGCTGGTGACCCAGTAGGCAGTCGCGACCGATGCCATCGCCTTCGTACAAATTGTCGTCATGACGTACAGCACAGCCAGGGAAAACATCGTCCCCAAGCCATAGAAGAGCCATTTCGAAAAAAGTGACTTGGTCGCATCGAAGAGCAAGCACAGGATGAAAAGCGGTCCGAAGCCGGTAAACAGTGCCATCGCCACTTGGTTGAGCGCCAGCATGGTACCGCCGGCCAGGGCAGGCCCGCCCGTGCCAAGTACCGACATGAACCCCATCATCAGGGACTCTCCCGTCACCTGCCCGTCTTCGCCAGCCTGCGCGGAACTGACTGCACCCAAGGCAATCGTTGTAAGCGCCATGTTCTCATTCATGGTCGAGTAAAGACCGTTCAGATTGCTTTCTTCGCCCGTCACTGCGCCATAGACCGAACTCCCCAGGCCGGTGGTGAGCGATGTATAGAGGGCGGATGAGTTGCCTGCCCAACCCGTGGCAATCCCGACGATGATCACTGCCTTGAGCGAGTCACCCACGAGCCCCATCATCGGCTCACGGGATCGGCCGCTCAGCACGCGCCAGCCCTGCAAGAAGATCCAGATGGTCAATACGCTCAGCGCGACGATGCCAAGCAGGCCAGCGAAACGATCAAGCAGTTGTTCCTGAAACCCCTCAACTTCATTCTTGATGAAGTTGAGGACCAAATAATAAAAACCCAGACTGGTTATCTCGGGCATTTCTCACCCCCTGATTTTTGAATCG
>JBIIHJ010000205.1:0-7076 GCA_044235875.1 Pseudoxanthomonas sp.
TGCGGATCTTCTGCCGATGCGACTCCATGTCGCCGCCACGCCGCCACGCCGCCATGGAACGACGCAACCTGTCAGCCTCGTCCGGGTCATAGCCCGCATGGATGACCAACTCCATCACCTGTTCCTGGAACAGCGGCACTCCAAGCGTTGGCCCGAGGATTTCCTCGACACCGTCGGAGGGATACACGATGACCTTGTTGTCCCTCTTCTCCTTCCTGCGCTGCAGGTAGGGATGCACCATGTTTCCCTGTATAGGCCCGGGCCGCACAATCGCCACCTCCACCACCAAGTCGTAAAACGTCTCTGGCCTGAGCCGGGGCAGCATTGCCATTTGCGCACGTGATTCGATCTGGAATACGCCAACCGTGTCGGCCAGCTGGATCATGCCGTAGGTCTGCGCGTCCTCTTTTGGAATCGTGGCGATTTCGTAGCGGCGGCCGCGATGGACACGGATCAGGTCCAAGGTCTTGCGGATGCAGGTCAGCATGCCAAGCGCCAGGCAATCGACCTTGAGCATACCCATGGTTTCCAGATCATCCTTTTCCCATTGGATGATGGTGCGGTCGGCCATGGCGGCGTTTTCCACCGGCACCACGGTCGAAAGCGTTTGCTCGGCGATCACAAAGCCGCCGACATGCTGGGAGAGATGGCGCGGCTTTCCTTCGAGCTGAAACGTGATTGCCAGGATCTTCACGATCAGCGCGTTGTCGGTATCAAACCCCGCCTCCTGAAGCCGCTGTTCCATCGGCGTACCGCCATTGCCCCAACCGAAACAGTTGGCGAGCAGGGAAATCTGATCGGGAGACAAACCAAAGGCCTTGGCGACATCGCGCACCGCGCTCTTCCCACGATAGGAAATCACCGTCGCGGCCAGCGCGGCACGATGGCGGCCGTACTTGCCATAGACATACTGGATGACTTCTTCGCGCCGCTCGTGCTCGAAGTCCACATCGATATCAGGCGGTTCGTTGCGCGCCTTTGACAAAAACCGCGAAATCAAGAGACGGTTTTCGTCAGGATCCACCGCGGTGATCCCCAGTGCGTAACACACGGCCGAATTGGCCGATGAGCCGCGTCCCTGGCAAAGGATGTCCTTGGACCTGGCAAACGCAACGACGTCACGAACCGTAAGGAAAAACGCCTCGTACTTGAGTTCTTCGATCAGCGCCAGTTCCTGCTCGATGTCGCCACGCACCTTGGTGGAGATCACCAGCCCACGCTTGTCCCAGCGCTCCCGAATGCCCGCCTCGGTCAGCTCACGCAGATAGCTCGTCGCGGTATGCCCGGCGGGCACCAGTTCGGCCGGATAGTCGTACTTCACGTCACGCTTGAGATCGAATCCACTACAGCGCGCAGCCAGCTCCACCGCCGCCTGCAACAACGCCTCGGGATAGATGTTCCCCAACGCGCGGCGCGAACGCAGGTGCCGCTCGCCATTGCGGAACAGCAAGGCGCCGGCCTCGGCCAGCGGCACGGTGTGGCGGATGGCGGTGACCGTGTCCTGGAGCGTGCGGTCGCGGCGGTTGGCCATGTGCACATCGCCGCTGGCCAGCGGCGTCATGCGCAGCTGGCGCGAGATGGCAAGCAGGGCTTCGAGCCGCGCGGCATCGTCGCATTCGCGATGCAGCTCAACGGCCAGGTACGCACGCTCGCCGAACACCTGCTGCAACCAGCGTCCTTCCTGGGCCTGCGGGCTGCTGGCTGGCAGCCACAGCGCGAACAACTCCGGCGCCGCATCGCGGAACTGCGCTTCCACGTCGGCACGCGTCAGCGTGTAGTTGCCCTTGGTCGCGGCGCGGCGCGCGGTGGTGATCAGCGCGCACAGCTGGGTGTAGCCCTCGCGCGTCTCCACCAGCAGCACGAACCTGGTGCCGTCCACCAGCCCGAACTCGCTGCCGACGATCAGCTGCACGCCCGTGGCCTTGGCACCTTCCCAGCCACGCACGATGCCGGCCAGCGAACATTCGTCGGTGATCGCCAGTGCCCGATAACCGCAATGCCGCGCGCGCTCGAACAGCGCTTCGGCATCGGAAGCGCCGCGCAGGAACGAGAAATCCGACAGGCAATGCAGCTCGGCGTAGGCAGGCAGGCCGCCGTCCTCCTCGCCCTGCAGCACATCGTCGTTGGCCGCCTGCTGCAGGCGCTGGGCCATGCGCCAGGCACGCGGCATGCGCCCGCCTGGCGTGTCGCGGTCCACGCCGTCGATGGCGTCGTCCCAGCTCATGCGAACCACCCGTGCAGCATCCAGCCGGCATCGCGCACGCCGGCCGGCTGGAAGGCCCAGGCGCGCTGGCCGCGTGCGGTTTCCACCACGTAGTAATCGCGGCGTGCATCGCCGTCGTCCCACCAGCCGCTTTCCAGCCGCTCGGGGCCTGAAATGATCTTCGGCGTGCCGTGCAGCGGCTGCGGCTGCGGCAGCAGCCAGGCCGGGCGCGGTGGACGTGCGGGTGCGGCCTCGACCCCACGCGCAGGGGCATCGCCGATGGCACGGCGCCAGGCGCGCTCAGGGCGCGGATCGCCGGCCGGTTCCACGCGATACACCGACCCATCGCCCAGGCGCGCGCGCAGGCGTTCGCGCAGCTGCGGCCAGTCCACCGCCTGCTGTGGCCGGGTATCGAACAAATCGCGCGCGGCCGGCACGAACGGCGGCAGCTGGCGCGCCAGCAGGCGCACGCCCACCACGGGACGATCGATCGAGACGCGCTCCAGCCGGTTGCGCGCCAGTTCGAACAACATCGCCTGTTCGCGCTCGGGCGCCAGCAGGCCCACGTCCACATCGGTGTGGCCCTGCTCGTGTTCCAGCCTCAGCACGAAACGCTGCACGCCACCATCGCGGATGGACAGATACGTGCACAGATCGCCGATCAGGCGCCGCAGCGGGAACAGCAGCGCCATGTGGTTCTCGACCTCGTAGCCTATTTCCACGCGTGCGTCGAAATGGTCCGGCGGCGCATACCAACTGAGCGGATCGTCGGCCTGCCCGTACAGGCGATCCAGATGATCGAGCAATGCCACGCCAAAGCGCCGCCGCACCGCATCGCGCGGCAGCTCGCGTAGCGCAGACAACGTGCGCAGACCCATGCGATGCAGGCGCTCGCCGCTGTCCTCGGGCAGGTGCGCGCGCCGCACCGAGACGGCATCGAGCACCTGCTGCAGGCGTTCGATCCGCGCAATCGCCAGGCCGTCTTCCAATCCGGCCAGCACGTGCGCCGCGCGCGGCGTCGGCGCCAGCGCCAAACGATGACGAAAGCCCAGCGTGCCCAACTCGTTGCGCAGGCGCTGGGCAAACTGTGGCCACGGCCCAAACAGGCGAAACGAGGCGCGCGCCTCCAGCACGATCGCGTGCGGCCACTGCTGGCTGACCAGCGAGCTGTGCCGGTAGGCCCAGTTGGCCAGGAAGCGCTGGCTGCGTGCTTCATCCTGCGCGTCAAAATCGACCGTGCGCACCTGCGTCATCAACGCATGCGCGGCCGACAGGCGCATGCCGGGCTTCAGGCCGGCCTGCGTGGCCGCGGCATTGACCGAGTGCAGCCGACGCAACTGCGCCGGGCCTTCGACCAGCACCAGGGGCGCGCCGGTTTCCTCGTCCGGGCGGCGGCGCAGGACCGCGTCCATCGCCAGGTGCGGCAACAGGATGCAGGCCCAGAGCATCAGCGCGCGGCCTGCGGCATGCGCGATGCGTCAGCGTCAGCGTCGGAGCGGGAAGCCGGATCCCACGGCGATGGCAGGTGCAGTGACATGGGCGGACCTCAATGCACCAGCCGCAGCGGCTGCGCAGGCACCTGGCCGCCGCGACATTTGCGCACGTGCCAGGCGCGCGCTTCGCTGCGGTACTCCAGGCGCAGCGCCGCCGGCGAGGCGTTGACCGCGTGGCGCCGGTCGCGTAGCGCGAAGCCACAGCAGTCACCGCTGTCGGCGGCGACCTGCAGCCGACGCAGGGCGCGTTCGTCGGCGGTCTGCGGCCAACCCAGCACCGCCGCGCATGCGCCACTGCGCAGGCATTGTTCGAACGCCCACAGCGCATCGCGCGGCCCGGCGTCGATGACCTCCAGCTGCGCCAGATCGATGCCGCCGCCCTGCCAGGCCGGCGCGTACGGGATGTAGGGCGGTGCGACCAGCGCGACACGCCCGCCGGCAGCGGTCATGCGCGCCAACGTGGGCAGCAGCAGCGTGATCTCGCCGATGCCCTCGGCTGGCAGGAGCAGTTCGGTCAGCGCCTTGCGCGGCCAGCCGGCCGTCGGCAGCACCGCATCCAGCGCGGCATGGCCGGTGGGCTCGCCAGCGTGATGCACACCACCGCCGCGGCCGGCCCGCCACACCGTGCGCGCGGCCAGCAGGTCGTCCAGCGGCATGGCCTCGGCCAGCACGGCAGACACTGCGCGACGTGGCACCTCGGCCACCGCTCAGCCCCGCCGCACCAGGCCGCAGTACAGGCCTTCGATGGCGAAGTCCGCCCCGGCCGGCACCACGATCGGCGTATGCGCTGGATTACGCGGCAGCAGGCGGATCTGGCGCGGGCCGCGCTCCAGGCGCTTGATGGTGAGTTCGCCCTCGATGCGCGCCACCACGATCTGCCCATCGCGCGCCTCGGCACTGCGATGCACGCCGACCAGGTCGCCATCGAGGATGCCGTCGTCGATCATCGAATCGCCCTGCACCTTGAGCAGGTAATCCGGCCGCAGCGAGAACACACCCGCGTCCAGCAGCAGCTGCTGGTCCAGGCCGATGTCCGCGCCGATCGGCACGCCGGCCGCCACCCGGCCCAGCACCGGCAGCGACAGCAGCGCGGCCCGGCGGTCGGCGCCCGGCATGCGGATCCCGCGCCGCTGCCCGGCCTGCAGGCTGATCAGCCCGGCCTCGGCCAGTGCCTGGACATGCTTCTGCGCGGCATTGCGTGAGGAAAAACCGAACTCGGCGGCGATTTCGGCCAGGCTGGGCGACTGGCCGCGCGCGGCCGCCTCGTGCAGGAAGGCCAGGATGGCGGCGCGTTTGGGAGGCAAGGTGTGCATAGGTGTACATTTGTACACCCTCGCCGTCGCACGGGGCGAGATACCCGACAACGCATCGCGTGCGGGCTTTGCACCCCCGCGCCAGGCACTTTAAGCTCCCCGTATAACGTCCGTTATAACCAATCAGGTATCGCCATGAAGCTCAAGATCACCACCATCGGCAACTCCGCCGGCGTCATCCTGCCCAAGGAACTGCTGGCTCGGCTGCGCCTGGGCAAAGGCGACGCGCTCTATGCGCTGGAGATGCCGGACGGGGTCAAGCTGACCGTGTTCGATCCCGAACTGGCCAAGCAGATGGAAGTGGCCGAGCAGGTGATGCGCGACCGTCGCATCCTGCTCCACAAACTCGCGCAGTAGGTCGCAGCCATGATCACCTGGATCAGTCGCCCGCTGGTGTTGGCCATCCACGATCGCCAGCTTGCCGAACACGGCGGCGGTACGGGCGTGCGCGATGAAGCACTGCTCGATTCTGCACTCGCGCGACCACATCAACTGTTCGCCTATGGCGATCCACCGCCAGACCTGGCCGCGCTGGCGGCCAGTCTGGCGCTCGGCCTGGCGCGCAACCATCCCTTCGTCGACGGCAATAAACGCACGGCTGCCGTCGCCTGCGAAACCTTCATCTTGCTCAACGATGCGGCGCTGGATGCCGACGATTTGGCGCTTTACCCGATCTATCTGAGTCTGGCAGACGGCACCCTGGGCGAAGCCGAATTCGCCGACTGGCTCCGCGCGCACCTCAAGCCCAAGTCGGGCACGCGGGTGCACCAAGCGCAGGCGGAATACGGCCGCTGAGCGATGCGTTGAAACATCGCGCATCCTCTTGAAATCGTGTCGCAGCTGTAGAGCGGAGTTTGTATCAATCCCATTTTGGGACTCCACTGCCCTTCGTCAGACCGCGGCGAAAGCCACAGCCGAGCTTGCTCCACTGCCCTTCTTCCAGCCCGCGACGAAAGCCCCAGCGGAGCAAGCTCCGCTCTACACAAAAGCGGGGAGCGAGGGTGCTTCTGCCCGCCTCTCGGGGCGGGCCTACGCCGGCCTTTGCGCCAGCGCCGCATCGAACGCCACTTCCAGCTGCGGATGCACGCCGCGCACCCGGTCCACCACCTGCGCGGCCCAGTCGAAGTACGCGCGTCGGCGCGCCGGTTCCCATGCCGCCGGTGGCGATCGGGCCAGGTCGCGCAGGTTGGCGATCTTGTCGGCCAGCTTCACCAGCTTGGCGCCGTCGGGCACGTGCGCGGCGTGCTCGACCTGCTGGCGTTTGCGCTCTGCCTTTTCCAGCGTCCTGTCGTCGGTGACCGCTTCCACATAGGCCAGCACCCGTGCGCCGAAACGCCCGCCGATCAGCGCGCGGCCGGTGTCCAGCGAAGGCTGTCCATCCTGCCCGCAGCAGTCTTCCAGGTAGTCGTGCAGGGCCGCCGCGCAGAGCACGTCGGCATCCTCCACGCCGCCCTCAAGCGACAGGATGCGCACCAGCGCGACCGGGTGGTTGATGTAGGGCGTTGCGTCCTGGTCCTTGCGGCGCTGGTTGCGGTGCGCGTCGGCGGCGAACGCGACGGCATCGATGACACGTTGCAGGTCGGTGGGCGGGGACATCGTCTTCTCCAATCGTGGGAAAGCAGCGGCGATGGCCAGCGCACCGACAGGACTCACGTCCCGGGTCGCGCCACCACCTTGGGTTCGTGGACTTCCTCGCCGGGCTTGGCCCGCCCGGCCATTTCGGCACCGGCATCGGGCGCCAGCTTGAACATCGTGTAGACCGAGCTGGCCGAGATCAGGCCGATGGTCAGGAAAGCAAAGGTGAAGTTGATCGGCGCGCCGGTGGTCTGCCCGGTCGCCAGGCTGGCCGCGCTCAGCGCGTAGCCGCCCACGGTCACGCCCAGGGCCAGCGAGACCTGCTGGACCATCGCCGCAAGACTGGTGGCCTGGCCCATCCGCGCCTGGTCCACTTCCGAATAGATGATCGCGTTGAGGCTGGTGAACTGCAGCGAGCGGAAGCAGCCGCCCACCAGCAGGATCCCGACCATCAACAGGTAAGGCGTATCGGGGCGGAACAGGCCGTAGGTG
>JBIIHJ010000206.1:0-7023 GCA_044235875.1 Pseudoxanthomonas sp.
CAGGATCAGCGCGTCGCGCTCTTCCAGGCGGCCGGTCAGGCGTTCGAAATAAGGCACCGGCTGCAGGGTTTCCTCGTCGCGCTGCAGGCCGACCACGCTCACGCGCGCGGCCGGGATCAGCGCCAGCACGCCGGGCAGCATCCCCAGGCCCGCGCGCAGGATCGGCACCAGGGTGATCTTGGCACCGGCGATCTTCTGGACCTCCACCGGCCCGGCCCAACCCTGCATGGTGTCGGTCTCGGTGTGCAGGTCGGCGGTGGCCTCGTAAGCCAGCAGCGTGCCCAGCTCGGTGACCAGCTCGCGGAATCCCTTGGTGCTCAAGGAGGCGTCGCGCAGCAGGCCAATCTTGTGGCGGACCAGGGGGTGGCGGACTTCGACGGTCTTCATGGGCGAGCGATCTTGATGTGGGGGCGCCAAGGATGTGCTGCCGGCGGCGCAGGCGCAAACCGCCGCGTCGACCGACATGGCGGGACGGCAGCGCCCCTGTGGAAAAGTGACCAACCCGTCAGTTAGGACAGGGTGTCACGGGGACGAAACCTCCCGGACATACCGTGCCCACCCATTCTTTACATGTTTGGGGAAGCTGCTCCGTGTTGAATCGCCACCGCCTTGCCACCGCCGTGTCCCTGACCCTGGCGGCATTGGTCGCCACGCCCGCCTTCGCTGCCGACAACGACGTCGCAGCCAACACCGTCGGCGTCGCGGAAGGCCCCGCCGCCGCGGCCGTGCCGGCCGATGCGACCACGCTGGACCGCCTGGTGGTGCGCCCGCAGCTGGAAGCGCAGGTGCGCGCGATCGACCTGAAACGCGATTCCAACGCGATCCTCGATGCGGTGGCCGCCGATGACGTCGGCGATTACCCCGACCAGAACGTGGCCGAATCGCTCTCGCGCCTGCCGGGCGTCAGCGTGACCCGCGATCAGGGCGAAGGCCGCTATGTGGTGGTGCGCGGACTGGATGCGGCGCTCAACAGCGTGACCGTCGACGGCATCGCCATCGGCACGGCCGAAAGCGACAACCGCGCCACGCCGCTGGACCTGATCCCGTCCGATTCGACCGAGCGCCTGAAGGTGGTCAAGTCGCCGACTCCGGACATGCCGGGCGATTCGATCGGTGGCGCGATCGAGGTCGAATCGGCTTCGGCCTTCGACCGCGACGGCCGCAGCATCCGCGCCAAGGTCGAGGCCAACCACCAGGACCTCAGCGGCAAGACCAGCCCGAAGGGGTCGTTCAACTACAGCGACCTGTTTGCCGACGGCACCTTCGGCGTGGCCCTGGGGATGAACTACCAGGACCGCAAGTTCGAATCGGACAACACCGAGGGCGAGTACGACGAACTCGACAACGGCGACCTGTTCATGGTCCAGCAGCAGCGCCGCAAGTACTACGTCGATCGCACCCGCATCGGCGCCAACCTCAACCTGGACTGGCACCCGGATGCGGACAGCAAGTACTACATGCGCACGCTGTACAGCGATTACCAGGATGCCGAAACGCGCCAGAACACGGTGATCGATTTCGACACCGATGATGTGGTCGACAACGGCGACGGCACCTACTCGGCGCCGGTGGACGACCTGGGCAAGCGCGTGCGTTACCGCACCAAGAAGCAGAAGGCCATGGCCGCCAGCTTTGGCGGCGAGAACCGCCTGAGCGCGGCGGTGGTGGACTACCAGGTGGGCTACACCAAGACCACCGAACGCGTGGACGACGAGATGGAAGCACGCTTCAAGTACGACGGCGACGATCTGGATGCGACCATCGACCAGAACAAACGCCTGCCGGCGATCGACTTCTCCAGCGACGACTGGGCCGACAACGGCAATTACGAATTCAACAAGTTCGTGCTGGCCCCGGGCCGCACCGACGACAAGGAAGTCAGCGCCAAGGTCAACGTGCGTTTCGACGGCGAGCAGTCCAGCTACAAGCTGGGGCTGCTGGGCCGCTTCCGCGACCGCAACGTCGACAAGAACGAAACCGAGCTGTCCGAAGGTCCCGACATCGACCTGGCCGGTTGGACGGTCAACCCGCCTTCGCACCGGCACAATAGCCTGGGCCAGGCGCTGAGCTCATCGGCCATGCGCGATTACTGGGCGCAGAACGCGGCCGACTACAGCGCCGATGACGGCGATGCCGGCAGCAACGCAACGGCTGCGTTGGCCGAGGACTATGCGTCCAGGGAAGACATCCTGGCCGCCTATGCGATGGGCACCTGGGACATCGGCGCACTGCGCGTGATCGCCGGCGTGCGCGTGGAAAGCACCAGTTTCACCGCCACGGGCAACCAGATCGACCTGGACGAGGACGGCGAAAACTTCACCGTCAGCCAGCTCAAGGCGCACAGCAGTTACAGCAACGTGCTGCCGGGCCTGCATCTGCGCTACGACGGCGGTGACGACTGGGCACTGCGCGCGGCGGTCAACAAGACCGTCTCGCGTCCGGGCTTCGGCCAGATCGCCCCGCACGCCACGATCAACAACGACGACGAGGAAGTCGAACTGGGCAATCCGAACCTGGATCCCTACGAGTCGACCAACCTGGACCTGTCCTTCGAAAAATACCTGGGCAAGAGCGGCATCGTCTCGCTGGGCGTGTTCCGCAAGTGGATCGACGGCTACATCGTCGACACCGTGGTCGACAACGATCCGGACTACGCTGGCTACGACGTGACCCGCGCCATCAATGGCGACAAGGCCAAGGTGCTGGGCGCCGAGTTCAACTACCAGCAGCAGCTGGAATTCCTGCCCGAAGGCTGGAACGGCCTGCTGGTCGGCGCCAGCGGCACCTGGCTGGACACCGATTTCGACCCGGGCCTGGAGGGCCGTGCCGATGACAGCTTCGACCTGCCGCGTGCGTCCAGGCACGTCTACACCGGCTACCTGGGCTACGAGAAGGCGGGCCTGTCGGCACGTGTCTCGGCCGTGTATCGCAGCGAGTACCTGGACGAGCTGGGCCAAAGCGGCAACTTCGATATCTTCGTGGCGCCCAACACCCAGCTGGATTTCGGCCTGAGCTATCAGTTCACCGACAACATCGAGGTCTACTTCGACGCGTCCAACCTGCTGGACAAGCCGCTGGAGCGTTACCAGGGCGATCGTTCGCACACCCAGCAGTTCGAGGAATACGGCCGCACCTACGCCGTCGGCTTCAAGGTGAAGCTGTAATGCGCGCGGTTGCCATCACGCGCGGCAGCGTGGCGCTGGGGCTGGCGTGCCTGCTGCTGGCAGGCTGCAACAAGCCCGCAGACCAGGCGCCGGCGGCGCCTGCCAGACCTGAGGCGCCGGCGGCCGCCGCAGCGGCGGATCGCGAGCCGGATGAAGGCGGCGCCGATCCGATGCTGGCTACGTCCAACGTGCCGCACGCCGTGGTCGCCGAGGCCTTCGTCACCGCCTCCACGCCGCAGGACAACCTGGATTCGCCGGCCAGCTGGGTCACGCCGCAGGGCCAGCGCTGGGTCATCACCACCGCCAAGAAATCCGGCGAACTGGTGGTGTTCGATGGCGACACCGGCCAGCGGCTGCGCACCGTGGGGGGCAAGGGCAGCGCGCCTGGCCAGCTGGATCGTCCCAACGGGATCGCGGTCGTTGGCGATCTGGTGCTTGTCGTCGAGCGCGACAACCATCGCGTGCAGGCGTTTTCGCTGCCGGAGTTCAAGTCGGTGGCGGTGTTGGGCGCCGATGATCTGAAGAAGCCCTACGGCCTGTGGGCGCACGAAAAGGACGGCGGCATCGAGGTCATCGTCAGCGACAACTACATGCTGGGCGCCGACGAAAAAGCCGTGCCGGCGCTGGCCGACCTGGGCCAGCGCTTCCGCCGCTACCAGCTCAGTCGCGATGGCGCGGCATGGAAGGCCGCACTGACCCAGACCTTCGGCGACACCACCGAAGCCGGCGCGATCCGCATCGCCGAATCGGTGTATGGCGACGCCGACAATGACCGCCTGCTGCTGGCCGAGGAAGACGTGGCCACCGGCACGCGCCTGCGCGAATACGGCCTGGCCGATGGCCAGTACCGCGGTCGCGACCTCGGTGCCGATCTGTACAAGGCCCAGGCCGAAGGCATCGCCCTGCTGACCTGCGCCGATGGCGGCGGTTACTGGATCGGCACCGACCAGTTCAAGGATCGCAGCGTGTTCCAGGTGTTCGACCGCAAGAGCCTGCAGCCGCTGGGGGCGTTCGCCGGCAAGGTCACGGCCAATACCGATGGCGTGTGGATGGATGCACATGGCGATGCGCGCTTCCCGCAGGGCGTGTTCTACGCGCTGCATGACGACCAGGCCGTGGCGGCGTTCGACTGGCGCGACATCGCCAAGGCGCTGAAGCTGGCGGAGTGTCCGCGTTGATGGCGGCCGCAAGGTCACAAACGACGGCCCTCACCCTGATGCTCCTCGCCGGCTTTGCCGGTGCGGGCATCGCAAGCGCCAAGGAAGCCCCGCGCACGGCCGAACCCAATACGCAGGTCCCGGCCGGCAGCACCCATTACGCGGCGACCGGCTTTCCCGATCGCATCGTCGCCTCGCCGGCGCAGGACGCTTCGACCGGGTTTGCCGTGGCCTGGCGCACCGACGCCAGCGTGTCGCAACCGGGGCTGGAGCTGGTGCTGGCCGGTGATTCGCCGGACGTTGGGACGCCGCTCGTCCGGCGCGCGACGACCACGCCGCTGAAGACCGACAATGGCCTGTCGCATCATCATCGCGCCGACGTAGATGGCCTCAAGCCCGATACGCTGTACGCGTATCGCGTGCAGGGCCAGGACACCTGGGGGCCGTGGAATCACTTCCGGACCGCGGCCAGCGCCGACACGCCATTGACCCTGCTGTATTTCGGCGACACCCAGAACAAGAACCTGAGCCTGGTCTCGCGCGTGATCCGCCAGGCCTGGCGTAGCACGCCCGATGCACGCCTGGCCCTGTTTGCCGGTGATCTGGTCAGCGGCAAGGATGGCGTGGACGACAACGAATGGGCCGAGTGGTTCCAAGCGGGCGACTGGATGCTGCAGGGCACGGCCATCGCGCCGGCCCCGGGCAACCACGAGTATCACGAGGAGGCGGAAGACACCCCGCAGGCGCGGCGCGTGCTTGGGTGGCACTGGCCGGTGACCTTCGCGTTGCCGGGCAACGGCCCGTCCGAGACGGCGCGGACGACCTACTGGTTCGATTACCAGAACGTGCGCGTGGCAGTGATCGATGGCACCTCGGCCTTGGATCTGGGGACTGGTCAGGCGCAGGCAAAATGGCTGGACAAGGTGCTGTCGGAAAACACGCGGCCGTGGTCGATCGTGCTGATCCACCAGCCGTTCTATTCGCCACGCGCCGAGCGCGACAATGAGAAGCTGGTCGAGCAGGTGTTGCCGGTGATCCGCAAGCACAAGGTCGATCTGGTGCTGCAGGGCCACGACCACACCTATGGCCGTCGTGGCGATGCCGACAACGCGCGCGCGCCGGTGTTCATCGTGTCGGTGGCCGGTCCCAAGCAATACCGACTGTCCGACTACGCCCGCAAGACCATGCAGCCGATCGGCGAGGACACCCAGCTCTACCAGGTGCTGCACCTGGATGGGCAGCGGCTGAGCTACGAATCACGTACCGCGACCGGGCGCCTGTACGACGCCTTCGACCTGGTCCGCGAGACCAATGGCGACAAGCGCGTGGTCGAACGGACCCAGGGCCGGATCGCACCGCGCGACTGCCCGCGCGATGCCACGCTCAAAGGCCGCGCCGACCGCTGCTGGGAGTGATCGCCAGCCCTGGCCCGCTGTGATGCCGGCCCCAAGCGCTGGCGGCTGCGAGGTTGGCGAACGGGCCTGACGGGCTGGCCTGATCGCGATGTGCGTCACGTTGTATCGCGCAGTGGTCAGGCGACCACTGCCGTGCCAGGCCCGATCCCGCTGGCGGATGCACGGACGTTGCGGACCGTTCAAGGAGCCTGCGCATGATCCCCCACGTTTTCCACCTGACCGCGCCCAGCAAACAGTTGCTCTGGGAGGAGCGTCGGGTCAAGGCCCGTCTGCATCGCCTGCTACCGGGTTGGGAAGGGTTCCTGTGGGACGACGCGGACAATGCCGCGCTGATGCAGTCGGTGTTCCCGCAGTTCGCCGCGCGCTATGACGCCATCCGCTTCGGCGTGCTCAAGGCCGACATCGCGCGCTGCGCGTACCTGCACGCTTATGGCGGGTTTTATTTCGATACCGATTACAAGCTGCTGCGCGCGCTGGAGCCGGCGTTGCTGGAGCAGGCCTGCGTGCTGCCGGTGGAAGAGGGGCGCCCGGGCAGCGGCGATTTCAAGATCGGCAATGCCGTGCTGGCGTCGAGGGCAGGACATCCGTTCTGGAGCGATTTCATCGCGCACATCTTCACCGCGCACGCGCCGGAGAACCTGGACGACCATCGCCTGATCCCGCATGTGTCCGGGCCCAGCGGGCTGACCGATTTCTATCTGGACCAGGGCTGGCGCTACCACGACCTGCATTTCCCGCTGCGCGATCATTTCCATCCGGATCGCACCTGGTTCGGGTTGGGGCATCTGGGTGGCAAGGACGCGGTGGGTTCGCACCTGTGCTGGGCGTCGTGGCGTGGCAAGCAACCGCACCGGATGGTCTCCAACTACCTGCGCCGCAAACTCACCGCCGCGCCGATCTGAAGTCGCCGCACCCTGCATGAAAAAGGCCCGCATTGCGGGCCTTTCCTGGCTGTTGCGGGCGATGACCCGATCAGGCCGCCGCGGCCTGCTGCTGGCGCGGACCTTCGCGCAGGGCCTTGCCGACCATCGAGACCAGCAGGTCCAGTTCGGCTTCGTCGATGTTGAAGTGCGGAGTGAAGCGCAGCGAATTGGCGCCGCCGTGGATCACGTTGAGGCCGCGCTCGCGCAGCCATTCCTCGGTCGAACCGGCACCGTAGCACTTGAACTGCGGGGCCAGCTCGCAAGAGAACAGCAGGCCGGTGCCCTGCACGTTGGTGATCAGTCCGCCCAGTTCGGCCTTGAGCTTCTCCAGCTTGGCCACCGCCTGCGCGCCGCGGGTGCGGAT
>JBIIHJ010000207.1:0-7016 GCA_044235875.1 Pseudoxanthomonas sp.
GGTACCACCGCGCCCGAACACGATCACCGGACCAAACACGGCATCGTCGGCGATGCCGGCGATCAGCTCGCGCGACTTGGGTCGCAGCACGGTGGGCTGCACGACCACGCCATCGATGCGTGCTTCCGGGCGCAGCCGGCGGGCGCGTTCGATCAGCGCGGTGGTCGCCGCATGCACGGCCTCGGCCGAGACCAGGTTCAGGCGCACGCCATCGACATCGGATTTATGGGTGATGTCCGGCGACAGCACCTTGACCGCCACCGGCAGGCCTTCGTCCAGCAGCGGCTGGGCCAGCTTGACGGCCGCGTCGGCGTCGGCCGCCGCCCAGATCCGCGCGGTGGGAATGCCGTAGGCGCGCAGCACCTGGCTGGCGGCGATCGGATCCAGCCACTGGCGGCCATCGGCCAGGGCCGCTTCGACGATGGCACGCGCGGCAGCGGTGTCGACGACGAAGTCCTCCGGCAGGCTGGGTGGGGTTTCCATCAGCGCGGTCTGCGCTTCGCGGTAACGCACCAGGTGCATGAAGCCGGCGACCGCGTCGGCTTCGGTCGCGTAGCTGGGGATATGCGCGGCGTTGAGCGTGGAGAGCGCGGTTTCACCGCCACCCAGCCACACGGCGAACACCGGTTTGGCCCGGCTGTGGCGCGGTCGCTGGCCAGCGCTCTGCACCAGGGCGCGCGCGGCATCGGCGGACGAAGTAAAGGCGGTCGGAACATTGACCACCAGCACCGCGTCGTTTTCGCCGTCGGACAGCAGGGCTTCGATGGCCGCGCCGTAACGCTCGCCATCGGCGTCGACCACGATGTCCACCGGATTGCTGCGCGACCAGTCCGGCAGCACGCGATCGAGCTTGTCCACGGTCCCCCCGGACAGCGCGGCGAGCGTGCCGCCGAGCGCGCCCAGCTGGTCGCGGGCCAGCGCGCCGACGCCGCCACCGTTGGACAGGATCGCCAGGCGTCGCCCGGGAAAGGTGCCGAGCCGGCCCAGCGTCTGCGCCGCGGCAAACAGTTCGTCCAGCGCGCCTACCCGCAGCAGCCCGGCGCGGCGGAAGGCGGCGTCGTACACCGCATCCGAGCGCGCCAGGGTCTGGGTATGGGTGGCACCGCCGCTGCTGGGCGCGCGTCCGGACTTGACCACCACGACCGGCTTGCCGCGCGCGGCGGCGCGTGCGGCGGACATGAACTTGCGCGCGTCGCGGATCGATTCGACGTAGAGCAGGATTGCGCGGGTGCGATGGTCGGTGGCGAAGTGATCGAGCAGGTCGCTGAAGTCCACATCCAGCGCATCGCCCAGCGACACCACGGCCGAAAACCCGACCTGATGGGCCACACCCCATTCCACCAGTGCCGCAGCGATCGCGCTGGACTCGGAAATCAGGGCCAGGTCGCCAGGCAATGGCGTGTGTGCGGCGATGCTGGCGTTGAGCTTGGCGTGCGGGGCGATCACGCCCAGGCAGTGTGGGCCGAGGATGCGCAGGCCATGGGCGCGCGCGGCGCGTTGGGTGGCTTCGGCCAGCGAGCCCGGACCTTCGCCCAGGCCAGCGGTGAGGATGATCGCCGCGGCCACGCCACGCTGGGCCGCGGTGGCCACCACCTTGGGCACGATCGGCGCCGGCGCGGTGATGATCACCAGGTCCGGCACGTAGTCCAGGTCGGCCAGTGCGCGGACCGTGGCCATGCCGTCGATCTGCCCATAGCGCGCGTTGACCCAGGCGATCTTGCCGGGAAATCCCGAGGCCTTCAGGTTGCGCACCACCGCGCGTCCGGCCGAGCGCTCGCGCGGGCTGCCGCCGATGATGGCGATCGACTGCGGGGCGAACACGGACTTGAGGCGATAGGTACTCATGCGTGACGCGATGGACCGACGGGGCGACAGCGCACACGTTACACGGCCAGGCGCAGCCATCGCATGATGCGATGCATGGCGGCGGTCGTCTTGAAGTGGCCCGGCTTCGGGTTTCGGCTCTTGCTTACGCTTGCGCTCGCAACCCTCCATGAGGCACGGCGAAGGGGCGAGGCCAAGACCCGCAGGGCACCGCGCACGGATGCACGGTGTTTGCTGGAAGGGACAGGGATGTCCCTTCCAAAAATCCCTCGCTCCGTAGCGAACCCTCGCAACGCGAGGGCGTGCCGCCCGGAGGCGTGTTCTTTGCCTATCTTGACCAGACATTCGTCTGTGGAACGGCGCTTCTTGCACGAGCAAAAAAGCAGGTCGGGCCGCGAAGCGGCACGAAGGCTCTTGACCCAAACTCGACTAGAGAAAGAACAACAGGGACTACAACAACGTCCCCCGCAAAATCGCCAGCGCAATGCTGAAATAGATCACCAGCCCCGTGACATCCACCAGCGTGGCCACAAACGGCGCCGACGCACTGGCCGGGTCAAAGCGCAGCCGCTGCAGCAGGAACGGCAGCAGCGAGCCCGACAGCGAACCGAAGGTCACGATCCCCACCAGCGCCGCGCCCACCGTCAGCCCGACCAGCATCCAGTGCGGGCCGTAATCGTAGATGCCGGCCTGCTGCCAGATCGCCACGCGCACGATCGCGATCACGCCCAGGATCGCGCCCAGCAGCAGGCCGGTGGGCAGTTCGCGCAGGGCGACCCGCCACCAGTCGCCCAAACGCAGTTCGCGCAGGGCCAGGGCGCGGATCAGCAGCGAGGTCGCCTGCGAGCCCGAGTTGCCGCCCGAGCTCATGATCAACGGGATGAACAAGGTCAGCACCAGCGCCTTGTCCAGCTCGCCTTCGAAGTGCTGCATGGCCGAGGCGGTCAGCATCTCGCCGAGGAACAACGCGCACAGCCAGCCGGCGCGCTTGCGGATCATCCGCCAGAAGCCGATCTGCATGTACGGCGCCTCCAGCGCCTCCATGCCGCCAAACTTGTGCGCGTCCTCGGTGCCCTCGGCCATCATCGTGTCGATGATGTCGTCCACGGTGACGATGCCCAGCATCCGCTGCTGCTCGTCGACCACGGCAATGGACAGCAGGTCATGGCGACGGATCAGGCGCGCCACCTCCTGCTGGTCGGTCAGCGGCGAGACGGTCACCGGCGGATTGACCTGGGCCACGCTGAGGATGCTGGCTTGCGGATCGCCGGTGATCAGTCGGCGCAGCGTCACCACCTGTTGCAGGACGTCGCTGCCGGGCACCAGCACGTGGATCGCGTATACGGTCTCGCGCTTGCGTTCGACCTCGCGCACGTGGGCCAGGGCCTGGCCCACGCTGCAGTCGGCGGAGACGGCCACGTATTCGGTGGTCATCAGGCTGCCGGCCGTGCGCGGCGTGTAGCGCATCAGCTTCTGGATCGCGTGCGCACTGGCCGGTGCACGTGTGGCCAGGTCGGCCAGCACGCTGGCCTGCGATGCCAGGTCCAGTGCCTGGACCAGGTCGGCAGCACGGTCGTCGGCCATGCCTTCCAGCACCAGCGACTGGCGCGTGCGCGGCAAGGCCAGCAGCAGGGACGGGGCACGCTGCAGTTCGGGCTGTTCCAGGACATGGATGGCGCGGTCGTCGGCCAGCCCGGCAAACGTGGCGCAGGCCACGGCGGGCTTGAGGCGATTGAGGCGCTCGACCACGTCGGCGGTGTTGAGGCAGCGGAAGGACTGCAGCTGCAGGGCCGCCTGGTCGGCGGTCTTGAACGAAAAGCGGGTCAGGTGCATCGGGACGGCCTGGTTGGGCATGCCGCAACGGCAGCCCGGCCGAACCCGCGCAAGGCTCAGCGCGCAGCCACCGTTGACGGCAGGCAAGATCGACTGGAAGGGTCGCTGGGCATGGGAAGGAAGTCCTGCGGGAGTGAGGCCGGCGCGCTGGACTGCGGCGGCGTGGCGTAATTTTCCGCCGCCATCGCGCATCGGTCAATCATGGTTGGCCGGGTTTGCAGGCCGGCGATGAAGACGGTTCAGGCCACGCGCAGGCTGGGCGGATACGGCGGCGTGTCAGGGTAATGGCCCTGCGCCAGTTCAGCCTGCAAGGTGCGCCACCAACCCGCGTCGAACAGCTGGCCGTGCACCGCCTGCACGGTGCGCGACAGCGCCTGCGGCAGGCCCATGAACTGGGCGAAGCGCTCGGGGAACACATCGCCTGGCGCGACATGGAACCAGGGCTCGGCCGACATCAGATCTTCCTCGTTCTGGGCCTTGGGCCAGTCGCGAAAAGCGCAGTCGGTGATCAGCCGCACCTCGTCGTAGTCGTAGAACACCACGCGCCCATGTCGCGACACGCCGAAGTTCTTCAGCAGCATGTCGCCGGGAAAGATGTTGTTGCGGGCCATGTCGACGATGGCCTGGCCGTACTCCAGGGCGGCCGCGCGTGCGGCATCGGCGGTCTGCTCGCGCAGGTACAGGTTCAACGGCCGCAGCCGGCGCTGCACGTAGCACAGCGCGATGATCACATCGTCGCCCTCGAACACCAGACTGCCGGCGCAGGTCTGTCGCAGTTCGTCCAGCAGCGCCGGCGCGAAGCGCGCGACCGGGAAGCGCAGCGATCGGTAGGGCTGCGCATCCAGCAGCCGGCCCACGCGATCGCGGTTGAACACCAGCGCGTAGCGATCCTGCACGTCCTTGCGCGTGACCTGCTTGGTCTCGGCAAAGCGGTCGCGGATCAGCTTGAACACCAGCGGATAGCTGGGCAGGGTGAACACCGCCATGACCAGTCCCGGGGTGCCCTCGGCCTGCACCAGCTGCTCGTTGGGCCGCTCGTCGAAGTGATGGAAGAACGTGCGGAAGCGCTCGGTCTTGCCTTGCTTGGCCCGGCCCAGCACGGTGTAGAGCTCGTCGATGGGCTTGTGCGGCAGCAGCGTGCGCAGGAACACCACCGCATCGCCCACCGTCGGCAGGTCGGCCTGGAAATAGCTGCGCGAGACGCCGAACAGCTGGGCCACGTCCGCACGCCGGGTCAGCACCGCATCCACGCGCAGCCCGCCTTCGTCGTTGACCAGGGCAATCACGCATGGCGAGAAGCGCGATTCGCCCAGCACGCGGCCCACCAGGTAGGCGCGTCGTTCGCGGTAGAAGACCGTGTCCAGCAGCTCGATCGCCCGCACCGGATCCTGGCCCCACGGCGCCAGATCGTCCTGCAGCCGCACCGCCACCGCCGCCGCGCAGCGCGTGCGATGCGCGTAGGGCACGTCGAAGGCGTAATCGCCCAGTACGCGCTCGAAAGTGTCGGTCGGCCGCTTCAGCGAGACCGCATAGCTGTGTCGGGCCACCGGATGGGTGATCGCATCGGTCGGCGCGATGTCCAGCGCCACGAACTCGATCTGCGCATCCACGCCCTGGGTCTGGAAGAAGCGCCGGCTCAGCGTGTTGTAGAAGGTCTTGTAGAGCTCACGGTCGATCTGGCCTTCGATCAGCGTGCCGTAGTGGTCACGCACGCCCTCCCACAGTGTGCGGTCGAAAGCGCGGCCCTGCAGTACCGCCTGCAGGCGCATCCGGCACTGGTCCACGCAGGCGTCGTACAAGGCGATGCGCTCGGTGGCATCGCCGCGCGCGCCACGCCAGTCACGCTGCTCGAAGCGCTGCCTCGCGCGCTGGGTGATGGCCGCGAACTGTGCGTGGTAGTCGGCGAAGGCCTCGGCAATGCGCGAGGCGATGACGGTGGCGTCGTGCATGCGGCTCAGCCGGCGGCAGATGAAGCCGAAGCGTACCCAATCCGCAGGCGCCTGCCTGCACGGTGCGCTTCGAAGATGCGCTTCGTAGGTGCCGCCATGCCAGCGATGGGCTTGAACGGGCAGGGCCATCGCCGATAAACCGGCTCCCCGCGGGAACGGCAGCGCTTGCCTGTGTGGGAGCCGCTATCGCAGCGACGCGGCCTTACCGGAAAGGCTTGGTCACCCATGCATCGACTTGCACGCTCTATTCCTGGTCTTCCGGCGGCGGGATCAGCCCGTCCGGATCGACCGACAAACGCCCGGCCATCAGCACCGCCTGGGTGCGGTTGGTCACGCCCAGCTTGCGCAGGATGGCGGTGACGTGGGCCTTGATGGTGGCCTCGGACACGCCCAGGTCGTAGGCGATCTGCTTGTTGAGGCGGCCTGCGCCGAGCATCTGCAGCACGCGGAACTGCTGCGGGGTGAGATCGCGCAGGCGCTGGGCCACCTCATGCTCGTCACGGCCGATCGCCGGCGCGTTGTGGGCTTCTTCCGGCGCCCAGCGCTCGCCATCGAGCACCGAGCCGATGGCCTCGCCGATGGTGTCCGAATCGACCGACTTGGGGATGAAGCCCATCGCGCCGTGATCCAGGGCGCGACGCATCACCGTCGGTTCCTCGCGGGCGGAGACCACGATCACCGGCAACTGCGGATGCAGGGCGCGCAGGTGCACCAGCGCGTTGAAGCCGTGCGCGCCGGGCATGTTGAGGTCCAGCAGCAGCAGGTCGGCGTCCGGGTTGGCCTCGACCAGGGTGTAGAGCGCATCGACGCTGTCGGCCTCGTGCAGGTTCACCCCCGGCAGCACGCGCTGGACGGCCCCGCGCAGGGCCTCCCGGAACAAGGGATGGTCGTCGGCGATAAGCAGAGTGGTCATGGATGCGGGGGCCGTGGGAGTGGGGTCGTACGCCGGGCCGCCGTCGCGCTCGGGCGATGACGATTCCTGGTGGGCACGGTTGGCATAGTGCCAGACCACGCGATCGGCTTTCGACGCATCACTGCTCACGACCCATCGCTCCCGTTACTGGACCTTGCGCTCGGACACCAGCGAATCGACCACCGACGGGTCGGCCAGGGTCGAGGTGTCGCCCAGCTGGTCCGGTGCGTTTTCGGCGATCTTGCGCAGGATGCGGCGCATGATCTTGCCCGAGCGCGTCTTGGGCAGCCCTGGCGCCCACTGCAGGTGGTCGGGCGAGGCGATGGGTCCGATTTCCTTGCGCACGTGGGCCACCAGTTCCTTGTACAGCGCATCGGAGGGCTGTTCGCCGGCCACCAGGGTCACGTACGCATAGATGCCCTGGCCCTTGATGTCGTGCGGGAAGCCGACCACCGCCGCCTCGGCGACCTTGGGATGGGAGACCAGCGCGCTTTCCA
>JBIIHJ010000208.1:0-7014 GCA_044235875.1 Pseudoxanthomonas sp.
ACCAGGCTCCGGCATGGCAGTGCCAGTGGCTGGTGTGCGCAACAGTCGGTCGTTGGTCCAGGCACCAGGATCCCGTGATCAACCAGCGCATGTGGATATTGCGGGTTGCCGCCGGCTAGTACATGCTCGAGGAATGCGCCCTCCAGCGCCGTTCCAAGCCGGAAATACCGATCTTTCTCGATGTCCAGAAAGATGGGGCGGCCATCGATCAGGCAATACGACAGGTCGTGCCGCAGTCCATAACGCATGAGGGATCTCCCTGGGAGTGGGCGCACCTTGCGGTGCGCCCGGTCCATCACTCGTCCGAGATGCCTGCCATGATCCTCTGATCCACCCCTTCGGTGGGCAGGCCAGGCTGGCCCTGGGTCTCGACACTGGCCACGCCCAGCACGATCACTTCTTCCTGCGTAGTGCTGCCGATGTTCTCGTTCGTGTTCATCACCGTCTCCTGGTTATGTCATGGACGTCCCATGACCAGTGCAGGCTAGGTGCGGGGTTTTCTGACTTTCAAATGATTTTCATCTGATCTTTAAACGATCATCTGGATGTGTGAAATGAATGCGCGTTATTGGTCGATTCTGTCTCCGATTCGTCCACGAACGGGGCGATGAGCGACGCACGGCGTGACCGAGATAGATGACGGCGAGCAATCGGTCCGTCGTCTCGTCAGAACCCAGCGCACCCGCTCACGCTGGCAAGACCAGGTGGCCCTGCGCCCGCTGATCACATCCGGCGTCGTCGTTGCCGTGGAGGCCACAGGTACTGCGATTGGCAAACAGTGCCGGTACTGGACGCGCGCTGCTGTCGGCGCGCGTGACAGGCGAGCAAGGCCGGGCGCATGCCCACCTCGTCACAGACGCCGGGCGACGCTGAGGGTGCGCGTTGCCAGCCCGGGAAGGCCTGCCTGGCGTCGGCCGCACGCATCGAGAACGATCGGCGTGCATCCGTCCCGGTAACAGGAACGTTTGGCCCGATCCCGCTTTCGCTGCGCCGTCGATCCGGGGAACAGTTACGGTGCCGCCCTTTGCTCGTGTCGGCATGACACACCACATCCTGTCAGGGACCTCCCTGGCAGGCGAGCGACAGAAAGAGCTGATGACCAAGGATTCCGTCATTGCCTGTGAGGCAGGAGCGGGCACGGCGTCTCGATGGAATGGCTGCCAACGGCCGTCAGGTGAGAGCACCCAGCGGGCGCGCCGCGCTAGGGGCGATGTGGCCGCGGCTGGATGGCGATCCAATGCGCACAGGCCAGCCCGAGGCAGATCGCAATCGGCAGCAGCAGGATCCGGTTGCCCCACGCCAGGAAGCCGAACGCGCCGCCCACGCCGCCACAGAAGAAACCGACGATCACGGTGAGGCATAGCGAGAGCCGTCTTGCCGGCAAGGGCATCCTCCTGAGGCGATGGCCGATGGCCAGGCCCAGGTCGGTGAACATGCCGGAGACATGGGTCGTGCGCACCACGGCGCCGCTGTAAGTGGTGGCCATGCCATTCTGGAGGCCACAGGCGCATGCGGCCAGCCAGAGTCCGGCAACGGCGGCGTGGTCCATCAGGGGAAGCGCTCCGGCCAGCAGGGCCGCTTCCAGCACCAGGACAACCCCATAGCGCTTGTGCAGTTGCAGTGCGATGTCTTCGACCAGCAATCCACTCAGCGCCGACCCGACGACAAAGCACAGTGCGACGCCAGCCAGGTGGGCCAGGCCCAGCAGGTCGGCGGCTGCGACACGCTCGCCCATCTGTGAGGTGATCCCGGTCATGTGGCTGACGCCCTGGTGCCCATAGCCGACGAGGGAGACGACGTTGACGATGCCGGCATTGAACGCCATGACCCAGGCTCCCAACCAGACCCACTGCGGCAATCGAGCGATCATGTGACCTGCGGCCAAAAGCATCGGAAGCGGCAGGGTCGCGCCGCCCGTCGGCTGGTGTCAATGCGTCCTGCGCGGAGCCGGAAGATCAGCGGTCGGCGCGGAGGCGGCTTCGGGGCCGGGTGGTGGGTGGCCGCAGCGCCACCACTTTTTGGGATGCGCGCTCCCCGATGCTCCCGCTTATCCCGGCCGCACCCGCACCCCATTCCTGATGCACACATGCGGTGGGCAATGGCTGCAAGCGTGTGTGCCCTTTTTCCATCAGGAAATTCAACATGAGCAAGCTTGCAGGTAAGGTCGCCGTGGTCACCGGCGCTTCCAAGGGGGGGGCACGGCGGCACCAGGGCTGCGGCCGCAAGGCTTTGACGCTTGCGCGCAAAAAGCGGCGCTGTGCGTGTGCCTCCGTTTGCGCGGCAGTTGATTCTTCGAGGCTTGCGAGCAAGCAGCCAGGCAGCGCCGGCGTGTCGCAAAACTGAAACCAAGTCCGTTCGGCATACGCCATCCGTTAGCCGTGGGCGCGCGGCCGGGAATGTATAGTCTGCCGCGCATGGTGGGCACACGGCCCGGCCACGAAATCGCGGAGAGCGGACATGGGTCTTGTACAGGCAGTGGTGGGGTCGGTGGGTGGCGTGCTGGCCGACCAGTGGAAGGATTTCTACACCATTCCCGAAAGCCTGCCGTCGACGGCGGCGCTGTTCGCGGCGGTGCCGCAGGGCACCGATGCCGGGCGCGGTTCCAACACGCGCGGCTCGTCGAACATCATCACCAACGGCTCCAAGATCGTCGTGCCAGAAGGCTACGGCCTGCTGTTGTTCCAGGACGGCAGGATCACCGGCTTCGCGGCCGAGGCGGGCGGGTATGAGTGGCGCTCGGACGATGTCAATTCCAAGTCGATCTACGCCGGCGACGGCCTGCTGGCTTCGCTGGTCAAGCAGAGTTGGGAGCGCTTCAAGTTCGGTGGCCAGCCGGGCTCGCAGCAGGCGGCGTACTTCGTCTCGCTCAAGGAGCTGCCGGACAACCGTTTCGGTACCCAGTCCGAAATCTACTGGGACGATGGCTTCCTCAACACGCAGGTCGGCGCGATCACGCGCGGCTCGTACACGCTGAAGATCGTCGACCCGATCCTGTTCGTGAAGAACTTCGTGCCGGCCGCATATCTGCAGCCGGGCCAGGTATTCGACTTCACCGATATCGACAACGCCGCCGCCAGCCAGCTGTTCAACGAAGTGGTGGGCTCGCTGGCGCCGGCCTTCAGCCTGTATACCAACGATCCGGGCAAGGGCAATCGCATCACCAAGCTGCAGCAGGATTCGCTCGGCTTCGCCAAGAGCCTGTCCGATGCGGTGGAAGCCGGCTACCAGTGGAAGTCCGACCGCGGCCTGGCCATCGTCAAGACCGCGATCGTGTCGATCGAGTACGACGCCAACACGCGCGAGCTGCTCAAGAACGTGCAGCGCGCCGAAGCGCTGTCCGGTGCGCGCGGCAACGCCAACCTGCAGGCCAGCGTGGCCCAGGGCATGCAGTCGGCCGGCGAACACAGTGGCGCCGCCGGCCTGGTCGGCCTGGGCATGGCCTCGGGCATGGGCGGCCTGGGTGGCCTGCAGCAGCCGGTGGTACCGGCCGCGCCCGCAGTCGATGACCCGGTCGCCAAGCTGAAGAAGGCCAAGGAACTGCTTGACCTGGGCCTGATCACCCAGGACGACTACGACGCAGCCAAGGCCAAGGCGCTGGGTCTGTAAGCCGCCGATCGCGCCGTCGCCATGTCCAACACCCAAGGTCCGCCGCCGCTGCCACCGCCGCCGGTACCGCAATACACCGGCCCCGGCTCGCCACAGGAGGTCCCGCCACTGCCGGGCGAACTCGGGGTGGATGCGTCCACGTTGCCCCGGCCGATTCGCGACGCACTGCAGGCGCCCGATCCGCTGGCCATCGACACCGCAAGCGATGGGCTCAAGGACGGGCTGAATTGTTGCCCCAAGTGCGGCTCGACCGACATCCGCCCACGTGCCGGCACCGATGTGTTGATCTGCCTGTATTGCCGCCACCAGTGGCATGGCGAACGGGTGGAGGAAGCCTTCGGTTTCGGCCAAGGCCTCGATCAGCTGCGGGGCACGGTGATTGCGTCCGGTGCGCGCGACATCGCCGCCGATGCCGCCAGCCTGATGACGTTCAAGTGCACCGGCTGCGGTGCCGAGGTGACGGTCAACACCAACAGCCAGATGACCGCGCGCTGCCACTGGTGCCGCCATGTGTTCGGCATCAACGAGCAGGTGCCCAACGGCGCGGTGCCCGACGCGGTGCTGCCGTTCCATATCAAGAAAGACGATGCGGTGGCGCGCATCCGTCAGTTCGTCGACAAGCGCCGGCTGTTTGCGCTGAAAGCGTTCAAGCAGCAGTTCACGCCGGAGAACGTCGTGGGCGTCTACTTGCCTTACATGATCGTGGACGGTAACGCGAGCGCCAGCGTGTTCGGCCACGGCGAGATCAAGACGCGCGAATACACGCGGACCGAGGGCAAGCGCAAGGTCACCTACTACGACGCCGACGTGTACCGCATCGATCGGCAGGTGGACTTCACCGTCGATGATCTGCCGCTGGAATCGTCGGCCGCGCGCGGCAACCTGGATACGCGCGCCAACACCAACAACATCATCAACACGATTTTGCCGTTCGACACCAAGAATGCGGTGAAGTGGAACGCGTCCTACCTGGCCGGCTTTACTTCGGAAAAGCGCGATCGCGACGTGGAGCAGCTGCGCCCGCGCCTGGAAGACCAGCTGCTGTCGATCGCACGCGCGCAGGTGCAAGCCTCGGTCTCGCGTTTCGATCGCGGCGTGCGCTGGGAGCAGGAGGGCCTGGCCGTGCATGGCACGCGCTGGGTGGCGATGTACCTGCCGGTGTGGCTGTATTCGTACCACCAGCCTGGCGACAACGGCGGCCTGCTGCACTACATCGCGGTCAACGGCCGCACCGGAGAGACCATGGGCAGCGTGCCCGTCCAGCAGTGGAAGCTGCTTACCGCCGCGTTGACCGTCGGCACGATCCTCGAGGGCATCGCCCTGTGGATCATGGCGCACATGTCATGAGCGACGACGCCGGGCTCATGTTGCTGGCGATCGGTCCGGCTGGCGCCACGGCGCTGTACTGGGCGCTCTATCGCTATTACCGCAATACCGACAAGTCGCATGGCTTCGAACGCGAAACCAAGGTCGATGCCAGGCCGGTGACCGGCTCGCAGGACAAGGTCAATACCGTCACCGGCACGCGCCAGACGCGGATCGATGGTGACAACGTCATGGCCTACCGCACGCGGGTACAGCGCGTGACCGTGGACGACGATCCTGGCACGTCTTGACAGCGCAAAGAGCTCCTGTGTTGTTTTCGGGATTTCAATAGGCTGAGACTTCGCATTGCCCCAAGGGAGAGACGCAATGAAGCAACTTGTTGGCACGTTGTTGCTGGGATGGATCCTCTTCTGGGCTCCGCGCGTCGCAGCAACTGCGCAGATGCCTGATTCCATCATGATCGAGGGGCAGCGCCACTCTCTGACGACGTTGCCGCTGGAGGGGTATCTCGAGGGACGGAAGGATTTCCCGCCGAAGGAGGCCGCTGTCTCAAGCGCTAACTGGCGCGGCTACCTGGCGGAATGGAAGATCGCCAATGGCGTGCTTTATCTGAGCGACGTCACCATCACCACGTATGAAACGATGTCGTATGACGGACATCGCAGCAGCGTCCTGTCTCTCTTGTTTCCAAAGCAGACGCGCATTCCCGCGTCCTGGTATTCCGGGGCGCTGATCGTCCCGGACGGCGAGCTGGCGGACTACGTCCACATGGGCTTTGGTTCAACGTATGCGCACTACAGGATCTATCGGGTTTCTCACGGACGCGTGGTGGAATCTTTGTCTCTGAGCAGGGCTGAGTTCGAGGCCTATCGCGACAGGAAATTCGAGGCCTTCAAGAAGACGTCGACCTATCGCGAGCAGGTCGCGAAGATGCGAAAGGAGCAGGGCGGACTGCCTGGTGAAATGCAGGAGTCGTTTATAAAAAGTTTCTACGCGGAAGACTACCTGGCCCAGTAACGCGCCTGGCCGTTCGCTGCGCAGCTTCTCCCTCGTTTGAAGAAGCTACGCAGTGGCGGGCGGCTTACGCCGCAGTGATGCTCACCGATTTGGTGTTCAAGTAAGCCTCCACCGCTTCGGGGCCGCCTTCGGAGCCGTAGCCGGAGTCCTTGATGCCGCCGAAGGGCAGTTCCGGCGTCGGCAGGGCCGGCTGGTTGATCCACAGCATGCCGGTCTCGACCTGGTGGGTCAGCAGGTGCGCGTTCTTGATCGATCGGGTGAAGGCATACGCCGACAGGCCGTAGGGCAGGCGGTTGGCTTCGGCGATGGCTTCTTCGAGGGTGTCGAAGCCGCGCACCGCGGCGACCGGGCCAAACGGTTCGTCGTTGAACACCGAGGCATCCAGCGGCACGTCGGCCAGCACGGTGGGCGCGAAGAAGTTGCCGCTGCCGCCCACGCGCTCGCCGCCGGTGGCGACCTTGGCGCCCTTGTTGCGTGCATCGAGCACGACCTGCGCCATGGCCTCCAGGCGCCGTGCGTTGGCCAGCGGGCCCAGCGTGGTGGCCGCATCCAGGCCGTTGCCCAACGTGAGCGTTTCGGCGTGCTTGACCAGCGCTTCGGTGAAGGCCTGCTTGAGGCTGTTGTGCACCAGGAAGCGCGTGGGCGAGATGCAGACCTGGCCGGCATTGCGGAACTTGGCGCCGCCGCTGGCCTTGACCGCCAGTTCCACGTCCGCGTCCTCGGCTACGATCACCGGTGCGTGGCCGCCCAGCTCCATCGTGGCGCGCTTCATGTGCTGGCCGGCCAGGGCGGCCAGCTGCTTGCCCACTGCGGTGGAGCCGGTGAAGGTGATCTTGCGGATGATCGGATGCGGAATCAGGTACGCCGAGATCTCGGCCGGATCGCCGAACACCAGGCCGACCGTGCCGGCCGGCACGCCGGCATCGACGAAGGCTTTGATCAATGCGGCCGGCGAGGCCGGGGTTTCTTCCGGTGCCTTGACCAGGAACGAGCAGCCCGCGGCCAGCGCGGCGCCGAGCTTGCGCACGACCTGGTTGATCGGGAAATTCCACGGCGTGAACGCCG
>JBIIHJ010000020.1:0-22917 GCA_044235875.1 Pseudoxanthomonas sp.
GCATCGGTGCGCGCGACCAGCAGGGTCGGCACGCCCATGACGTCGGCCGCCAGGCGTGCGGCGTTCAACTTCTCGATCGCCTCACGGGTGGGCACCAGCACCTTGCCGCCCATGTGGCCGCACTTCTTGACGCTGGCCAGCTGGTCTTCGAAATGCACGCCGGCCGCGCCGGCTTCGATCATTGCCTTCATTAGCTCGAAGGCATTGAGCACGCCACCAAAGCCGGCTTCGGCATCGGCCACGATCGGCTGCAGGAAGTCGATGCTGTCATCGCCCTCTGCGTGATACAGCTGGTCGGCACGCAGCAGCGTGTTGTTGATGCGCTTGACCACCGCCGGCACCGAATCGGCCGGATACAGCGACTGGTCCGGATACATCTGCCCGGCCAGGTTGGCATCGGCAGCGACCTGCCAACCCGACAGATAGATGGCCTTCAACCCCGCCTTGACCTGCTGCATGGCCTGGTTGCCGGTCAGCGCGCCCAGCGCGTTGACGAAGTCCTCGGTGTGCAGGTGCTTCCACAGCTTCTCGGCGCCCAGCGTGGCGATCGAGTATTCGATCGGCACGGTGCCGCGCAGGCGCACCACATCGCTTGCGGTGTAGTCGCGGGTGATGCCTTCCCAGCGCGGATTGGTGTCCCAGTCCTTCTGGATCTCTTCGGCAGTGCGCAGCTTGCTCATGACGTGGTCCTCGTGTGGATCAGTGGGTGTCTGAAGGGTGCAGCGACCCATGGCCGCCTGTGGGAAGCGGTCCTGGCCTTGAAGCGGTTACGGTTTTTTGTCGTCATCCCCGCGATGGAGGGAATGAAGGCAGTGCGGTTGGATCAGTCGATCAACGCATACGCTGGCAACGTAAGGAACTCGGCCAGCGTTTCGCTGCGAGAGAGTTCGTCCAGCAGCGCGGTGGCCTGCTCGACCTTTGCCGCGCCCGGCATCGCCGCAGTGTCGCCGAGCAGCGCAGGCAAGCGCTTGAGCGTGGTTTGCAGCAGCGCATTGTCGATCGCCGTGCCGTCGTCCAGGTGCACGCCGTCGGTATGCAGCCACTGCCACAGCTGGGTGCGCGAGATCTCGGCGGTGGCGGCATCTTCCATCAGCCAGTGGATCGGCACGCAGCCGTTGCCATCCAGCCACGCAGCCAGGTAACGCACGCAGACCTCGACGTTGCCCTCGAAACCCGCACGGCTGATCGTGCCGGTCGACGGGCGGATCAGGTCATCGCGGCTCACCTGCACGTCGGCGCGGGCAACGCCGTGCTGGTTGGCCTGCGGCATGTGCGCGTCGAAGATCGCCCTGGCCACCGGGATCAAGGCCGGATGCGCGACCCAAGTGCCATCGTGGCCGGCGCTCACCTCGCGCAGCTTGTCGGCACGCACCCGCGCCATGGCCTGCTCGTTGGCGGCCGCGTCGTGGTTGATCGGGATCTGCGCGGCCATGCCGCCCATCGCATGCGCGCCACGCCTGTGGCAGGTCTGGATCAGCAGTTCCGAATACGCCTTCAGGAACGGCTGGGTCATGGTGACCTGGCCACGCTCGGGCAGGACCCGGTCGGCGTGGGCACGGAAGGTCTTGATGTAGGAAAAGATGTAGTCCCAGCGACCGCAGTTCAGCCCGACGATGCGGCTGCGCAGCGCGTGCAGGATCTCGTGCATCTCGAACACCGCCGGCAGCGTCTCGATCAGCACCGTCACCTTCATCTGGCCCTGTGGCAGGCCCAGCACCGCCTCGATGTGCGACAGCGCGGTCTCCCACAGCGCGGCCTCTTCCATCGACTGCAGCTTGGGCAGGTAGAAATACGGACCGCGGTCCCTGGCCTGCAGCGCGCGGGCGTTGTGGAAGGCGAAGGTCGCCACGTCGAACAGGCCGCCGGCAATCGGCGCGCCATCGACCAGCACGTGCTTCTCGTCCAGGTGCCAGCCGCGCGGACGCACGATCAGCACCGCCTGTTCGTCGTAAGGCTTGAGTGCGTAGTGCTTGCCGGGCTTGCCGCCGCCGGCGGGTGCGGAGAACTGAAGGTCGCCGGCGACCGCACCGATCAGCGCACGCTGGCCGGTCAGCAGGTTGGCCCAGGTCGGCGAGGTCGAATCCTCGAAGTCGGCCATGAACACCCTGGCGCCGGAGTTCAGCGCGTTGATGACCATCTTCGGGTCGGTTGGGCCGGTAATCTCCACGCGGCGGTCGGCCAGCGCAGCCGGGATCGGCGCCACGGTCCAGTCTTCCTCGCGCAGGGCGGCGGTGTCGGCGCGGAAGTCCGGCAGCGCGCCGGCATCGAACGCGGCCTGCCGCACCTGGCGCTGGGCCAGGCGGGCCTGGCGGCTGGGTTCGATCGCACGGTGCAGCGAGACCAGCAACGCCAGCAGCGCCGGGGGCAGCAACGCATCCTGGCCGGCGTCCTGGCGATTCAATGCCAGTCCGGGCGTGGCGCCGGCAATGGGCCGGTCCCGGGGTGGCAAGGCGTGGGCGGTGGCGGACATGGCGACCTCGACAGTGTGTTGACTGGTTCGCCACCGTGCTCCGCGGAGTAGTATTTGACTACTTAGTTTTATCAATCAAATTCATAAGGCCAACTCATAGTTGCAGGCAACCATCACATGACTGCCCCCGTAACTCCGCGATTTTCCTACAAATCCGATCGGCTGAAGCCGCTGCGGGCCTTTTGCCAAGTGGTGCGCCTGGGCTCGGTCTCGCGTGCGGCGGAGGCGTTGTTCGTCAGTCAACCCGCCATCTCGCTGCAGTTGCAGGCGCTGGAACGCGAATACGGTTCGCACCTGTTCGAGCGCAGCGGCCGGCGACTGTCCCCCACCCGCGCAGGCCAGTTGCTGTTCGAGATGGCCCAGCCGCTGGTCGAGGGCGTGGACGGCCTGGCGGCCAGTTTCCGCGACAAGGTCAGTGGCCTGGACGCGGGTGAACTCAACATCGCCGCCAACAGCTCGACCATCCTGTACCTGCTGCCGCGTATCGTCGACGCCTTCCGCCGCGCGCACCCGGATGTCCGCCTGACCCTGCACAACGCCATCAGCGCCGACGGCACCGACCTGCTGCGCGAGGATGCGGTGGATCTGGCGGTGGGTTCGATGGTCGATGTGCCGGCCGACCTGAGCTACGAACCGGTCTACCGCTTCGAGCCGATGCTGATCACCCCGCCCGACCATCCGCTGGCCAACAAATCCAAGGTCACCCTGGAAGACATCTCGCCCTACGGCCTGATCCTGCCACCGCGCCGGCAGATCACCTACCGGCTGGTGGACCTGACCTTCCAGCAGGCGCGCGTGCCCTACAACGTGGTGCTGGAGGTCGGCGGCTGGGAGGTGATCAAGCAGTACGTGGCGATGGGCATGGGCCTGTCGATCGTCAGTTCGATCTGCATCGGCGAATCGGACCGCGGCCGGATCGCGGCGCGCTCGCTCAGCGCGTATTTCCCCTCGCGCAGCTACGGCGTGGTGGTGCGCAAGGGCAAGTACCTGTCGCCGCAGGCACGGGCCTTCATTGCGTTGATCCGGCCGGACCTGTTCCACCAGCGCGATTACGATGAGTCGGGGCATTCGGAGCGCTGAGCCTGTCTTGACGCCCGCGCTGGATCAGCAGGGACGCGAACGGCAGCACCGCCAGTAACCGCCAGGCCCCGCCCGCCCCCTGCGCCAACCCACCGTGCGACACCGGCCTGGTCGGCAGGTCACCGAAGGTCGCGACAAACGGCCGGCTCATCATGAAGGCCACCCAGAACAGCAGCACCCCGCTGAGCGGAGTGAACCGCAACGCCAGCGCCGTGACGACGATCCCCCCTGCGATCAACGACGCGCTGGCCGCAAAGCCCAATCCCGATGCGTCAGCGAGGAAATTTCCCAGCGCCGTCCCCAGCGTGTTGCTGGCCAGGATCGCCACCCAGTAGAAGGCGTCGGCGCGAAGGCTGGCGGTGCGTTGCACCGACAGAGGGCCTTCTGCGCGGTACTACGCGGCCAGGACCAGTCCCGGCAAGCTGGCTAGCAGCAACGCCCCAGGTTGTTAGCCCAGACCGAGCGCGCGATCCATGAAATCGGACATCACTGTGCCCGCGGTGCTGGTGGACAGCAGCACCGACCAGTACAGCCAGAGACCAAAGCGCTCGGCCCGCCACTGCGCGACCAGGATCAAGGCGAAGACGCCCAGCAACAGCAGGGAACCGGCGCCGAGGCCCAGCGTGACCGCCACAACCTTGCTGGTGAGCGGGAGCGGTGCGTGGTGTTCGGACATGTCCAGCCCCTCTTTCAAGCCAGGGCCGATGCGGTCGCGGCCGCGCTGTCGGATTTCGGTCGCTCTCCGGGCCGCGTCGATCTTCAGCGGACGATAGCGGTGCAGTCCAACAGTCTGCTCCGGTGAATGGCCAGGCGCTGCTCTTGGCGGCCAACGCCTTGCGGACTCGAAGGTGAGCAGCCCTGCATCGACGCGGAAGGTGGCTTGCAAGTCGCTCGGCTTCGGAGGAGAACCAAGAGAATCGTTCGAGCGCTGCCGGATGAAGCAGCGCCCGCGCTGCCCGACCCCGGTCCGGCTGCGCTACCCACTCAGGTCTCGATGCCGACTTCACCCCCGCGCAGGAATGGCAGTAGCTGCGCCAACACTTCCTCGGGCGACGCCTCCGGCTGGAGATGCCCGCCGCGGATGGGCGCACCCCGGACGTCCTCGGCCCAGCGTCGCCAGATATCCAGCGGGGAGGGGCCGCGGTGCTCCTGTGGCCACAGCACGAGCACGGGGCAGGACAGCATCCTCCCCGCGCTGCGGTCCGCGGCGTCGCAGGCACGATCTTCGTGCATGGCGGCGCGGTAGTCCTCGCAGATGGCATGCCGGACATCGGGATCGTCGAACGCGCGCCGGTAAGCCTGGAGCACCGAAGGCTCGAGCTTGTCCAGCCCGCCTGCCATGCGCGCCAACGCCGCATCGATGAAGGCGCGCGGGTCGACGGACAGCAGCTGTTCCGGCAGGTCAAAGGGCTGGACCAGGAAGAACCAGTGGAAATTGGCGTACGCGAACTGCGCGTCCACCAGGTCCCACGCGTCCAGCGTCGGAATCACGGTCAACGATGCCAAGCGCGTGACCCGGCCAGGATGATCGAGTGCCAGGCGATACCCGGCGCGCGCGCCGCGGTCGTGGCCGACGACGGCGAATCGCTGATGACCAAGCCTGGCCATCAGGTCGACCAACGATGCGGCGACGCGACGCTTGGTCCAGCGCGGCTGGTCGGATTCGACCCGGCTTGCTCCGTAACCCGGCAGGTCCGGCACCACGACGGTGAACAATGGCGTCAGCCGCGACGCGACATGCCGCCAGGCCAGGTGCGTCTGCGGATATCCGTGCAGCAGCAGCACGGGCGGCCCGGCGCCGCCCATGACGCCGCCGAAGGTCACGCCGCCCGCTTCGACACGTAGCTGGGAAAACCCAGGAAAGAAGTCCGGCGATGTGGTTCTGCAAGCGCCTGACATCAACGCCCCCTCACTCTCGACCGGCCGATGGGCCCGCGGTCGAGCGGATGAACGACAGCAGGTCGCGATTGAATCGGTCCGGCTCTTCGAGGAAAGGCGCATGGCCGGAGTCTGCGTACAACTCGCTGCGGATCCGCGGATTGATGCGCTTGGCGCGCGCGATGCTCGGCTCGGCCTGCACCAGCGCGTCCTGGGCGCCATAGATCAGCAGCACCGGCACTTCGGCCCGGCCCAACCCTCCGGCCGCGTCGACGCTCATCGACGGTACGGCCCGTTGCATCTCCCATGACGCCAGCGCCGCATTGGCCAGCAGCAGGGAGAAGGTGTCCGGATCCGGCTGACGGTGGAAGCACAACCGCAGGAAGGTGTGCTCGCCCTGCAGGTGGGTTTTCAGGTCCGGGGCGACCATGTCGCGATAGACCTGCGGATGCGGCACGAGCTGATCGGGTTCGAGCTCGATCACGCCATCGACGTAGACGGCGCCGCCGATGCCACCGTCACCATAGACGGCGAGGTAGTTCGAGATCACCGCGCCACCCAGCGACCACCCGACGAGCACCGGCTTGCGCGCCTTCGTGGACGCGATGACCACCGCCAGATCGTCGGCCCACCGGCGCCCGTCGGTGTAGGCACCGGCTTGGGTAGGTTTGCCGGACAGACCGTGTCCTCGCAGGTCGTAGGTGATCAGCCGATGACGCTGCAGCTGGGGATCGAGCAGCTGCTTCTCCCAGTTCAACCGGCTGCCAAGCAGGCCATGGACGAAGATGACCGGAGCGCCATCGGGATCGCCGGACTCCTGTACCGCCAGCGCCACGCCATCCGGCGCGGAGACGGTGTACTCCCTGGTTGCGGCGGGTACGGCCGGCGCACCGGCCAGCAATGCAAGTCCGACGATCAGCGCGCCAAGCGCACGGTGAAGCCTGGAAGGAGACACGGCGAATCCTCGTCAATTTTCGGGATGCGCAGTCTCAAGCCTCACACTGATGTGAGAGTCAAGCATGACCTGTGTTAGCGTTCACCCCATGTCCAAGGCCAGTACGCAAGCTGCCATGTCCATCGGCGAACTGGCCCGCGAGACGGGAGCCAGCCTGCGCTCGATCCGCCATTACGACGACCATCAACTGCTGTCTTCGGCGCGCGCCGACAACGGCTATCGCGTGTTCTCCGCCTTGGCCGTGACCCAGGTCCGGCAGATCCAGCGCCTGATCGGCGCAGGCTTCAGCCTGGCCGAAATCCGCCAGTTCCCCGATTGCATGCGAATGATTGAGGGCGCGGTGGCCTGCTCCGAAACGACGGACGTGCAGCGCCGGCGGTTGGCTTCGATCGAGCGGCAGATCGCCGAGCTCGAGCAGCGACGCAGCCAACTGCGTCAGATGCTGGAGAAGGGGCGTTAGCCTGGGCGATTGGATCTAGCGCCGTGACGGCTTTCCCGCGGGGCGCCGGCCTTGCTTGCCCGCATTCTCGGCGACGCGCTTGGCCAGCTTGGCGGCGGCGGTGGCCACTTCTTCCTGAAGCTTCATGTAGTTGGCCAGGCGGCCTGGGTCGATCTGCTCGCGCTCGATCGCCGCCTCCACCGCGCAGCCCGGCTCGCCCTGGTGCGCGCAATCGCGGAACCGGCATTGCGCCGCCAGCGCTTCGATATCGGCGAAGCCGCCTTCGGCCAGGTCTTCCTCGCCCGTGGGCTTGAGCTCGCGCATGCCGGGGGTGTCGATCAGGCAGGCGCCGGACGGCAGCGGGATCAGCGCGCGGTAGGTGGTGGTGTGGCGACCGCGCGAATCGTTCTCGCGCACCGTGTTGGTCTTCATCTTCTGCACGCCCAGCAGCGTGTTGGTGAGCGTTGATTTGCCCGCGCCGGACGAACCCACCAGCACCGCGGTCCGGCCCGGACCCAGCCAGCCGTGCAGCTGCGCCACGCTGGCTGGATCCTTGGCGTTGACGGTGCACAGCGGGATGTCCTGCGCGGCCAGGTCTACCAGGACGTCCAGCGCGTCCTGTGCATATTCGGTTTGATCTGCCTTGGTCAGGATGACCACCGGCTGGGCGCCACCGCCGCCGACCAGCATCAGGTAACGCTCGATCCGGCGCGGATTGAAGTCCGCGTCCAGCCCGCAGACGATGAACACGGTATCGACGTTGGCGGCGATCACCTGCTGGTGGTAGTGCTCGCCGGCCGCGGCCCGCTTGATCGCGGTATGGCGCGGCAGCAGGGCCACGATCCGCTTTTCCTCTTCCACCAGCACCCAGTCGCCCACCGCGGGACGCTCGTGGGCCGGAAAGCGCGGCCGCTGCCACTCCGGCAGGGATTCGGGGCGCAGGGTGTCGTCCGGGCCAAGGCCATGTGCCACGACGTAGCCGGAGCGGTGCTGCTCGACCACCCGGGTCGGACGTGCCTGGGGATGGAGATCGAACAGGGCCTGCCAGGCCGGATCGGGCGCGTCGCCGGTGTCCAGCGGCCAGCCGATCAGGCGCAGCGCGGACAGGTCTTGGGGAGATGACATGCGGGGATTCTAGACGGGGCGGGCCTGTCCCGTTGGCACGGCGTGGCGAAGGCGTATGCTTGAGTGGTTTTTCACCTCCACTTACGTGCCATGTCCAGCTCGCCCAGCAAGCCCCTGCCCACCCGTGAACGCCTGTCCGAAGTCCGCTACGAGATCCGCGGCGACCTGGCCCGGCGAGCGCGGGAGCTGGAGGCCCAGGGCCGCAAGCTGATCAAGCTCAACATCGGCAATCCGGGCGCCTTCGGCTTCCGCGCGCCCGAGCACCTGCAGCGCGCGATCGCCGACGACATGGGCCGCACCGACCCCTACACCCACCAGCAGGGCCTGCCGGCCGCGCGCGAAGCGGTGGCCGCCTATTACGCCGCCCGCAATACGCCCGACGCGCATCCGGACCGGGTGTTCATCGGCAACGGCGTGAGCGAGCTGATCGACCTGTCGCTGCGCGCCCTGCTCAATCCCGGCGACGAAGTGCTGGTGCCCTCGCCCGACTACCCGCTGTGGTCGGCCGCGACCATCCTCAACGACGGCCGCCCGGTGTACTACCAGTGCAACGCGAGCAACGGCTTCCTGCCCGATCCGTCGGAGATGGAAACGCTCGTGTCCAGCCGCACGCGCGCCATCGTCCTGATCAACCCCAATAACCCGACCGGCGCCACCTACCCGCGCGAGCTGCTCAAGCGCATCGTGGCGATCGCGGCCAAGCACCGGCTGCTGCTGCTGGTCGATGAGATCTACGATCAGATCCTGTACGACGGCGCCACCTTCGAGCCGCTGGCGCCGCTGGCGGGCGAAGTGCCGTGCATCACCTTCTCCGGCCTGTCCAAGGTGCATCGCGCCTGCGGCTGGCGCGTGGGCTGGGCGCTGCTGTCGGGCAGCGCCGAGCTGGTTACGCCCCTGCAGCATGCGATGGACCTGCTGGGCGCGCTGCGCCTGTGCGCCAACGTCCCCGGCCAGTACGCGGTGGAAGCCGCGCTCACCGGCCCGGACACCATCAGCGCGCTGTGCCAGCCGGGCGGCCGCCTGTACGAAACCCGACGCGCCGTGGTCGAGGCCTGCGCCGCCAGCGAGCACCTGCAGCTGAGCGCACCGGCCGGTGCGCTGTACGCGTTCCCGGCGGTGGTCGGCGATGCGGCCAAGGCATTCGACGACTACCAGTTCGCCCTGGAGCTGATGGAAGACGAAGGCGTCCTGGTGGTGCCCGGCTCCAGCTTCAACGTGCCTTATCGCAACCACTTCCGCGTGACCCTGATGCCGGAAGCGGCGTCGATGCGCGAAGTCTTCGCCCGGATCGACCGCGCGCTGTCGCGCCGCGCCGAAGCCAACACCAAGGTCGTGCCGATCAAGGCCAAGCCGCGCAACGCCGCGGCCTGAGATGCGCGCAGAGAGCGGCCTGGCGTCGGGCACCATCGCGCCGCACGGCCTGCGCTATCTGGCGCTGGGCGACTCCTACACCATCGGCGAAGGCGTACCTGCGCAGGATCGCTGGCCGATGCAGCTGGCGCGCGCGCTGCGGGCCGAAGGGATCGGCCTGGACGATCCCCGGATCATCGCCACCACCGGCTGGACCACCGACGAGCTGCAGGCGGCCATCGACCAGGCCGCGCCGACGCCGGGTTTCGACCTGGTCTCGCTGCTGATCGGGGTCAACGACCAGTACCGCGGGCGGCCTCTGGACCAATACCTGCAGCAGTTCCAGGCCTTGCTGACGCGCGCCATCGGACTGGCCGGCGAGCGTGCGCAGCGGGTGATCGTGCTGTCGATCCCCGACTGGAGCGTCACCCCGTTTGCCGCCGGCACGGGCCGCGACCTGGGGCAGATCGCGCAACAGATCGATGCCTTCAACCAGGACGCCCGCATCGCCTGCAGGCGACGTGGCGTGGCCTTCGTCGACATCACACCCGTCAGCCGTCACGACGGTGACGCCGCTGACATGTTGGTCGCAGATGGCCTGCATCCTTCGGCAGCGATGTATGCAAAGTGGGCCGCGTTGGCGTCCCATGCCGCGCGCAATGCGCTAGCCTGACCCTCCTCCCCGCCGATCGCCGAAGGAACGACGTGAGCGAAGCCATCCGACCCATGCCCCCCCAGCAGGCGCTGGCCATTGCCCGCGCGTTCTTGCCCAAGCGGCCGTGGGGCAACCGCTACGACTATTACTACACGCGCACCAAGCTGCGCACCGACCCGCTGTATCCGGGCGTGCTGGCCGCGCTGCGCGACCGACCCGGCCCGGTCCTGGACCTGGGCTGCGGCCTGGGCCTGCTGGCGCACGCACTGCATGCCGACGGCCAGCCGCGCGGCTACTACGGCGTGGATATCGACGCCAGCAAGATCGAACGCGCCCGCCAGATCGCGCGCCGCACCGGCCTGAAGGACGCGCGTTTCGAAGTCGTGGACCTGGGCGCACGCTGGCCCGAGCACACCGGCAACGTCGCCATCCTGGACATGCTGCAGTACCTGCCCGAGCAGGTGCAGGCCGGCATGCTCGCGCACGTGGCGCGCATGCTGACGCCAGGTGCGCGCCTGGTGATCCGCAGCGCCTTGGGCGATACCAGCAGCCGCGGCCGCACCACCAAGGTCACCGACCTGATGGCGCACTTCGCCGGCTGGATGCAGGAAGTACCCAAGAGCTATCCCACCCGCGAAGGCTTGGAGCGCCATCTGGCCAACGCCGGCCTGACCGCGTCGTTCGCACCGCTGTACGGCAATACGCCGTTCAACAACTGGTTGATCGTGGCCGAACGTCTGTCATGAGCTTCAGATGCGTTGTCTTGATGCTGGCAACAGCGGCCATTGCCACCACAAGCAATGTATCCGCACAAGAAAAGCCGGCTTCGATGCACTGCGACATCGGTCCAGTGAGAAAGACTTACGGCGGAAGCGAATGGGGCATCTACAGTTGCCCGGACAACACCACCGTTATCTTCTACAGCGTCGCTGGCACGCCTGCTGCCGAGTTCTTCTTCATGCTTTATCGCGATGAAGAGGGCATGCACTTGTACGGCGAAGGTAATGGCGACAAGCACGCAACGGATATCGCCTACGAAGAACTTTCAAAGCTCGATGTGCAAGACGTGCAGGCATTAATCGATGCAACCAAGGCCATCACGAGCACGCTGTCTCCAGCGCACGAGCCGGCGATGTAGCGCAGCCTTAAGGAATGGTCGCAGCCAAATCATGCTGCTCCATCGATACCAACACCCGCCGCAGGATCTCCACGTTGTGCCCATGCGCTGCACCTTCGTGCAGCAGCACGATCGCGCCGGGTTTCAGGTCGGGTTCGATCCGCGCCAGCACCTGCTCGGGCGTGCACGACACGCCGTCGAAGCCGCGTGCACTCCAGGCCACACGGGTCAGTCCGTGGCGGGCCAGCACCGGGCCGATGAAGGGATTGGTATGGCCCACCACGGAGCGGAACCAGCGTGGCGCCATCCCGGCCACATCGGCCAGGGTGCGCTGGTTGGCGGCGATCTCGGCCTCCAGGGTGGCCGGGCCCAGCCTCCAGAATGCGGTCTGCGGGTGGCTGTCGCTATGGTTGCCGATGTCGTGCCCGCGCTGGACGATCTCGCGCACCAGCGCCGGCCGGGCGCGGACACGCTCGCCGACCAGGAAGAACGTGGCCTTGGCGCCATGCGCGTCCAGCAGGTCCAGGATCGGCAGTGTGTCGTCGGATGGACCGTCGTCGATGGTCAGCCAGACCCGCCGCGCATCGCCCGGCAGGCGCACCAGCGCCGGGCAGAACAACTGCGAGCGCGGGTGGAAGGTCGACCACAGCACCGCACCATGGGTCAGCAGCAGCGCAGACAGGCCCAGTTTCCAGCCGGCCAGCCACCACAGCGCGATCACCGTCACTTGCGATAGGCCCAGCAGCCCCAACCTCAGCTGAGGCCTGCGTGGCACATGATGCTGCGTTGCGTGGTCCTGCATACCGCGCATCATGCCACGCGGGTAAAATTCCCCCATTCGCTCACCCGCCGGTATTTGCCATGTCCCTCGATCCCGCCCTGCGTTCGCGCATCGATTCCCTGCTGCAGTCCAACCGCGTGGTGCTGTTCATGAAGGGACAGCCGACCATGCCGCAGTGCGGCTTCTCGGCCAAGGCCGTCGGCGCACTGTCCTCGCTGGGCGTGGACTACGCCCACGTCAACGTCCTGGCCGACCAGGACATCCGCGAGGGCATCAAGGCCTACGGCGACTGGCCCACCATTCCGCAGCTGTACGTCGACGGCGAGCTGGTGGGCGGCAGCGACATCATCGAGCAGATGACCAACTCCGGCGAACTGGCCGCGGTCCTGGGCGTGGCCGCACCTGACCGCACCCCGCCGGCGATCACCGTCACCCCGTCGGCCGCCGAGATGCTGGCCAACGCGCTGGAAGACGCAGGCCCGGGGGCCGCGCTGGTGCTGGCCATCGACGCGCAGTACCAGCCGAACTTCCAGCTGGGCGCATTCGACGCCAAGGCGATCGCCGCCGAGTCCAACGGTGTGCGGATCCAGTTCGACCTGGCCAGCGCGCGCCGCGCCGAGGGCGTGACCATCGACTGGGTGGACGACATCCGTGGCAAGGGTTTGGCCATCGACAACCCCAACGCCCCGCGCGCGGTCAACCAGATGCCGGTGACCGAGGCCGCCACCAAGGTGGCTATGGGCGAGTTGCTGCTGGTGGACGTGCGCCCGGCCGACGAGCGCGCGATCGCCTCGGTCAACATGCCGTTCAAGACCTTCGACGGCGCCGGCCGCGCCGAACTGGAAGCCCTGCCCAAGGACACCCAGATCGCGTTCCTGTGCCATGCCGGCGGCCGCAGCCACCAGGCCGCCGAGCAGTTCCGCGTGCTGGGCTTCACCAATGTGCACAACGTGGCCGGCGGCATCGATGCCTGGTCCACCGACGTGGACCCCAACGTCACCCGCTACTGAGCGCATGACGATGCGCACGCCCCGCAAGGTGGACGTGCGCTGCTGCATCGTGGGAGGAGGCCCGGCCGGCATGTTGCTAGGCCTGCTGCTGGCGCGCGGAGGCGTGCCGGTGTGCGTGCTGGAAAAGCACGCTGACTTCCTGCGCGATTTCCGCGGCGACACCGTCCACCCTTCGACACTGGACGTGCTGCGCGACCTGGGCCTGCTGGAGCGTTTCCTGCAACTGCCGCACCGGCGAGAGGAACAGATCCTGGTTCGCTTCGCCGACGGGTTCCGGCCGGTGGCCGACTTCCGCGGGCTCAAACCTTTCGGGTATATGGCGCTGGCGCCGCAATGGGATTTCCTGGACCTGCTGGCGGACGCGGCCGGTGCGCTGCCGAACTTCCACCTACTGCGGTCCACCCGGGCCACCGCCCTGCTGCGCGACGACGATGGCCGCGTCACTGGCGTGTGCGCCGAGGATGCGCAAGGCGCTTTCGATCTGCATGCCGACCTGGTGATCGGCTGCGATGGACGCGGCTCGACCCTGCGCGCGCAGACCGACCTGCCGCTGCAGACCTTCGGCGCGCCGATGGACGTGCTGTGGTTCCGGCTGCCGCGCGCACCGGACGATATCAACCAGACCTACGCCGCTCCGGCACGCGGCCGGATGATGGTGATGCTGGACCGCAACGACTACTGGCAATGCGCCTACCTGATCCGCAAGGGCAGCGGCGAGGCGATGCGTGCCGGCGCGATCACCGACTTCCATGCCCTGGTTGCGCCGCTGCTGCCGTTCGATCCGGCGCGCCTGCAGACGCTGTCCAGCTGGGGCCAGGTCAAGCTGCTGGAAGTGCGCATCGATCGCTTGCAGCGCTGGCACCAGGACGGTCTGCTGCTGATCGGCGACGCCGCCCACGCGATGTCGCCGGTCGGCGGCGTCGGCATCAACCTGGCGCTGCAGGATGCAGTGGCCACGGCCAACCTGCTCGGCCCGGCGCTGGCCGCAGGTGGCCCGATCACCTCCGCACAACTGGCGAAAGTCGCGCGGCGACGCGACTGGCCCACGCGCGTGATCCAGCGCGTCCAGCGTATTGCCCAGCAGGTGATCATCGCCAACCTGCTTGAAGGCGTGCCGGCCGGGCCGTTGCCCGCGCCATGGCTGCTGCGCGTGGCCACCCGGTTCGCCTGCGTGCGGCGCATTCCTGGGCGACTGTTCGGCTACGGCGTGCGACGCGAACGCGTGCACTTCGGCCTGGCGCCGCCGCCCCGCTAGAAGCCGCCGCCGGCGTCCAGCCAGGCCTGCTCGTCGGGCGTATTGACGCGCCCTAGGGAGGCGTTGCGGTGCGGAAACCGGCCGAAGCGGGTAATCACCTGCTGATGGGCCAGCGCGTATCTGAGTGTCTCCGGATCGCCCAGTGCGGCGAACAGCTCCACCGAACGCGCCTGCTCGGCCGCGTCTTCGGCGTGCTCGAACGGCAGGTACAGGAAGGGCCGCAGCACCGTTTCGGTCGCCTGGTCGTGGCCGGCTTCCAGCGCCTGCAGCGCATAGCGCAGTGCCAGTCCGTCCGTAGCCCAGGCATGGCCGGTGTCGCGAAAGCAGTTGCGCGGAAACTGATCCAGCAACAGCAGCAGCGCCAGCGCACCTTCGGCAGTGTCCAACCAATCCACGTGTCCACCTCGCGCGGCGGCGTGGTGATCGTCCATGAACCGCGCACGGAAGTCGGCGTCGAACGCCTCGTCCTTGGCGAACCAGCGTTCCGGCCCGGCCTGGCGCCAGAACGCCACGACGTCCTGCGCTCGGCCGTGCTGCGCGCTCACAGCCACTGCGTCACCGCTGGACTGTGTTGCCAGTCGTTGTCGCGGCCATTGGCATAGCGCACCGGCAGCGCAGCCAGGATCGCATCGTCCACGCCATCCAGGCTGGACACCATGATGCTGACGAAGGCGCCGCCCACTTCCGGAATGTTGCCGGTGCCGAAGCTACGCACGCCGCAGTGGCGACAGAAACTCCAGTGCACCGATGCGGTGTTGAACTGGTAATCCGACAGCGCCTCCTCGCCCGAGACCAGATGGAACTGCGCCGGCTGGGTCAGCGCCGACCAGTTGCGTGTCTTGGTGCATATCGAGCAGTTGCATTTGCCGGTACCGGCCTGCAAGTCCAGCTCGGCGGTGAAGCGCACCGCGCCGCAGTGACAACTGCCCGCGTAGGTTTGCATGGCCATGTCGCATCCTCCTCCCAGGGAGCGGCGAGCATAAGTGGCCGGCATGAACATCCCGTGCAAACCCGGCACCACGCGACAACGCGCGGATCGCGGCGTTGACTGACCGGATGGTCAGCTTGCGCATACGCCGGCGCATGGCCGTAACCGGATCACGCCCGCGTTTTATGCCGGGTCGGATCGGTGACAATGGGGCAGGGGAGGACGCGCCGCACTGCGGTCCGACGCCCGGAACGGCCGCGTGCTCCCCAGCGCGCGGCATCCAACCAGATCACATGCCCGGAGGGGACGCATGCGTATCGGAATCGTGGTGGACTCGGCCTGCGACTTGCCCGCCGAGGTCATCGAAAAAAACAACATCGTCGTGCTGCCCATCACCGTGCGCATCGGCGAGGCGGTGCTGGCCGATCATCGCGACGAGGAAGCGACGCTGGAATTCCTGCGCGCGCACGTCGCAGAGCGCGGCCACGAAGCCGAAACCACGCCGTTCTCGGTCAACCAGATCCGCGACCTGTTCCTGCAGCGGCTGGTGATCGACTACGACCACGTGTTCTGCCTGACCATCTCCAAGCTGCGCAGCCAGATCTACGACAATGCGATGCAGGCCAGCTTCGCGATCCTCAACGACTACAAGCCGATCCGCCACGCGGCCGGGCACACTTCGCCGTTTGCGCTGCGGGTGATCGACACGCTCAACCTGTTCGCCGGCCAGGGCATCACCGCCGTCGAAGCGATGCGCATGCGCGAAGCCAACGAAGGCGTGGCCAAGATCCGCACCACTTTGGAATCGCTGGCCGAAAACACCTACGGCTACATGATCCCGCGCGACCTGTACTACCTGCGCGCCCGCGCCCGCACCAAGGGCGACCGCAGCGTGGGCCTGATCAGCGCCGCACTGGGCAGCGCGCTGGACATCAAACCGGTCTTGCGCGCCTATCGCGGCGTGACCGAACCGGTGGCCAAGCTCAAGGGGTTCGAGCCTTCGGCGCAGAAGCTGTTCGAGTTCACCGGCAACAAGGTCCGCGAAGGCCTGCTGACGCCGGTGGTGAACCTGGGTTACGGCGGCGAGCTGTCCGAACTGCGCGCCCTGCCCGGCTACAACCAGCTCCGCCAGACCTGCGCCGATCACGGCGTGGCGGTCTACGAATCGGTGATGAGCCTGACCGGCATGGTCAACGTGGGCAAGGGCGCGCTGGGCGTGGGCTTTGCGGCAAAGCCGCACACTTTTTTGGCCTAGCGCGCGCTGCACTTGGCGCGCGCTCGGGCAGGCAAGCGTCATGGCCTGGCGCCCCGTGCGACCGACCAATACCTTCGGCACGGCCACGCGCAAGGTGCCGCGGCCCGCGATCGATGGATCGCACGCCCTCAACACAGCGCGCTGACAGCGCGCCGCCTAGGCTGGTTGCTTCGACACCCTGGAGGGTCTGACTATGACGCGTTACTACATTGCCCTGCCCGACCCCGCCAAGGCGCGCGGGCCGGAAGCCGAATTCAGCTTCAACGCCAGCGGAGCCGAGGGCTTCGCCCAGCAACTGCAGGATGCGCTACGTACCGATCGGCTGTTCGCCCGCTGGCGCGATGCGCAGGACGAGCCCGATCAGGTGCAGGAGACGCTTGGTGCGGTCGATCCGGCGGCCATCGTCACCGGTCAGGTCGATGACCTGCATATCGATCTGGTGGCCGAGACCACCATCCCCAGCGAAGTGCTCAAGCATCGCCTGCGCCTGCTGGCGGGCAGCGGCTGGCAGCTGCGCGACGTGCGGTAGGCATCACTGCATGGTCGCAGGAAGGGCCGCGCGATGCGCGGCCTTTCTCGTTCACGATGTAGCGTCCAACGGCGCTGCACGGCGCGGCGCCAGCCGCCATTTTAGGTTGACGCCGAGCGTGCCCACGATGATCAGCGCCAGGCCCGCCAGCTGCATCGCATCCAGGCGATGTCCGTACAGCACGTAGTCCAACACCAGCGTCACCAGCGGATAGACGAACGCCACCACCGCGATGGTCGCCACCGGCAAATGCCGGTAGGACGAATAGAACAACACGTAGACGATGCCGCTGTGGATCACGCCCAGCCCGACCAGCCAGATCCAGTGCGGACCGGCATGCAGTGCCACGGGCGAGGCGAACGCACCCAGCATCAACGTGCCCACGCAGCACTGCACCGTCACCACGGCGAACGGCCGCTGCCGGCCGACGCTGCGCGACATCAGCAGCGAGGCGCCGCACAGCATCGCTGCCAGTAAGGTCAGGCCGATGCCCGACAGATAGCCGACATCAGCCTGGTGCAGCAGGCGCAGCGGATCGGCCGAGCCGATCACGCCGAGGAAGGCCAGCGCGGTCCAGCCCCAGTCAGCCGGTCGCGTGCGTTCGCCCAGCACGAGCGCGGCCAGGATCAGCATCACGAACGGGAAGAAGTGATAGACCATCGTCGCCACGCCGATCGACGAGCGCGCCATCCCGGCGAACAGCGCGACCCAGTTGAGCACCAGCAGCACGCCAGACATGGTCGCGCCACGCAGCAGCACGCGGTCCTGCCACAGCCCGCGCAGATGGCCGCGCGCCAGGCCCCATGCGATCAGGAACAGGGCGCCAAACAAACAGCGGTAGAACACCGCAGTCACCGGATCCTGGCCGCTCTGATGGACGAACACGCCGACCGAACCGATCAGCATCTCGCCCACCAGCAGCTGCCAGAGCGCGGTGCGCGCGGCGGGACGGTCGGAAGTTGGCGCCATGACACGCAGTCCTGGAAAGTGTGGAGCGACAGGCTATGCCTGGGTGCCAAGCCAATACAGATTCAGATATCTTGAAACCGCACCAGTACAGATTGAAGGCGCGCCATGCTGCTCTACGAAACCATCGCCACTGGCCTGCGTCGGCAGATCGCCCAAGGCACGTTGCGCGCAGGCGAGCGCCTGCCTTCGGTCCGCCAGCTGGCCCAGGCCCACCAGATCAGCCCGGCCACCGCCGTGCAGGCCTGCCTGCAGCTGGAGCGCGAAGGCCTGGTACAGGCTCGGCCGCGCTCGGGCTATTTCGTCCACGCCGCGCCCACCGTTGCACCGTCCGCCGTTGCGTCGCGGCGACGCGCGCCTGGCATGGTCAGCAATCCTGCGCTGCAGGACCTGATGGAGCTGCCCGAGCGCCCGGGCCTGCTGCCGCTGCATGCGGCGGTCGCCGATCCGTCGCTGTTACCGCATGCGGCGCTGAGTGCTGCGCTTTCGCGCACGCTGCGACGACGGCCCACCGCCGCATTCGACTACGCGCCACCGCAGGGCGATCCAGCGCTGCGCCGGCAGATCGCGCTGCGCTACGAACAAATCGGCACGGCGATGACGTCCGAAGAGATCGTGATCACCGCCGGGGCGATGGAAGCGATCAGCCTGGCGCTGCGCACCGTCACCGCACCGGGCGATGTGGTGCTGGTCGAAACGCCGACCTACTACGGCATCCTGCAGGCGGTGGCCGCGCTGCGGCTGAAGGTGCTGGAGGTGCCCTGTCGCCTGGGCCAAGGCATCGACGTGGCGCGGCTGGACCGTCTGCTGCGCCAGACGCCGGTGCGCGCTGCGGTAATGGTCCCCAACTTCAGCAATCCCACCGGCGGACTGACCTCCGACGCGGACAAGGCCGCGATCGTGGCCAGCTGCGCGCGCCACGGCACGGTGGTCATCGAGGACGACATCTACGGCGAGCTGGCGTGGTCGGGCCAGCGCCCGCTGCCGCTGCGGCACTGGGACACGACCGGCAACGTGATCACCTGCGGCTCGTTCTCCAAGACGCTGGCGCCGGGACTGCGCGTGGGCTGGTTGGCCGGCCCGGGCTGGAGCGAAGCGCTGACGCGGGCCAAATATTTTTCCAGCTGCGGCAATGCCAGCCTGCCGCAGCTGGCGCTGGCCGATTACCTCACCCGCCATGGCCTGGAACGGCACCTGCGCAAATTGCGGCGCACCGTGGCCGATAACGGCCAGCGCATGCGCGATGCCATCGCCCGGCATTGGCCTGCGGGCACCTGCTGCAGCGCCCCGGCAGGTGGACTGTCGTTGTGGCTGCAGCTGCCGCCGGGTGGCGATGGACAGGTGTTGTTCGAAGCCGCACTGGCCGACCACATCGGGATCTCGCCGGGCACGCTGTTCTCCAGTCGCGGTGACTATGGCGACTGCGTGCGCCTGAGCTGTGGCAGGCCATGGGACGCCCGCCTGGAACACGCGCTGCGCCGCCTGGGTGAGCTGGCCGCCGCGCAGCTGCGCACGGCCGCCTGAATCGCATGCACAGCGCATCAGCACAGCGGCAGGTGATCCTGGCCTGGAGTGGCGGCAAGGATTCGGCGTGGACGCTGTACGCACTGCGCCAGCGCGATGACGTAGAGGTCGTCGCGCTGTTGACCACCATGACCGCCGAATACGACCGCTCCTCGATGCAGGGCGTGCGCCGCGACATCCTCCGCGCGCAGGCGCAGGCCGCAGGCCTTCCGCTGATCGAACAGGACATCGCAGCCGGCGGCGACAACGCTGGCTACGACGCGGCGATGGCGCATGCATTGCAGCGCGCGCAGGCACGCTGGCCGACGCTGCGCACCGCCGCGTTTGGCGACCTGTTCCTGCAGGACATCCGCCACTACCGCGTGCAGCGACTCGCGGCGTTGGGTTGGGAGGTGATGACGCCGCTGTTCGGCGCGGACACCGCCGTGTTGTCGCGCCAGATGATCGCCGGCGGTCTGCGCGCCGGGCTGTGCTGCGTGGATACGACCCAGCTCGACGCGCGCTTTGCGGGCCGCCATTTCGATCATGCGCTGCTGGATGCGCTGCCTGCGTCGGTCGATCCCTGCGGCGAGCGCGGCGAGTTCCACACCTGCGTGTGGGACGGGCCGATGTTCGCCGCGCCGCTGCCACTGGTCGGCGGCCAGACCGTGCTGCGCGACGGCCGCTTCGCTTACACCGACTGGCGGTTGCCGATGCCGGCGCGCACCTGATGCGGTTGTCGGCAGGCCGTGGCATGCGCTAGGCTGCGCGCCCTCTGGAACCACTGTGTGGTTCCGCGTAAGCGTTCACGTCAACCAACGCGCTTCCACGTCGGCCGGTTTTTTTCGGTCCGGACGCAGGTCGCGCATGGGCAAGACCCTGCGGCAGACCGGTGTCCCCGGCCGACCCCATCAAGGTCCGTTGTCCATGTCATCTCCTCCTGCTGTCTCCGCTTCCACCGCCACCTGGCGCCTGGCACGCCTGTGCCTGGCGACCTTCGGTGCCTATCTGGCCATCGCCCTGCCATTGCCGGTGCTGCCGGTGTTCGTGCGCGACACCCTGCACCAGGCCAATGTCATCGTCGGCTGCGTCATCGGCGTGCAGTTTGTTGCCACCGTGCTGACCCGCGGCCTGGCCGGGCGCATCGCCGACACCGCCGGTCCTGCCCGTGCGATGCGGCGCGGCTGCGTACTGCTGGCCGTGTCCGGCATCGCCTACCTGCTGGCCGGCGTGCTGCCCGGTGCCGCCCTGCTCCTGCTGGTCGCCGGACGCCTGGCCGCTGGCGTGGGCGAGAGCCTGCTGGTCACCGGCATGCTGGCCTGGGGCATCGGCACGGTGGGCCAGCCGCGCGCCGGCCGGGTGATGACCTGGGTGGGCCTGGCGATCTTCGCCTCGCTGGCGATCGGTGCGCCGATCGGCGTGGGACTGTCCGATACGTTCGGCTTCCCGATGGTGGCCATCGCCTGCCTGGTGCTGCCGCTGGCCGCGCTCGCGCTGACCTTCAGCGTGCCGATCACCTTGCCGGTCTCCGGCGCCCGGCTGCCGCTGCGCGACGTGCTGGGTCGCATCGCGCTGCCCGCGCTGGGCCTGGCGCTGCAGGGCATGGGTTTTGCCTCGATCAGCGCGTTTGCGGTGCTGTATTTCAACGACCAGCACTGGACGGGTGCAGCCTGGGCATTGAGTGCGTTTGGCGGCGGGTTCGTGCTATCGCGGCTGCTGCTGGCGCGCACGCTGGACCGCTTCGGCGGTGCGCGCGTGGCAATGATGTCGATGATCGGCGAATGCGTCGGCCTGGCGCTGCTGGCGATGGCCGCCACGCCGAGCCTTGCGCTGGTCGGCGCCTTCATCGCGGGCATGGGCTGCTCGCTGGTATTTCCGGCGCTGGGTGTGGTCGTGGTGCAGCGCGTGCCGCCGCAGATGCGGGCGACCGCACTGGGCGGCTATGCCGCCTTCCAGGACATCGCCTATGCCATCACCGGCCCGGTGGCCGGGATCATCGCCACGCACTTTGGCTACGCGGCGATTTTCGCAGTGGCCACCACTTCGGCGGCCGGCGGTGTCCTGGTGGCCATCAGCCTGCAGCGCCGTACCGTGGCACAGGTCGCGAGCTGACTCCTACGCACTGCGCGCTCAGGCGTGCAGTGCGGCGGCGTGGTGCGCGATGTGCTCGCCGATGAAGCTGGCCATGAAGTAGTAGCTGTGGTCGTAACCCGGCTGCATGCGCAGGGTGATCGGGTAGTGCGCCGCTGCGGCTGCCTCAGCGAACAACTGCGGCTTGAGCTGGTTGTCCAGGAACTCATCGCCATCGCCCTGGTCGATCAGCAGCGGCAGCGGCGGCATGGAGGTCTTCACCAGCTCGGTGGCGTCGTACGCCTTCCACGCTTCACGGTCATCACCCAAATACGCGGTGAAAGCCTTCTCGCCCCACGGCACCTGGCTCGGTGCCACGATCGGCGAGAACGCCGACACGCTGCGATAGCGCTGCGGGTTTTTCAGCGCGATCACCAGCGCGCCGTGGCCGCCCATCGAATGGCCGCTGATGCTGCGCGCATCGGTCGCGGCAAAATGCGTTTGGATCAGCGCCGGCAGTTCGTCGACGATGTAGTCGTACATCCGGTAATGCCTGGCCCACGGCGATTGGGTGGCGTTGAGATAGAACCCAGCGCCCTTGCCCAGGTCGTAGCCGTCGGCATCGGCCACATCCTCGCCGCGCGGACTGGTGTCCGGGGCGACGAGGATCACGCCGTGCTCGGCCGCGTACCGCTGCGCGCCGGCCTTGGTGATGAAGTTCTGCTCGGTGCAGGTCAGGCCCGAAAGCCAGTACAGCACCGGCAATTTGCGCGTGGCCGCCTGCGGCGGCAGGTAGATGGCGAAGTTCATCTCGCAATCCAGCACCGCCGAACGATGGCGGTACACGTCCTGCCAGCCACCGCTGATGGCGCGGTGTTCGATCCGTTCGATCGTCATCTCGGGCAAGTCCTGTCAGGCGGAAAGACGGATTTCGCAAGTCTTCGGTGCATCCAGGTCGCCCTTGACCTCGATGCGCCCGGCTTGCGCCAGCGCGCGGATGCGCAGTGCGTAGAACGCCTCGGGAATCTCCTCGTACGCGTCCGGTGCGACGAGCAGCACGCCGGTGGTGACGAACCCGGCCTTTTTCCAGCCGCGATCCAACGACGCCAGGATTGCCTGGTCGATCTGCGCCAGGTCCGCTTCTGTCAGGCGCGCGATCGCCGCGCGGGCTTCCTCGTTGTCTTCCATGCCCGCCAGCGCCGATGCCAGTGCGGCTTTATCCAGTCCGGTCGCCATCTCAGTAATGCACCACCGAACGGATCGACTTGCCTTCGTGCATCAGGTCGAAGGCGTCGTTGATCGCGTCCAGCGCCATGGTGTGGGTGACGAACGGGGCCAGTTCGATCTCGCCCTTCATTGCATCCTCGACCATGCCCGGCAGCTGCGAGCGACCCTTGACGCCGCCGAAGGCAGTGCCCAGCCAGCGACGGCCCGTCACCAGTTGGAACGGCCGCGTGGAAATCTCCTGGCCCGACCCCGCCACGCCGATGATCACCGACTGGCCCCAGCCGCGATGCGCGCTCTCCAGCGCCGCGCGCATGATGTTGACGT
>JBIIHJ010000209.1:0-6987 GCA_044235875.1 Pseudoxanthomonas sp.
TCGCCACATTAATAGCCAGCCGTTTCTAGACCGCTGCCAGCTATACCGCGGCCTCAGCTGAGGGCCCTGAAAGCCCTCTCCAATCTGACGATTCCCGCTCTCCGGTCCCATGTGATTGCTCCTGCCCTATGCGATCAATAGGTTCGGCGACCGCTTGCGTCTTCGACGGCCCAGATTAGCGCTCCCGAGGCGAGGTGTACATATGTACACCTATGGGCCTGTCTGTCTCCAGATGTGAGACAGCTCCGGGGGAGAGTTCCCGCCATGCACCTGCCCCAGACCATCACAATCGCCCGTCTCATCGGCCCGGCTGCGTTTGAGCCGCTGCTCCGGCCTCTGCCGCGCAGTGCCATCCGGATTCAGATGGGCTTTCCGTCCCCCGCCGAGGACTTCCAAGACGACCAGATCGATCTCAATCGGTTCCTGATTCGAAACCCGCCCGCCACTTACATCTACCAGGCCGCGGGATGGAGCATGTCTGACGTTGGGATCCTTGACGGTGACATCCTGATGGTCGATCGGTCGGTCCAGCCGCGTGATGGCGATCTGGTGGTAGCGACCTGGGATGGCAACCAACCGGTCTGCAAGATCCTTAAAGTCGCCGCAGATCACATCGAGCTGCACAGCCGCAATCCTCTCTTCCAGCCAATCGTGTTGTCGCAAGGCACGGAGGTGGAGGTATTTGCGGTGGTAAGTGTGGCGCGCCAAATCAGGCGCGGGTATGCGAGAACAGCAGCGTCGCCGCATGCGTATCGTTGCGCCCAAAATCGCCAGATACCTGCGCATCGTCACCATCGCGCAGTCCGTAATAACGTCTCGGCGACAGGGCGCGATAGTCCTCAATCGCCGGAATACCCAGGTCGAAGCCGTCGCGGCTGAGGTGGTTGAACTCGGTCAGCAGCGTCAGCGAGCTACCAGCGTGGTTGTCCCAGGTCATCGCCGGCGCGATCGACCAGGAGTCGTAGCCACCATTGTCGCGGAAGGTGTCGTTCTGCTCGATCGCCCCGTTCAGGCGCAGGCTGACATCGCCGCTCACGACGCGATTGATGTCCAGCGTGGTGCGGCGAAGGCCATAGCTTCCGATGGTCTGGCTGAGCTCGCCTGCGTCCTGGTCCTGGGGGCGCTTGGACACGGTGTTGACATAGCCACCCACCGCGCCGACGCCTCCATACAGCGCGCCCGCCGGTCCTTTGAACACCTCTACCTGGTCGATGTTCTGCACGTCGCGGAACGCGAAGTAGCCGTAGTTGCGGAATCCATCGCGCAGGCCGTTGCTCTCGCTGAAGCCGCGGATGTTGAAGAACGTTGCGCCATTGCCGCCGTAGCTGGCTTCGGCATGCACGCCGCTGACGTTGTCAACCAGCTGCTCGGTCCGGGTCACGCCGCGGTCCTGCAGGACTTCGGCCGGGACGACCTGGATCGAAGCCGGGTAGTCCGCCAGCGCAATGTCGGACTGGGTCGTGCTGTCTGCTTGATCAGCGGTGTAGTCGCCCACGACCTGCAAGGTGGGCAACTGTGTGGCGTCCTGGGCAGCCTCGTGTGGCACAGCACTCGCGATCAGGAGTCCTACTAACGTCTTGTTCATCAGGATTTTGGAACTCGGGTTGGTTGCCACTCGCGGATCAATACGCGCACGCGCGGCATCCGCCGTGCGCAGTGCGATGAAACGCACGGAGCTAGCGGATCACTTCTGGGATGACTCAATCCTCGGCGCGCAGCCATTGGCCCTGGCACATCGCTTGACGCGATCCGCAGGTTCATGAGCACCACGACAGCCGCATGCACGCCAAGCAGGCGTCTGCAGCACAGGAGAACGGAGTTACGGCACTGGCAACCGGAGGTATCCGGTAACTGCCAGCCAGGTCAGGCCAGAAATACGCCCGGCGGCCCGCGTGCGCCGTGTGCAGGCCAAGCCAACGCTCGGCGCGGCAATGGTCGGAACGCCTGCGGGCGCATCGCCGTGTGCTGCAGCAGTGGCAGCACGAGCAAGACCAGCAAGAAAGGCAGCAGGTTGCCTGCTAAGACGCAGTATTCGCAGGCCATGCCGTCGTGGTGATCTGCTGGCATGCCGTCCGCATCGCCAGCGTTCATGCCAAGCATCGGCATATCCATCGTCATTGCCATTGCGGTGCCGGCATGCGCGGCATGCACCGCGACCGTCGCCGATGCCAAATCGGCCTGTTGCAGGCCATGGCTCGTGCATAGCGCGGCCAGTTGGTGCAACGGATCGCCGCCTGGATGCGCTTGCATCCAGCGGCTGACCACCGGCGCCACGGCCATCAGCAGCGCACCCATCAGGGCGAGCCGGTGCATGACCTGCAGGAAGCGGCGGTGGCGCAGCATGCGGCGTAGTCTAGACCATGGTTCAAGGTTTGGGCCGCGCGGCGCACAGCACGCGGTGTGGTGAGACCTAAGCGTGGTCATCACACCGGATACCCGGCCAACAGTCATCCGCGAGGCATGCGAATCCCTGCCCGCGCTGCGCACCGACGTAGTACAGGGGTCATCTGCGATATTCGACCTGTCACTAGGTCAGCTGATGCGAACAAGTACGTGTTCGCAGGCTTCCCTTTCACCAACGGCCGCAGGTAATCGGCAAGTACTTTCCCCATTTCCCGCGAGCGGACGCGCCGCGTTTCTTTCCTGACCCACAGCTGCCGCCCTTTGAGGTCGATGTCCCCCATCAACAGATTGATGATCTCGGCATGCCGAAGCTCGCTATGCAGCACCATCATGACAAAGCAATGGGCCAAGGGAGATTGATCGACGGTTGCCGCCCGGAGCAAGCGCACTTGCTCCTCTGGGTTCAATCCCTGCGCCATGCCGTCGCCTGCTGCGCTTCCGTCTTAGGCAGTAGCACGCGTGCCTCAAGTCCGCCCAACGTCTGTGAAACGCCAAGCTCGATCCTCCCGCCGTGCGCATTGACCACTTCACTCGCGATCGCCAAGCCCAGGCCGCTCCCTTCGGTGCCACTGCCCAGCTCACGATGGAAACGCAAAAACACCCGTTCGCGTGCCTGCTCCGCAATCCCGGGACCCGAATCCTGTACACAGATCATGACCGTGCTCGCCATCTGTTGCGTCGACACCGCGATGCATCCTCCGTCTGGCGTGTAGCGCACAGCGTTTTCCAGCAGGCTACGCACCAAAAGCGACAGCGCAAACTCATCGCCGCGCATCTGCACATCGGCCAGTGAGATGGACAGGCTCTGGCCCTTAGCCCGCGCCAACGGGCGAATGTCCTCGACTTCAATGCTGACAAGCGTGTCCAGATCCAACAACGTTGCTTGCCCGGCGTGCAGTCCCTGCTCCGCTCGACTGAGCGCCAAAAGCTGCGCCACGAGCTTTTCCACCCGCCCGACACTGGCATCCAAATGGCGCTGCGATTCGCGACGCTCGTCCTCGCCCCTGGCTTGGTTGAGATTGGAGGCATGGACTTTCAGCGCACTGATGGGCGTGCGCAGCTCGTGAGCAGCATCAGCGATGAAACGCCGCTCCCTCGCCAAGGCAGCTTCCAGCCTCTCGAGGAGGCCGTTGACCGCGCGCACCAGGCCGTGCACCTCTTCTGGAAGATTCTCAAAGTCCAGAGGCGCCATGCGCTCGGGATCACGCTGTCCGATCTGATCGGATACCCGCACCAGCGAGCGCGTGGCCCAACGCACCACGAACCAGATCAGCAGCGCCATCAGCGGCAAGACCAGCAGCAACGGGGCCAAGGTGCCCATCGCGATGTCTTCGGCAAGCTCTTCGCGGATATCAGCGCGCTCGGCAGATTGAAACCAGCGCCCCTCTGGCGAATGCAAGGTAAAAGTGCGCCAGGTAGCGCCCTCGATGACCTGGTCCGAATACCCCGCCCGCAATGGCGCGAAGGGCTTCAACGGTGCACTGTCAGAGCGCAGCAGCAGTGCGCCATGGGGATCCCAGACCTGAAAGGCCAGCTTGGTTTCGTATGCGTGGCCATCATTGAAGGCCAATGCCTCACCCACGCCGTTGGCCTTCCCGTGCCAGCCCCGCAGCACGATCGGCTCCCCGGGGTGCTCGGCCATCTCGCCGAGCGGCTCGTCGACCAACCCCAGAAGTACGCGGGTGGACTGCACCAGGCGCGCATCAAACATTTCCCCCGCTTCTTGCAGGCCGGCGTGATAGCTGAAGGCCCCGGCCAGCGCCAGCAGGATCGAGAGCAGCCCTGTCAGCGACACCAGCAGCAGGCGGCGGATGGAGTTCAAAGCGATGCCCCACCCAGGCGCACAAGCGCATCATCGTCCAACGCATAGCCGATGCCGCGTACGGTGCGGATCACTGAGGGATGCAGTTTGCGACGCAGCTGGTGCACATGCACGTCGACCGCATTGCTGGCGACATCTTCGTCCCATCCGTAAAGGTGTTGCTGGATGGTCTCGCGTCCTAGGGGGCGCCCATGCTGCTCCATGAGCATGCGCAGCAGCGCAAATTCGCGACGGGTCAGGTCCAGTCCGCGCCCCTGCCAGGTAACGGTTAGGCGGCTTGGATCAAGCTGCAATGCTCCCGCATCAAGCATTGGCTTGGCACGACCTGCGCTGCGCCGCAGGAGCGCGCGAATGCGCGCGTGCAGCTCGGCCATGTCAAACGGCTTGCCCAAGTAGTCATCCGCGCCAACGTCCAGGCCCAACGTTCGATCGGCTGCACGTTCACGCGCGCTCAGGACCAGAATTGGCACATCGCGCTCCTGGGCACGTGCCCGACGGATGACTTCGATACCGTCAATGCGGGGCAGACCAAGGTCAAGCAGTACCAGGTCGATCCCGCCATCGCCGATGGCGACCAGCGCGGCCGCGCCGTCTCGCACCCAGTCAACCGCGAAAGCCGCACGCCGCAGTGCCGTACAGATGCCCTCGCCAAGGGAAACGTCGTCTTCGACCAGCAAGATGCGCATGCGCCCAGTCTGTCCTCAGACCTCAGGGACTGGCAAGGTGGCTGTTGATTTCTTTCAACTTGGCCTCGATTTCACGCCGACGCCCGGTATCGGCAATCTCGCGCCCCGGGCGCGCTGGCGCGGCGAGTGCCTTGTGGAAGGCCGCGTTGGCACCGGCCCAATCCTTCTGATCGCGCAGGAAATCTCCGTAGAAATAATTGGCATCGATCCCGTTGGGGCTGATCTCCAGTCCCTTGCGCAGCATTTGGCGGGCAGTCTGGTCGTTCCCGAAGCCCAGCGGCCAGCCCGGCACCTGGTAATACAACGCGCCCAGGCTGGTGTACGCAGATCCAGACAGTGCGGCGGGATCGAGCTTGAGCGCAGCCTCCAGGTCGGCGCGCGCCTCCTTGACCAGGCTCAGGGCGCCAACCCCGCCCTTCTCCCCTGCCCAGCTGGACAGCACGATGCCTTGCCAGATCAGTGTGGCCGCGTCCTGCGGCTGCGCTTGACGGGCTTGTGCAGCCTGCTTGGAAAGCGCCTCGAATGCGGCAGCACGCTGGCCCTTGGGCGTTTGATAATTGATCTGCGCCCAACGCTCCTGGATCTGGATGACAGCCGGCGACAACGTCGGCTCCGTCGCCTGTCCAGCGCCTGCGATCAACAGCAACGCTCCGGCGATCAGCACGCGAATCACATCAACGGGAAGACGGTTCATGGCACGGTTCCTCAACGGAAGATGACACCTGCGCGCTGGCATGGCGTCGGATGATGGAAAGCTGACCACGCAGGCTGCGGTCCACCAAGGCGGGGAACATCCCGTTCAGGCGAGCGAAAAATTTCTCCGGCCAGCCCAGCTGCCGCCGCGTCTCGCCCCGCTGGATGGCCCGCACCAGCTGCACTGCCACCTTGGCTGGCGTATCAGAGGCCGTCTTGAGCTCCGCATTGAGCGCATCGACGGCTGACGAGTTGAACGCCGTGCGCGTCGCGCGGGGCGCCAGATACTGGAAGCGCACGGGTCGATCGGCATACTCGCGCGCCAGCGCCTCGAACAAGCCACGCAATCCGAACTTGCTGGCGCTGTAGCCGGCGAATCCGGGGAAGCCGATGCTGCCAAAGGTAGAGCCAATAGCGACCACCGCCGCGTCGGGGCTCCTGGACAACACGGGCAGTAGCGCATGGACCAGCAGCGTTGGCGCGACCAGGTTTGTCTGCAGCACCGCTTCGAGTGCAGCGTGCGGCTGCTCGTCGAACAGACCGAAAGCACTCTGCGCGTGTCCGAGAATCAGCACCGAAGGCTTGGGTTCTTGCGCATTCGCAATCTGCGCCAGATGTGCGCGTCCTTCAGCGGTGGACAGATCGGCTACGACAGTGCTCACCCGGTTTTCCGGCTGAGTCGCTGCCAACACGGCCAAGCGCGCTGCGCTGCGCCCGACCGCTAGCACATGCGCTCCGGCCTCCACCAAAGCGGTGCACAGGGATGACCCAATACCGCCGGTGGCGCCGGTCAGGATCACACGCTTGCCGTAAAGGTCCATCAGGCGGCCTGCGCCAAGCGGAGGCCATCGGTGCGCAAGGTGCGGAAGATGTCCCCGTAAAGCACGTAAAAGCGTCGCGCTGCGTGGATGACCGCCTGCTTATCACCCGGGTCCTCCAGCCGATTCATCAGGCCTTCGAAGAACCCCGCATGCTCGATGTCCAGATCGCCATGCGAAAGCAGATAGCTGAAGGCATTGCGCGGCAGGCCCAGCGAGGATTCGATGGTATTGGCCGCGCGCGTGGCCAGTGCAACGCTAGTGCCCTCCAACACCAGCACCATGCCGAAGAAGCCCACCGGGTTGCCACGGGCGATGGTGTCGTAGGCGTAGCTGACCATCAGTTCAGTAGCCAGAGAGGGCGCTGAGGCCGCCGCTGAGACACGATCGGCCCCACAGGCGGCCAGGTCGTCCAGGATCCACTCCTGGTGCCCCATTTCTTCTTCGATGTATTCGCCGATGGCGGTGCGCAGCCATTCCAGTCGTGCCGGCAGCCGTGCGCCGCAGGCCATCAGCAGCGGCACGGTATGCCGCACATGGTGATACGCCTGGCCCAGGAAGGCGA
>JBIIHJ010000210.1:0-6978 GCA_044235875.1 Pseudoxanthomonas sp.
CAAATAAGTCGCAGTGACGCACATGTTGCAAATTTTAGGCAGGAATGGCCCGTTAATTTCCCGTTCGCCCACTGTTTCACACACGTTACGTGGGCCACTTGTATTGCAGCGCTTGCAGTCCTCCAGCACACCACCCGTGCGCTGTTGACTTATTTGCCTCAACCGGGAATTCACAGACATGAGCCACCGCCACACCTCGCGTCCCCTGCGACGCACCGCCCTGGCCCTGGTGCTGGGCGCCGCCCTCGCACACGGCAGCGCCTTCGCGCAAAGCACCTCAGGCAACATCGCCGGTACCGCACCGGTCGCAGCGGGCGAAACCGTCGAGATCACCAGCAACACGTCGGGCGTGACCCGTTCGGTCGCGGTGGATGCAACAGGTCGCTTCCGTGCACCCTCGCTGCCGACCGGCGATTACACGCTGACATTGAAGAGCGCCGGCGGTGAGACCTCCAGCCGGACGGTCACCGTGATCGCAGGCCAGACCGCCAGCATCAGCTTTGCCGACAGCTCGGCGACCAGCCTGGATACGGTCGTGGTCAAGGGCCGCGGCATGAATTCGATCGACTTGTCCAGCGTCGAATCGCGCACCACCTTTACTGCCGACCAGCTGAACTCGCTGCCGGTCCCGCGCGACATCACCAGCGTCTCGTTGCTGACCCCGGGCACCGTCAAGAGCTCCGGCTATTTCGGCAACGCCTCGTTCGGCGGCGCGTCGTCGGCTGAAAACAGCTACTACGTCAACGGTTTCAACACCACCAATCTGTACGACAGCCTGTCGTTCTCGGAAGTGCCCTTCCAGGCAATCGACCAGTTGGACGTGCAGACCGGCGGCTACGGCGCCCAGTACGGTTTCTCCACCGGCGGTGTCACCAGCGTCAACGTGAAGCGCGGCACCAACGAATGGCACGGCGGCATCAGCTGGACCAGCGTGCCGGACAGCCTGCGTGAAAACGTCGGCAACGTGAATGACAACACGGGCGAGATCTTTCGCAGCTACCGCAACAACTACAGCGCGTCCAACACCTATACCGGCTGGATCGGTGGCCCGCTGATCAAGGACAAGCTGTTCATCTTCGCCTTGGGCGAGTTCGACAAGTCCAACAGCACCAGCTACGGCGGCAGGACCGGCGTGGAAGAGTATGCGGACGATCGCTCGACCACCGCCTCCGATTACGAAAACAAGACGCCCTACTGGCTGTTGAAGCTGGACTACTACCTCAACGACGCCAATCACTTCGAGTACACCGGCTTCGACAACGGCAGCCGCTACACCTACGACTACTACAACGCCGACTACGGCGACAACAACCTGCCCAGCAAGACCGACTACAACGGCCAGCTCGTCGGCAAGAGCGGCGGCCAGACCGACATCTTCAAGTGGACCAGCTACCTCACCGACAACCTGACCATGGCGCTGCAGTACGGTCAGATGCGCAACAAGGACTCGCAGTTCACGATCAGTCCTGACGGCGACTACAGCTATTACAACGGCGATGTGCAGGGCGCCGACGGCGCATGCCCCTACGTGGTCTATAACGGCGGCAAGATCGGTTGCGCAGTCAACAGCAGCGTCGGCATCTATGGCGGCCGCAACTCGCGCGACAGCTACAAGGGCGACTTCGAATGGCAGCTGGGCGATCACAAGATCGCCTTCGGCTACAGCGACGAAACCTGGAAATCCAAGCAGGGCACGGCCTACTCCGGCGGCGCATACTGGGTGATCCGACCGGATCGCGCGCGTCCAGATGCCTACCGCATCAACTACCGCACCGGTGGCAGCGTCGAGATCGACCAGAAGTCCTTCTACCTGCAGGACAACTGGCAGATCACCGACAACTTCATGCTTTACGGCGGCATCCGCAACGACTCGTTCGACAACAAGAACGGCAATGGTGCGAGCTTCGTCAAGCAGGACGACATCTGGCAGCCACGCCTGGGCTTCTCGTGGGACGTGCTGGGTGATGGCAACAGCAAGCTGTTCGGCTCGCTGGGCCGCTACTCGCTGCCGATCGCCGCCAACGTCGCGTTGCGCGCGGCAAGCGCTTCTTACTACACGGTCGATTACTACGACTACCTGGGTTCGTATGACCCGGTTTCGGGCGTACCGAATGTCGCAGGCACCCCGTACAACAGCGTCGTCTACAACGGCGAGGACGGCTCCACGCCCGATCCCAAGGCTGTCGCAAGCAAGGGCTTGAAGCCCTACACCCAGGACGAGGCCATCCTTGGCTACCAGCAGACGCTGGTTTCCGAAAACGACTTCCTCAATGGCTGGACGCTGGGCGTCAAGGGCACGTATCGCCGCATCAACAATGTGATCGACGATACCTGCGACACGCGCAAGATCTACCAGGCTGGTGTCGATGCCGGTTACGACATGTCAGGCTGGGACGGCGAGTACGGCCTGCCCTCCGGCCTGCCGGGCTGCTATCTGTACAACCCTGGCGAATCGCTGGACATCGCGCTGGACGTCGATGGCGATGGCACCCCGGACAACATCCACGTGGATGGCAGCGCGCTGGGTCCGAAGGCCAAGCGCTACTACAAGGCCGTGACCCTGAGCGCCGAGAAGCAGAGCGACAAGTGGTATGCCAGCGTCAACTACACCTGGGCCAAGCTGAGTGGCAACTACGAAGGCCTGGTCAAGAGCACCAACGGCCAGGACGACACGGGCACGACCTCGGACTTCGACTTTGCCGAGATCATGTACGGCAGCGATGGCTATCTGTTCAACGACCACCGTCATACGCTGAAGGCCTATGGCGCCTATAACTTCAGCGACGAATGGCAGGTCGGCGTGGATCTGCAGGTCCAGTCCGGCGCACCGATCAGCTGCTACGGCGGCGGCACCGGCACGTTCGGCACCGAGTACGGCTACGGCGGTTCGTTCCACTACTGCAACGGCGACATCTCCGAGCTGGGCACCAGTGGCCGCACCCCGTGGACCTACACGGTCAATCCGAACGTGGTCTACAAGCCGTCGTGGGCCAAGGGGCTGAGCTTCCAGGTCTCGGTGCTCAACGCCTTCAACACCATCAAGCCGCTGCAGGTGTACGAGCAGACCCGCGACGAGGACTACGACGAAACCAACAGCAACTACAAGGTTGGCAAGTACTACACCCAGCCGCGCTATGTCCGTCTGCAGGCGCAGTACGACTTCTAAGCACGACAGACCGGGCGTCGGTCCGAGCCCGCCGTAACAACAGAACACCCCGTCGGGCAACCGGCGGGGTGTTCTGCCTTGCGCGCCATACGCCGCCCACGCTTACTGACCTGGAAGGGCCGTCATCGTCAGGGAGAGCGTCCTTTTCTGGCGCAATCGGCTGCGCTATCGTTTGTGTGGGGACATCGCAGTTTCAGCACACAAGGGCAAAGACATGCATGCATGGAAGCAGGCCGTTCTGGTCGCGGTGATGGGGTGTGCCTGGGCAGGGGCGCAGGCAGCGGAGAAGATTCCCGCCGAGGCGTTTGCGCGCTTCAGCAAGTTGTCCAGTCCAGCGCTTTCGCCGGACGGAAAATACCTGGCCGCTTCGCTCGACCTGGACCATGGCGCGTCCGCGCTGGCAGTCTTCCGCCTGTCGGACATGGGCCAGACCGCGCTGCTGAAGTTCCCGCGCTACGAGCTGGCCACCCAGGTGGCCTGGGTCAGCAACACGCGCCTGGTGATCGCCAAGGGACGCAAGGTCGGCAGCCTGGAACAGCCTCGGCCAAACGGCGAGATCATCGCCAGCAACTTCGATGGCACCGGCCAGAAATACATCTACGGCTACGAACAACGCGCGACCAAGTCCACGCTAGACCGCGGCTTCGGCTATATCGAAGGGGTGCCGGAACTCCGCAACAGCCATTTCTACCTGCGCCAACTGTCATTGGATGCGCGCAGCTCGAGGCTCTATGACGTCGATTCGGAGAAGGTGAGCTTCCATCTCATCGCCGACATCGGGCGACCGAATCTGGACTTCGTCATCGACCACGCCGGCGTCCCGCGTTTTGCCGTCGGCACCGACCTGGATGACAAGCCGCTGCTGTACCGCTCCAGCGGCGGCGAAGCCTGGCAACCGATGCCGACCTCGGAACAAGACCTGTGGGTGCCGTTCGCTTTCAGTCCGGACGATACCCAGGTGTATGCCACGCGCACGCGCCGCCAGGGACCGGCCGAACTGGTCCGCAGCGACTCGCAGGGAGGCAACCTGTCGGTGCTGGCGCGCGACGATTTTTCCAGCGTGACCAATCTGCAGTGGACCCATGCACCAATGACGCCCTTTGCCGCACAAGCTGGGCGTGGACCGACGAAGTTCACCTATTTCGACACCACCTCACCCGATGCGCAGCTGCATCAGGCGCTCACCAGCGCGCTGCCCGGCAAGCGCGTGGATTTCATCAACCAGAGCCAGGATGGCCAGGTGGTCCTGCTGTTCATCGATAGCGACCGCGATCCGGGCGCCTGGTATCTGTTCAAACGTGCCGGCAACAAGCTGGAGCGCCTGCTGACCCCGCGCGAAGGCATCGAGCCGAAGCGGATGGGCGAGCGCCGCGTCCTGCGCTTCACCGCCAGCGACGGCCTGCCGCTGGAGGCCATCCTCACCCTGCCAGCCGGCGTGACCGATCCCAAGGCCCTGCCGATGGTGCTGCTGCCCCACGGCGGCCCGCACGAGGTACGCGACGACTGGGAGTTCGATACCGACGCGCAGTTCCTGGCCAGCCGCGGCTACCTGGTCCTGCAGGTCAACTACCGCGGCAGCAGCGGGCGTGGCTTCGCCTTTGAGGAAGCCGGCTATCTGAAGTGGGGCACGCGCATCCAGGACGATCTGATCGACGGGGTGCGCTGGACCATCGACCAGGGCATGAGCGACCCGAAGCGGATCTGCGTCTACGGTGGCAGCTTCGGCGGTTACTCGGCGATGATGACCGCGGCCCGTGCGCCCGACATGTTCCAGTGTGCGGTCGGCCTGGCCGGCGTCTACGACCTGGACATGATGTACAGCAAGGGCGACATCAAGACGACCGAGTCGGGCCGTCGCTACCTGCAACGGGTGATCGGACGCGACAAGGCCGCGCTGGATGCCAACTCGCCTGTCAGCCTGGCCTCGAAGATCAGGGTCCCGGTCTTGCTGGCCCACGGCGAAGACGACCAGCGCGCGCCCTTCGCCCAGGCCAAGGCGATGCGGGCGGCGCTGACCGCGGCAGGCAACACGCCACAGTGGCTGGCGGTCCCCGACGAAGGCCACGGCTTCTACAACGAAGACAACAACATCGCCTGGTTCAAGACGCTGGAGACCTTCCTGGACATGCACATCGGCACAGCCACGCCCTGAAGCCTTCAGTCATGCCAGCGCTGCTGGCGGGCCTGCGCGCCGCGCACGTCCGCCGACCCGGAAGGCATCGGTGGCCACTTCACGCATGCCGGCGTTGACGCGCCGGCATGGTTGCCGAAGAAACGAAAATCCGCGCTTGACACGCCCCGCGCAGCCATGTTTTTCTGCGCGCCTGATGAACATCCTCCGTCCCACGACCTCGCAGATGCTGCCCGCGCCCGCCGCGGCTTCGCTTCTCGTGCTCGTACTTATTCCCTCGCCAGCAGCGGGACGTACGGACGTGTAAGCAGGATCAACACGCAAACCCTACGAAACCCCGCGCTGCGAAGTGCGGGGTTTCGTGCTTTCAGCCCTGAGAAAAGTTTCACCACCAACCTTCGAACCCACAGGAACTGCCGCAGATGACCGCTTCGACCTCCAATCTTCCCCAGCCCACCATCGCCGTCGTCGGTTACGGCAGCCAGGGTCGCGCCCATGCGCTGAACCTGCGTGAGTCGGGCTTTGATGTGACGGTCGGCCTGCGTCCCGGTGGTCCGACCGAAGCCAAGGCCAAGGCAGACGGTTTCCTGGTCAAGTCGCCGGCCGAAGCGGTCAAGAACGCCGACCTGGTCGCCGTACTGACCCCTGACATGGTCCAGAAGACCCTGTACTACGACGTGCTGGCGCCGAACATGAAGCAAGGCGCGGTCCTGCTGTTCGCCCACGGCCTGAATGTGCATTTCGGCCTGGTCGAACCGCGGCAGGACCTGGACGTGGTCCTGGTCGCGCCGAAGGGCCCGGGCGCGCTGGTCCGCCGCGAATATGAAATCGGCCGCGGCGTGCCGTGCATCTATGCGGTCTACCAGGACAGGTCGGGCAAGGCCGAGCAGTACGCGCTGGCCTATGCGGGCGGCCTGGGCGGCGCCCGCGCCAACATCATCAAGACCACCTTCAAGGAAGAGACCGAGACCGACCTGTTCGGCGAGCAGGCCGTGTTGTGCGGCGGCGCCTCGTCGCTGGTCCAGGCCGGTTTCGAGACCCTGGTCGAAGCCGGCTACCAGCCGGAAATCGCCTACTACGAAGTGCTGCACGAGCTGAAGCTGATCGTGGACCTGTTCTACGAAGGTGGCATCACCCGCATGCTGGAATTCATCTCCGAGACCGCCCAGTACGGCGACTACGTCAGCGGCCCGCGCGTGATCGACGCCGACACCAAGGCCCGCATGAAGGACATCCTGACCGACATCCAGGACGGCACTTTCACCAAGAACTGGGTCGCCGAATACGAAGCCGGCCTGCCGAACTACAACAAGTTCAAGCAGGCCGACCTGGAGCATCCGATCGAAGTGGTCGGCAAGCAACTGCGCGCCAAGATGGTGTGGCTGGCCGACAACGCCATCAAGCCCGCATCGCAACCGGCCGCCGCTGCATGAACGCCACGACCGCCACTGCCCCACGCAATGGCGCCCGCTGGATCGCGCACGCCCTGGAAGCGGAGGGGGTCGAGACGATCTTCGGCTATCCGGGGGGCACCATCATGCCGTTCTACGACGCGCTGGTGGATTCGAAGCTGAAGCACATCCTGGTCCGTCATGAGCAGGGAGCTGCGTTGGCCGCCAATGGATACGCGCGCGCCTCCGGCAGGGTCGGCGTGTGCGTGGCCACCTCTGGCCCGGGCGCG
>JBIIHJ010000211.1:0-6963 GCA_044235875.1 Pseudoxanthomonas sp.
GCGCACCGATTCGATGATCAGGCGTCGCGCCTGCAGGGTCAGGCCGCCGCTGATCAGCGGCTCCCAGTCCCCGCCCGAGCATTCGGTCTGGTAGACGTCCTTGTCCGGAAAGGCCGCATGCACTGGTGACTGCGCATCGGGCGTGCCTTCGTAGCAGTGCCAGGCCACGGCGTTGACGTAGCGATTGGCCTTGGGATCGTTGAGCACGCCCAGCGGTTCGTGCGGCTTGCTCCAGTTGTGGTCCCAGTCGAACAGCAGCGGTGCCGAAGCACCACGCGCGGCCAGCAGCGGTCCGAGGTGCTGGCCGATGAAGCGGGCGCGCGCCGGCGCGTTGAAACGCATGCCCGGATAGCTGGTCGGTTCGAAATCCGGCTCGTTCTGCACGGTCAGCGCCCAGATCGGGATGCCCTGTTCGGCATAGGCATCCACGTACTTGAGCAGGTAGCGGGCGAAGGCGTCATAGGCGTCCGGATCCAGCGTGCCCTGGATCAGCCGACGGTTGGATTTCATCCAGGCCGGCGCGCTCCAGGGCGAGGCCATGACTTTCAGATCCGGATTGATCGCCAATGCCGCGCGCGTCACCGGCACCACGTCGGCCAGGTTGGGTGCGATGGAAAAGTGGGCCAGCTGCGGATCGGGGGCGTTGTCCGGGGTGTCGTCCAGCGAGTAATGACTGCGCGAGAAATCCGATGCACCGATGGTCAACCGCGCGAAGCTCAGGCCAATGCCGTTGTCCTGGCGACCGAACAGCTCCTGCAACAGGGCCTGGCGCGGTTGCGGGGCCATCTGCTGGATCAGCCAGGCCGATGCATCGGTGATCGATGCGCCAAATCCGACCATCGCCTGGCGGGTGTCGCCGGGATCGACGTGGATGGCAATCGGCAAGGCTTCTCGCGCGCCAAACGTGGCCGGTGCCAAGGGGGATAGTGCGTATTGGTGGCCGTCGGTGGTCATCCAGACCTGCGCCTGTCGCGGCGGCGATGCCGCTGACACGGCTGCCATACCAAGCAACAACAGCGCGAACAGGCGGCGGACCATCAGGGCGCGCGCGGCAGAAGACATGGACACAAACACCAATCAGAAAAGGGACTGCAACCGTGCCGTAGACCTGCGCCAATCGCATGCTGCAACGCCACATATCCTGCGTGCATGCAGGAAGTGCGACCGTGCTTAACGTAGGTTTTACCTGGAATCGTTTTTTCACGGCAGTGAAAACGATTGACACGCTCTGACACCGGCACGTATGACAGCGCTGTCAGATCAGCCTGGGAGGGCTACAACATGGCTTCGTCTTTCGCATGGAGGCAGCATGCCTCCACGTTGCGTGCGCCTGTCGCACGCCGTCTCGTTTCCGCCTGCTGCCTGGCGCTGCTGTCGATGCAGGCCCAGGCGCAGCAGCAGTCCGAGGCCCCCGCTTCGGCCACCGCCACCGCCGCACAGGAAGACGCCAAGACGCTGGACAGCGTCAAGGTCACCGGCATCCGGGCGGCCATCGCCAATGCGGTGGAAAAGAAGAACGAAGCCACCTCGATCGTGGAGACCATCTCGGCCGAGGACATCGGCAAGCTGCCCGACGTGTCGATCGCCGACTCGATCTCGCGCCTGCCCGGCCTGGCCACCCAGCGCGTGGATGGCCGCTCGCAGGTGATCAACATCCGCGGCATGTCCGAGCAGTTCGCCGGCACGTTGCTCAATGGCCGTGAGCAGGTCAGCACCGGCGACAGCCGTGGCGTGGAGTTCGACCAGTACCCGTCCGAGCTGATCAACGCGGTCACCGTGTACAAGACCCCCGACGCGGCGCTGATCGGCCAGGGCCTGTCGGGCACGGTGGACCTGCAGACCATCCGGCCGCTGGACCTGGGCGAGCGCCGCGTGGTGTTCGGTGGCCAGGGCGAATACAACTCGCTCGGCGAGGTCAGCGCCGATGGCAAGGACAAGGGCTATCGCGCCAGCGCCTCGTACGTGGACCAGTTCGCCGATGACACCATCGGCGTGGCGCTGGGCGTGGCGCGCCTGAACTCGCCCTTCCAGGAACAGCACTACAAATCGTGGTGGTGGGCCGACCTGGATCGCGTGGACTGGGATGGCCCGTACCAGGATGGCCGCCCGCTCAACGCGATCACCCTGGAAGGCGACGAAGCCTGGGTGAAGTCGCGCGACCTGCAACGCGATGGCGTGATGGGCGTATTCGAGTTCAAGCCCAACGACCGCTTCCACTCGATCCTGGACCTGTACTACTCCAAGTTCGACCAGGACGAGGTCACCCACGGCACGATGTGGAGCAACGATTCCTCGTTTTCCGGCGATGCCGGCAGCGTGACCTACAGCAATGCCCAGACCACCGATGTCAACGGCTATCCGGTGGTCACCAGCGGCACGCTCAACAATGTGCAGCCGATCGTGCGCAACGACAGCAACCAGCGCCAGGACAAGCTGTTTTCGGTCGGCTGGAACAATGCATTCAAGGTGACCGAGTCGGGCACGCTCACCGCCGACCTGAGCTATTCGCGCGCCAAGCGTGACCAGTCCGCGCTGGAGCTCTATGCCGGCCGCCTGGGCCCGCAGAGCGTGGACTTCGACATCAAGACCACGCCGGGCTATTCGCAGTTCACCCTGCCGGACATGGCCGATCCCAACGCGGTCTACCTGTGGGATCCGCAGCTGTACAACCACGATGGCCGCCTGGAAATCTCCGAGCAGAAGGACACGATCAAGGCCGGGCGCCTGAACTGGACCCAGCAGCTGGACAACGCGGTGATCCGCAGCGTCGATGTGGGCGCCAACTTCAACAAGCGCACCAAGGAAAAGGTCGCCGACGTGTACTTCGCCTACCTGCCGGGCGAGGACCGCACGCCGACCCTGGTCGATCCCGCGCTGCTGGATTCGCCGACGTCGCTGGACTTCGTCGGCATGGGCAACATCCTGAGCTTCAACCCGCGCGCGCTGCTGGACCGCTACTACGACGTCACCCTGAGCGAGAGCAACGACGACCTGCGCAAGGACTTCATCGTCGAGGAAAAGATCAACACGTACTACGTGCGCGCCAACATCGACATGGACCTGACCAGCAGCATCCGCGTGCGCGGCAATGCCGGCATGCAGTACATCACCTCCGACCAGTCCTCGACCGGGTTCAACGCCGCCAACGATTCGGTGCTGGGCTCGCAGACCCTGGGCAAGCAGTACAGCGACTTTCTGCCCAGCGTGAACCTGATCTTCGACTTCGGTGACGGCTGGCTGATCCGTGCGGCCGCGGCCAAGACGCTGATGCGTCCGCCGATCAACTATCTCAGTGCCGATTCAAGCGCCGGCGTCAGCACCACCGCGCCGTACGTGTGGTCCGGCGGCGGTGGCAACCCGACCCTGGAACCGTATCGGGCGATGGCCTTCGACCTGTCGTTCGAAAAATACTTCGGCGAAGGCAGCTACGTGGGCCTGGCGCTGTTCCGCAAGAACCTGCAGACCTACATCTACCGGCAGAACCTGGCGTGGGACTTCAGCGGCTACACTCCCGCGCCCGACGCGCAGACGCCGATCTCCAACATCGGCACCTTCTCCACCTGGGCCAACGGCACTGGCGGCTACATGCGCGGCGCCGAACTGTCCACGGCCCTGGCCGGCAGCCTGATCAGCGATGCGCTGGATGGCTTCGGTGCGCAGGTCAACGTCAGCTACACCGAGTCCTCGATCGATCCGGATCCCAGCGACAACTCGCCGGGCACCGACACCATCCCCGGCCTGTCCAAGATCGTGGCCAATGCGACGCTGTACTACGAAAAGCACGGCTTCGGGGCGCGCGTCAGCCAGCGTTACCGCGATGGGTATCGCGGCGAATACAGCGCCCTGTTCGGCCAGCGCCAGTACCGCAACACGTTGAGCGAACGCACCACCGACCTGCAGCTGAGCTACGCCTTCGCCGATACCGGTCGCCTGAAGGGCCTGTCGCTGCTGTTCCAGGTCAACAACCTCACCGACGAGCCCTTCCGCACCTCGGTCAGCGAAAGCACCGGCACCGGCCTGTTCTTCCCCGAGGAGTACACCCAGTACGGCCGCCAGTACATGCTGGGCTTCCGCTACGAGCTCTGAAGTGGCGCAGGGGCTGTCGGCGTTGCGCCGGCAGCCCGTTGCCGGCCAGCGCATGGATCGCACACCGCCGATCTGCCGACGCGATCACCGCTTGTTGACGCATGCCACGGGTGACCCTGGGTATCCTTGCGCTCCCCGCGGGATCAGGAAGGCGCCGTGAAGCAAGATGCAGGACGTGGACGCTTCGGCGTCTGGATGGCGGTGGCCAGCGTGACGGCCCTGGTCGTGTTGGCGGCTGGATGCACGCCCGCGCCGGGCGGCGCCCGTCACGACCAGGCGCCTGCGGCGTCTTCGCCCGCGCCGAGTGCGCCCGCTGCACCCAGCCCGCCGCCTGCTCCTGCCGCCGACCCGACACCTGCGGCCGCTTTGCCCGCCCTGATCGCCGGCCTGGACAATCCCCAGTGCCAGACGACCGCCGGCCTCACCAGCTGCCGCGCCAATGGATTCGTGATCAAGCTGCGGCCCGGCCACTGCGCCAGCGACGGTGCGTACGGCACGGTCGGCGACGGCTATCTGCTGACCTTGCCCGATGGCGAGGAGGCCGCGCCGCGCGTGGAGCTCAAGGGCTTCCACTTTGCCTGCTCGGTCGCCACCGCCACCCGCGACACCCCCGAAGGCGCCGGCGGCCTGAGCTGGGAATACGTCGTGCTGCCGCCGACGGACACCGTCCAGACCTGCCAGCGCGATGCCAAGGCCTGCCAGACCAAGCCCGGCGCCGGCGCTGCCTGGCAGGTGGAAAAGCCGGCCCAGGCCTGCGCGGTCACCCCCGCCGGCGACTATGTCGGCGACTGTCCGGCCGGCTGGATCAGCACCGATGATTTCGGCGATTTCGGCTACAGCCAATAACGCCTTACCCACGCAAGAACAGGAGGTTCCATGAGTCGTGATGTCCTCGACGAGGCGTATCGTCATTTCGAACTGTCCGGCAAGGCCTACGAATACGGCCGCCCGGACATGACCCTCAACCGCAGCCGCAATCCCACCGATGCCAGTCGTACCGAACAGGACCTGGACGGCGACGGCCGCCGCGGCGTGGACTGCTCCTCGCTGGTCTGGCGCGGATTGAAGGACGCCGGCTACGACGTGGGCAACACGCCGTTCTCCACCAGCCGCCTGTTCACCGGCAGCACGCCCAGCGACTACGCGCGCTCGCATTTCGATGTGATCCCCGGCAGCGACGCGGGCAAGTCAAATGGTTCGCTGCAGCCGGGCGATGTGCTGATGTTCAGCAGCAGCCACGGGCGCCACGTCGGCATCTTTTCCGGGTACGACGACAAGGGCCACATCCAGTTCTACGGTTCCCAGGTCAGCACCGGCCCGGCGTTGGTCTCTGGCGGTGCCGGCGGCAGCACGGCGCCCGGCGGGTACTGGAACGGCGGCGATTTCCAGATCGTCGGCGCGCTGCGGCCCAAGCCCGAATTCCGCACTGGCCCGGCGCTGCATGCCGGCGAAGGCCCGGTCACGCTGGACGTGCGGGCCTCGCGCGACACCGGCGCCCACGCGCCGGCGGCGGGCCAGCCTGCCGCCCGTGCACGCCCCGCCGATGCGATGGCCGACGGCGTGCTGTCGCTGCACGACAAGGGCCAGGCCGTAACCGATCTGCAGACGCGGCTGGCGGCGCAGGGCTTCGATGCGGGCAAGGGCAAGGCATTTGCCGATGGCGATTTCGGCCCGACCACCAAGGGCCAGGTCGAAGCTTTCCAGCGTGCCCAGGGCCTGACGCCGGTGGACGGCATCGCCGGCCGCGACACTCTGGGCCGCCTGGACCAGCTCGAACGCGCCCGCGGCACCGGCACGGCCGAACACGCCGCGCCGACCCCCGCGCGCGATGCGGTGCCGACTTCCAGCATGGCCCACCCGGACCATCCGGATCACGCGCGCTACGGCGAAGCGGTGGGCAAGCTGCAGGCGCTGGAACAACAGCGCGCGCAGGGCGGCCAGGCAAGGCTGTTCGAAGATCCGCAGCAGCTTGAGCGGATGGCCGGGCAGGTGGTGTTCGAGTCGAAGGTCTCGGGCATGCACCGGATCGACAGCATCGTCGCGCGGCCCGACGGGCAGGGCGTGTTTGCCGTGCAGGGCCAGCTGGGCGATCCGTCCGCGCAGCGCGTCTACGTCGACCAGCAGCAGGCCAAGAACCAGAGCGTGGAGCAGAGCACCCAGCAGGCCGCCGCACTGACCGCGCAGTTCGCCCCGCCGCAGGTCGAACCCCGGACCCGCCAGCCGGCGATGGCGCAGTAGGGCGCTGCCGCCTCGGCAACGCGTCAACGGGCGGCTTGTGCAAGGAGAGCAGGGACAGGGATGTTCCAGACCTCCGTCGGCAGACCTCCACCAGATCGAACCGCCGCGGTCGGCTTGGGCGCGTGGTTTGCGATCGCCGCGATGCTGGCATTGATCGAGCCGGGCTATTTCGTGCCACGGACGCCGCGCCGCACGGACGTGGCGTGCTCGTCTGCCGAGACGCGACAGTTCCATTTTTCCCGCTGGCGCCTTCCATGCATCCGGTGAACACGACACGGGCACCATGACGCTTGCCTTGCGTGCGCCGTCTGGTTTGCACGAGCCCTCCCCGCCGTGTGGCGCGCCCGGCGCGACCGACCGGTTCGCGTGGCCCGGCAGCTTTCATGCGCCGGTCGTGGCCAGGGTCGATGTCCGGGACGGCGTGGCGCGTCTGGTGGCCCACGAGCGGCTGGATCCGCAGCCCCGCCTGGACACGCGCTCCGGCAGGCGAACAGTGCCCAAGCTGTCGCTGCAGGCCTGGCGCCGGGGGCGCTCCACGACGTGGGCCGACAGGCGATCGCGCTGACAGGCTGGGTGGCGCCGAAACGGGAGATCTAATGATCTGCTGACGAAATTGTCAGCGGACTGTCAGCAAGGCGT
>JBIIHJ010000212.1:0-6954 GCA_044235875.1 Pseudoxanthomonas sp.
TCGCGCCAGAATGCCAAGGGTGGCCGTACCAAGGGCAAGGCACGCCTGGCACGACTGGAAGAACTGCAGTCGGTCGACTACCAGAAGCGCAACGAAACCAACGAGCTGTTCATCCCGCCAGGCGAGCGCCTGGGCAACGCGGTGATGGAGTTCAAGAACGTTTCCAAGAAGTTCGGTGACCGCCTGCTGTTCGACGAACTGAGCTTCCTGGTCCCGGGCGGCGCCATCGTCGGCATCATCGGCCCCAACGGCGCCGGCAAGTCGACCCTGTTCAAGATGATCACCGGCCAGGAAAAGCCCGATACCGGCGAGATCGTGGTCGGTCCGTCGGTCCAGTTGTCCTACGTGGACCAGAGCCGCGATGCGCTGGTGGGCAACCACAACGTTTTCCAGGAAATCTCAGGCGGCCTGGACATCCTCAACATCAACGGCATCGAGATCCAGTCGCGTGCCTACATCGGCCGGTTCAACTTCAAGGGCCAGGACCAGCAGAAGCTGGTGGGTTCGCTGTCGGGTGGCGAGCGCGGCCGCCTGCACATGGCCAAGACCCTGCTGCAGGGCGGCAACGTGCTGCTGCTAGACGAACCGTCCAACGACCTGGACATCGAAACCCTGCGCGCGCTGGAAGACGCGCTGCTGGAATTCCCTGGCAACACCTTCGTCATTTCGCATGACCGCTGGTTCCTGGATCGCATCGCCACGCACATCCTGGCCTTCGAAGGCAACTCGCACGTGGAGTTCTTCCAGGGCAACTACCGCGAGTACGAAGCCGACAAGAAGCGCCGCCTGGGCGAGGAAGGCGCCCAGCCGCATCGCCTGCGGTTCAAGGCACTGAAGTAAAGATCCGGCCCGTGGACGCCTAGCGGCCACGGCTTTGCCGGATCGTCATCCCGAACGCGGGGACGTGTGGACGTTGCCCTCGATCTCCGCGGCTTTGCATCTCGACCTGTGAACTTGAGATTGAGGACTTCGGCACCTCACCATGGCAGCCCAAAGCGCAACGCCTCTTACAAAAAAGCCCCGCATCGCGGGGCTTTTTTTCACTGCGCAACCAACAGCGCGGAACCGCGCTTCAGATCAACCTGGTCGCATTGTTCAACACGTAATCGCAGGCCTTGTCCTTGACCTTGCCAGACACCGATTCAAGATTGAAGGATGTTCCGCCATCGCCCTTGAGCAGCCCCATCGCACCGCTCTTGTAATCAGGCGACTGCTCGGCCTGCTGCGCCCCGCCCAGCCCGTACTTGGACAGCAGTTTGTCCTTGACCGAGGTCACCGCGTTGGCGCTCAGGTATTTGCGCTGCACGCAGTACTGCAGCACGCCGGCCGCGTTGCCGGCGGTATTGCCACTGACCGCTGGCAGCGACAGGCCACCGAGCGCACCCAGTCCACTTCGCTGCCCGCTCGTCTGCGTAGCCTGACCGGATTGCTGTTGCTTGAGCAGCTGCTTGAAGTCCTGCGCCTGCGCGGCGGCACCGGCCGTCAGCGCAGCGGCCAGCAGCGTCAGCTGCACCCTGCATGTGGAGCGTTTCATGGCGCGCATCCATCTGGAGATAAGGAACCGCAGGCTAGCAGGCCATGCCGACCGCGGCGCGGCCTTCCGTCGCAGGACGAAGGTGTTACTTGCCCTGGCCGATCTCGGGAAACAACACGTCGGTGAAGCCGAAGGTGCTGAAATCCTTGATCCGCGACGGATAGAGAATGCCGTCCAGGTGATCGACCTCGTGCTGGACCACGCGCGCGTGGAAGCCCTCGGCCACCTGCTCCACGCGCTTGCCCTCCGCGTCCCACCCGGTGTAGCGGATGCGCTTGAACCGCGGGATCACCGCACGCAGGCCGGGGATGGACAGGCAGCCTTCCCAGCCATCTTCCAGCTCGTCGGACAGCGGCTCGATCAGCGGATTGAACAGCGCGGTCCGCGGCACCGCCAGGGCGTCGGGGTAGCGCGCGTTGCCGTCGAAGCCGAACACGATCACACGCTTGCTCACCGCCACCTGCGGCGCGGCCAGGCCGACGCCTTCGGCCAGCTCCATGGTCTGGAACATGTCATCGACCAGATCGCGCAGTTCGCCGGTGGCGAAGTGTTCGACCGGTTCGGCCAGCTGCAGCAGCACGGGTTCACCCATGCGGACGATGTCGCGGATCATGCGGGAATCTCCTCGGGGGGCAAGCCAAACACCTGGCGCAGGTAGCGCACGTAGCCCGGATCGTCGCACATGCTCTTGCCAGGCGAATCGGACAGCTTGGCCACGGGCTGGCCATTGCAGCGGGTCATCTTGATCACGATGTTGAGCGCCTTGGGGCCCAGGTCGTTGGTGAGGTTGGTCCCGATGCCGAACGCCAGGCGACAGCGTCCATGGAAATGCGCGTACAGGCGTTCGACCTTGTCCACATCCAGCCCATCGCTGAAGACCAGCGACTTGGCCGCCGGCTCGGTGCGGTTGGCCACCAGGTGCGCCAGCATCCGCTCGCCCCAGGCGAAGGGGTCGCCGGAGTCATGGCGCATGCCATCGAAGAGCTTGCAGAAGTACATGTCGTAGTCCCGCAGGAATGCGTCGGTGCCCACCACGTCGCTCAGCGCAATGCCCAAGTCGCCGCGATATTCGCGCGCCCAAGCTTCCAGCGCAGCGCCCTGCGAATCGCGCAGGCGTGGACCCAGCGCCTGGAATGCCTGCAGCCATTCGTGCGCCATCGTGCCCAGCGGCGTCATGCCGTACTGGCGGGCGAAGTACACGTTGCTGGTGCCGACGAACTGCGCGCCCAGGCCATCGCGCAGGCGCGGCAGCATCTGCGCGTGCCAGGCGCGCGAGTAGCGTCGACGCGTGCCGTAGTCGGCGATCGCACAGCCGGCCGCATCGGGGATCGCGCGCAGCCGTTCGATCTTGGCATCGAGCCGGCGCGCGCCTTCTGCCAGGTCGCCCTGAACCAGCGCCTGGAAATACACCTCGTTGATGATCGCCAGCAGCGGCACTTCGAACAGGATCGTGTGCAGCCAGGGGCCTTCGATCTCCAGCTCGATCTCGCCCGGCACCGACGTGGAAGCCTTGAGCGACACGTACTTGCGGTCGAAGTGGAACAACCCCAGGAAATCGACGAAATCAGGCTTGATGAAGCGCAAGGACCGCAGGTAATCCAGCTCGCCGGGCGTGAAGCGCAGCGTACACAGCGCATCGATCTCGTCGGAGATGCGCGACAGGTGCGCCGCCAGGTCGATGTCGGGCGTCCGGCACTTGAACCGGTACTGCACCTGCGCGGCCGGGTACTGGTGCAGCACCGCCTGCATCATCGTGAACTTGTACAGATCGGTGTCGAGCAGCGAGGGAATGATCATGGCCGCATTATGCGCGCCGGTCCCGATGGGGCGTGTCGTGCGCAGGCCTCAGCGCAGCAGACGCTGCGTTGCGGCCACGACGAAATGCGCCCAGATCGCTGTCCACACGCCGATGCGCGTGGGCAGCGCACGGCGCGAGCTTTCGAACTTGCGGAAGTAGCGCCACAGGCCCCGATGCTTGTGCCATTCCACAAACAGCGGACGCGAGCGGCTGGATACGCCACGGATGTGCAGCACACGCACATCGTTGGCCACCGCCACCCGCATGCCTGCCAGGCGCGCGCGCCGGCACAGGTCCAGGTCCTCAGCATGCAGGCGATAGCCGGTGTCGAATCCGCCGAGTGCATCGAAGCCGCTGCGCGCGATGAACATCAGTGCGCCCGACACCGCCTCCACCTGCTGCACGGCCTGGGCATCGTCCACCCGGATGGCGAGCTGTCCACCGCCAGGCCGGCGCAGCATCGCGCCGAAGTCCGGATCGCGGCGGCGCGCCGCGGTATCGCGCTGGCCATCCTCGTCCACCAGATCCACGCCCAGCAGCACCGGATGCAACGCCAGCGCGTGATCCCGCAGGCGCACCAGCGTGTCGGCTTCGACCATCAGGTCCGGGTTGACGAAGGCCAGCCACGGCGCCGACGAATCGGCCGCGCCCTGGTTGCAGCCCACCGAGAATCCGGGGTTGTCCGGATTGCCGATGAAATGCACGCGTGGGTCGCGCGCGGCGTGGCGCTGGACCAGCTCCAGCGTGCCGTCATCGGAGGCGTTGTCGACCACGCGAATCTGCACGACACCATGCGCCGCACGCAGCCGGATCAGGCAGGTGTCGATGGTCGAGGCGCTCTGGTGGGTCACCACCACCGCGGCGATGCCGTCCGCGTCAGCCGAAGAGTTCACGTTGCAGTTCCGTACCAGACTGGGTGTGGCACGCGACCAGGCGCGCGCGCGCATCGTGCAGGGGATCGTCCATGAGGAAGCGCGCCAGGCGCGCGTTCCAGTCGGGCCAGCGCGTGGCCAACGCCTCCATGTCGCCGTCGGCCGGACCACCTTCGCCGCCGCGCGCGACGAACGCGGTGTCGCACAGCACGTTGCGCCAGCCCAGGCCCGACAGCCGCAGCGACAGATCGATCATGGCCGCATAACCGCTCCGATAACTATGCGGATCCAGGCCGCCGGCACGCGACCGCGCGCGTCCACGCAAGGCAATGGCGTGGCTCACCGCGGCGGGCAACTCGGGATAGGTGGCGGCCATCGCCGCGCAGGCCTGCGCGGTGCGCTGCGGATCGGTTGGTGGCGGCGAGACTTCGCCCAGCCGTGGCCACGCCGCCGATTCGCCGGCGTTGCACCACGGCGTGGCCGTGGCGATGGAGGCATCGCTGGCCAGGCATGACGCCAGCTGCGTGAGCCACCCGGGCAACGGCTGCGCGTCGGGCGCCAGCACGACCACGTCCATGCCGGCACAGGCGCTGAGCATCTCGTCCAGGTGCGCGACCTCGCCCAGCGGCTGCGAACGACGCGTGTAGTCGGCCTTCAAGCGTGTGTTCGCCAGCCAGCGCTGGATCAGCGCCGCGCCACGTGGCCCGCTCTGCGCATCGTCGGCCAGCCACACCTGGGTCCCGGCCGGCGTGCCCGCCTCGAGTGCAGCCAGACATGCGTCCAGCGCATCGTCGTCCACGCCAACGGGCAGCAGCACCACCGGCAATGCCGCGGCAGAGGCTTGGCTCACTTGCCCTTCGGCGGATTCAACGGTTCCATTGCTCGGAACCGCTGGCTGTATTCGTCGGTAAGGTTCCGCGCTTCCTGCGGATTGCGCACGATGGTGGGCGTGAGCAGGACGATGACTTCGTTGCGCGTGGTGTTTTGGGTCTGCGTCCCGAACAACGCACCCACCACCGGCAGCTTGCTCAGGAACGGGAGGCCGGAACTGCCCTTGTTGACCTGATCATTGATCAGGCCAGCCAGCATGATGGTGTCGCCACTCTGGATCGCAGCTTCGGTCTTGACGAAGCGCGTATTGATCGGCGGATTGCAACTGCTGGTCGTGGTGTCGCAATTGGCAGGTGCCGCTCCGGGCGTGCTGACTTCCTGGGCGATCTCCATGAACACCGTGCCGTCCTTGGTCACACGTGGGCGCACATTGAGGATGACACCGGTCTTTATGTACTGCACTTGCGTATAGGAGGTATCTGTCCCAACCCCGGTATTGACCGAAGTGGAATTGATTGGGATCTGCTGGCCGACCTGAAGTTGGGCCAGCGCATTGTTGCGCACAAAGACCGACGGACTCTGCAGGATGCGCACGTTGGTGACCTTGTCCAGCGCACTGATCACGGCCGCTGCGTTCTTGCCCAGGAACGTCCAGCCCAGCCCGTTACCGCCCACCGTGCCGGCGATGTCACCCCAGATATCGCGGCCTGCCGCGCTGGTCAGGCCCGCACCTGTTCCGATCACGCTGGTCACATCGTCGGCACTGATCGGCGCATTCACCGCCTGCTCGAAGTACCAGTTCACGCCATAGCTCAAATCGCCGGTGAGGTTGACCTCGGCGACCTGCGCCTCGATGTGGACCTGCATCGGCATGACGTCGAGCTTGTCGATCACATCCCTGATCGAGCGCCACGCGTTTCCACTTGCGCGGACCAGCAGCGCATTGGTTTCTTCCACTGCGGCCACGCCGACTCTGCTGCCTTCTACTTCCAGCGTGACGCTTCCGTTGCCGTTCTCGCGCGGGCTGAGCTGCAGGTTGCCGCCGCTGCTACCCGAGCCAGAACCGGAAGAATCCGCGCTACCGGAAGACAGGCCACCGCTCGAATCGAACGACGAGTTGCCGCTTGATCCGCCCATGCCCCCGCTGCCGCTCGTACTGCCACGGCCATCGTTACTGAAGGGGTCGGAGGAATTCAGCGAGCCAGAGATGCTTCCAGGTGCCAGCGAGGTCTCGGCACTTTGCGAGCTGCGGCCGTTGCCGGCACCAAATACCTCGGACAGGCGCTGCGCCAGGTCCCGCGCCTTGATGTACTTGAGCTCGTACGAAAACAGCCGCGGGGTGTCGCCAGCGTTGTCGATGCGCTCCAGCCAGTCCTGAATCTGGTCCAGGTAGGACGCCTGCGGAGTGATCACCATCACCGCGTTGGAACCCTCCAGCGGCATGAAGCGGAACATGCCGGCGCTGGGCGTCTTGCTGTTTTCGCCGAAAACTTTCTCGAGATCGGCCACGACCTTGGAGGCCTGCCCGGTCTCGAGGGGGAACACGCCTACCGACATGCCCGACAGCCAGTCCACGTCGAAGATCTGGATCGTGCGCAGGTAGTTTTCCAGCTCGCTGCGCGAGCCGCTGATGGTGATGATGTTGCGGGTGGGATCGGTGCCGATGACCGCGTTGCTGCGCGCGTAGGGCTCCAGGATCTTCTTCATCTCGTTGGCGCCGATGAAGCGCAGCGGCACCACGCGCACTTCATAACCACGCGCGTTGCCGGCGTTACCCGAGCGCGGCGCCACCGTGCCCTGCAGCGCCTGGTCGGCAGCGACGATGTTGTAGCGGCCGTCGGCGTAGACCATGCGCGCGTTGTTCCAGCTCAGCACCTGCTCCAGCAGCGACAGCGCCTGTGCCGACGACACCGGGCGCG
>JBIIHJ010000302.1:0-5004 GCA_044235875.1 Pseudoxanthomonas sp.
CACGTGCACCAGCAGCTCGTCGGACAGCGGGCCCTGGTTGCGGTCCACCACCATGCGCAGCACCTGCGCCTCGCGCTCGGGGCGGTAATAGTCCACCGCCGCAGCCAGCTTGCCCTTGGCCTTGCCGACCTGGTGGGCGAACTGCGCGCGCTCGGCGATCAGCGCCTGGATCTGGCGGTCGATGCCGTCGATCTTGGCGCGCACGTCGGACAGCACCGGCGCGACGACCACCTCAGGCGTCTTGGCCTTGGCGGCCCTGGGCGCGCTGGCGACCTTGGCCGCAGGCTTGGACGGTTTGCTGGACTTGCTGGGCATGGATACCGGTTCTCGTGGTGTTGCGTGTGTCGGCAGCGAGGGCGCTGCACGGGTGAGGCGTCAGCCGTTGCGCTGCTGGAAGTGGTGCATGAAATCCACCAGCGCCTGCGCACCGGTGACCGGCAGCGCGTTGTACAGCGAGGCGCGCAGGCCGCCGACGGCCTTGTGGCCCTTCAGCGCCAGCAGGCCGGCGGCCTTGGACTCGACCAGGAAGCGCGAGGTCAACGTGTCGTCCGGCAGGAAGAACGGGATGTTCATCCGCGAGCGCGCGCCCGGCACGACCTCATTGCGATAGAAGCCGCCCGAGCCATCGATCGCGCCATAGACCAGCTGCGATTTGGCCGCGCTGCGCCTGGCAAACTCGGTGACGCCGCCTTCGTCGAGCATCCAACGGAACATCAGCCCGGCCAGGTACCAGTTCCAGGTCGGCGGGGTGTTGAGCATCGAGTCGCGCGCGATGTGCGAGCGGTAGTCGAAGATGTCCGCGCGCGGCTGGCCGCTGCGTTCCAGCAGGTCGCGGCGGATGATGACCACCGCCACGCCGACCGGGCCGAGGTTCTTCTGCGCGCCGGCATAGATCACGCCGTACCTGGACACGTCCACAGGCTCGGAGGCGATCGAAGAGGAGAAGTCGGCGAACAGCGGCACGTTGCCTACGTCTGGGGTGTCGCGGAACTCGACGCCGTGGATGGTCTCGTTGGCGGTGATGTGGACATAGGCCGCATCGGCGGACAGCTGCCAGGTGTCGCGTGCCGGGATGTCGGTGAAGTTGCTGGCCTCGCTGGTCGCGGCCACGTGCACGTTGACGTAATCCTTGACCTGCTTGATCGCGGTCTTGCCCCAATGGCCGGAAACCACGTAGTCCACGGTCTGGCCCGGGTTGGCGAAGTTCAACGCCAGCAGCGCCTGCTGGGTGGTCGCGCCGCCGGCCAGGAACAACACCGCGTAATCGTCCGGCACGCTCAGCAGCGTGCGCAGGTCGGCCTCGGCCCTGGCCGCCACTTCGATGAACTCGGCACTGCGGTGGCTGATCTCGACGATCGAGGCGCCCACGCCATTCCATTCCAGCATTTCGGACTGCGCCTGGCGCAGGACGGCTTCGGGCAGTGCCGCAGGGCCGGCGCTGAAGTTGTGGACGCGTGCCATGGCAGCCTCTTTCAGGGGGCGCATAGTATGCCGCAGCCTGAATCGGCAAATGCCCGCGCATGCATCCGCGCTGACGCGATTTGCGTAACGTGTGGGGAATGCAGCGGCATGGACATGGAAAAACACCCGATGCAGGGAATATTCCGGCATGCCACGCGTCCAATTGGTTGCCAATGTGACTTTTGCAGGAGATACCCGTGTCCATCCGCGACGCCCTGAAGCTCAAAGACCACCAGGTCACCGATGAAGCCATCTACCGCGGGCGGCGCGACCTGATCCGCCTGATGGCCGCGGCCCCGGCACTGGCCCTGGCCGGCTGCGCCGACGCCGATCCGCCGGCCGCGCCCAAGGCGGTGATCACGCCCGAACAGGCCAAGGCCGGCTTCCGCACCAGCGAAGAGCTGACCAAGCTCGAAGATGTCACCAGCTACAACAACTTCTACGAGTTCGGCACCGGCAAGACCGATCCAGGTCAGGCGCCCAAGACGCTCAGGACCTCGCCCTGGACGGTCAACGTCAGCGGCGAATGCGACAAACCCGGACGGGTCAACCTGGAGGACATCCTCAAGGCCGCCCCGGCCGAGGACCGCATCTATCGCCTGCGCTGCGTGGAAGGCTGGTCGATGGTGATCCCATGGACCGGCATCCCGCTGGCCGCGGTGCTCAAGCAGTTCGCGCCGACCTCCAAGGCCAAGTACGTGGCCTTCACCACGCTGGCCGATCCCAAGCAGATGCCGCAGATCCGCTACCGCTCGATCAACTGGCCGTATCGCGAAGGCCTGCGCATGGACGAGGCGATGCATCCGCTGGCGTTCCTGGCCACCGGCCTGTACGGCAAGCCGCTGCCGCAGCAGAACGGTGCGCCATTGCGGCTGGTGGTGCCGTGGAAGTACGGCTTCAAGAGCATCAAGTCGATCGTGGAGATCAAGTTCGTCGAAAAGATGCCCGAGACGGCCTGGCACGACCTGCAGCCCAGCGAATATGGGTTCTTCTCCAACGTCAATCCGCAGGTCGACCATCCACGCTGGAGCCAGAAGACCGAACGCCGCATCGCCGGCAATGCCAGCAAATTGTTCGCCGAACGCATCGAGACACGGATGTTCAACGGCTACGCCGAGCAGGTCGGTTCGATGTACGCCGGGATGGATCTGCGTAAATGGTTCTGAGTGCCGAGCGGCCCGGGGCGACCGCGCGGCCGCGCCCTGCCCGCCCCAGGCCCAGGACACCGGGCTGGCTGGTCGCGGCCAAGGCCGTGGTCCACCTGCTCTGCCTGACGCCCCTGGCACTGCTGGGCTGGCGCTTCTGGGAGGTGTGGAAGACCGGCAGCGATGCACTGGGCGCCGACCCGATCGCCACCATCGAGCACTTCACCGGCCAGTGGGCACTGCGGTTCGTGCTGATCTGCCTGGCGATGACGCCGCTGCGCCAGCTCACCGGCCGGGCCGAATTCATCCGCTTCCGCCGGATGCTGGGGCTGTATGCCTTTGCCTACGCCACCCTGCACCTGGCCGCTTACCTGGGGCTGGACCTGCGCGGCTACTGGACCCAGATCTTCGCCGAGATCGTCAAACGCCCGTACATCACGGTGGGTTTCACCGCCTGGCTGCTGCTGGTGCCGCTGGCGATCACCTCGACCACCGGCTGGATCCGCCGCCTGGGCCGCAACTGGGGACGACTGCACAAGGCCATCTACGCGATCGGCGTGCTGGCGGTGCTGCATTTCTGGTGGCTGGTCAAATCCGACATCCGCGAGCCGCTGCTCTATGCGGTGATCCTGGCCGTCCTGCTGGCCTGGCGCGGTTGGAAGGCGCTCAGCCGGCGCCGAACAGCAGCAGCAGCGCAAGCAGCCCGGCCAACCCCGCGGCCGCGATAAGCAGCCAAGGCCAGCGCTTGAGCGAGGCGCCGGAAGACGCGGCGGCGGGCGCTGGCGCCTCGGACGACGGTTCGTCCAGCGACATCGCGCGGTCGGCCTCCAGCTGCGCCCACGGGATCTCGACCACGAAACGCGACTGCGGATCGAACGCGATCTGGTCGCCCGCGCCCAGCATCGCCTCATGCACCGGGATGCCGTTGACCACGCTGGTGACCGCGCCGTCATGGTGGCGCAGGACCACGCCGCTGCCATGCAGGCTCAGCCGCGCATGCTGCTGGCCGATGTGCGGCGCTTCGACGCGGATGTCCGCCTCGCGCGAGGCGCCGACCATGCAACCGGCCGCGACCGGGAACGCACGGCCATGATGGCGGCCGCCGATGCCGCGCAGGACGATGCGCGGATCAAGCTCGCCCGTGCGCGGTGCGGCGTGCGGGGTCTGGGTCATGGCCTGGCCGCGCACCAGCACTTCGACGCCATCGGCATACACCGCATCGCCCGGGCGCAACATCGCCATGCGCCGTACCGGACGGCCATTGACGTGGATGCCCCGCATGCCCGGTGGGACCTGCAGCCACAGACCGCGGCGGTCCAGGCAGACCTGCACCAGCAAGGCGCCGGGAACGGCATCGCCCACGCCGATGTTGCCGCTGGCTTCGCGCACGATGCGATGGACGCCGGTACCAAGTGCACGGTCGGCGGTACGGCCTTGCGGGAAATGGAGACTGAGATTCTGCACGCGGCGCGAGCCTAGCATGCAGCCCCCATGCTTGGCGCCCCGTGCCCGCGGTGCGCACAATGCACCACCTCTTGTCGATCCAGCAGCCGCCATGTCCCGCATCGAGATCCAACACCCCCACACCCAATCGCCCGAACAGACCCGTCAGGCCCTGGAAGAAGTCGCCGGCAAGCTGTCCAGCCGCTTCGGCGTGGACCATCACTGGGAGGGCGACACGTTGGCCTTCAACGGTGCCGGCGTCGATGGCCGCATCGCCATGCAGCCCGACGCGCTGCATGTCACCGCCGAGCTGGGCTTCTTGATGTCGGCGATGAAGGGACCGATCGAATCGGAAATCCGCCGCGTGCTCAGCGAGCGGTTCGCTTAACCGCCGCGCGTTTGGCCGCCGGCGTCCGTTTCGCGGCCGGCCTGGGGGGCCCTTCCAGGCCAAACGGGTCGGCCTTGCCGGCGAACAGGCGCGTGGCGCTGGCACGTTCGCTGGCTTGGATCTCGGCCAGGAAACCCGCCGCATCGCCCAGCAGCGCGAAGGCCGCAAAGCCGCGTTCGAGGAAACCCTGCAGGTCCGCCAGCCCGGTCGCGCGCGCCGGGCCACGCGAGAGCCGCAGCAGCATCGACACGCCTGGCAATCGCACCGCCTGCGCCAATCCGGTGCCCACCCGCACGATCAGATGGATCTGGTGCAGGCGCAGGCGCCGATGGCCCACCTGGCGATAGGCTTGGGTGTAGAGCGCCTGGTCCAGGGTCTTGCGGCGCGGCGCCAACGATTCCAGTGCCTGGGCCATGCGCAGGTCGAGCGCGTGGGTCAGCGCGTCCAGTTCGATCGCATCGGCAAGCGTTGCCAGGACCGAAGCAGGCAGCAATTTCTGCATCATCGGCACGATCCGCGCCACGCTGGCATCGCGCCGGCTGAAATCGTGGTCGCCATAGACCTCGG
>JBIIHJ010000021.1:0-22631 GCA_044235875.1 Pseudoxanthomonas sp.
ACTTTGCCGCGGTGCTGTTCAACCCGGTGGCGCAGGCCAAGTTCGTGCATACGGTCAGCGCCGGCTATGTGTGCGGAGCGGTGTTCGTGATGTCGATCAGCGCCTGGTACCTGTTGCGCGGCCGGCATCTGGAGTTCGCCAAGCGCTCGATGGCGGTGGCTGCCAGCTTCGGCCTGGCCGCCTCGCTGAGCGTGGTCGTGCTGGGCGATGAGAGCGGCTATGTCGCCGGCGAGAACCAGAAGATGAAGCTGGCCGCGATCGAAGCGATGTGGGAGACCGAACCGGCACCGGCTGGCTTCAACGCCTTCGCCATCCCCGACCAGGACACGCGCACCAACCACTACGCGGTGCACATCCCCTGGGTGATGGGCCTGATCGGCACGCGCTCGTTCAATACCGAAATGCCCGGCATCCTGCCACTGGTCGACCGCGCCAAGGAACGCATCCGCAGCGGCCAGCTCGCCTTCGGCGCCTTGCAGGAACTGCGTGCCGACCGCACCAATGCGGCCGCGCGCCAGGTCTTCGATGCGCACTGGGGCGATCTGGGCCATGGCCTGCTGCTCAAGCGCTATCGCGAGGACATCGGCAACGCCACCGACGCGCAGATCGACCAGGCCGCGTTCGATACCGTGCCGCGGGTGGCGCCGCTGTTCTGGTTCTTCCGCGCGATGGCCGGCATCGGCTTCTACTTCATCGCCTTCTTCGCGCTGGCGTTCTGGTTCGCCAGCCGCCACACGCTGCACGAGAAGCGCTGGTTCCTCAAACTTGCCGTGTGGTCGCTGGCGCTGCCCTGGGTGGCGATCGAAGCTGGCTGGATCGTGGCCGAGTATGGCCGCCAGCCATGGATCATCGATGGCGTGCTGCCGACGTTCTTCGCCGCCTCCGGGCTCAAGCTGCACCAGATCCTGATCAGCCTGACCATCTTCGTGGTGCTCTATACGACGCTGGCGGTGATCGATGTCTACCTGCTGCGCAAGACCATCCTCAAGGGGCCGACCGAAGTGGCCGGTGGCCGCCAACCCGATACCGCCGGCGCACCGCTGGCCGCCACCGCCTGAAGGATCGACCATGGACACCATTCCGCTCGACTATCAAACCCTGCGCTTCATCTGGTGGCTGCTGCTGGGCATCCTGCTGATCGGCTTTGCCGTGATGGACGGCTTCGACCTGGGCGTGGCCACGCTGCTGCCGGCCGTGGCCCGCACCGACCGCGAGCGCCGCATCGTCATCAACGTGGTCGGCCCGGTGTGGGAAGGCAACCAGGTATGGCTGATCCTCGGCGGCGGCGCGATCTTCGCGGCGTTCCCGGCGCTGTATGCGGTGAGCTTCTCCGGCTTTTACCTGGCCATGTTCCTGATCCTGGTCGCGCTGATCCTGCGGCCGGTCGGCTTCAAGTTCCGCAGCAAGGTGGAGAACCCCACCTGGCGTGCGACCTGGGACTGGGCGTTGTTCGGCGCCGGGCTGGTGCCGGCCTTGGTGTTTGGCGTGGCCATGGGCAACGTGCTGGTCGGCGCACCGTTCCGCTTCGACGATGCGCTGCGCCCGATCTACCACGGCGATCTGTTCGGCCTGTTGATGCCCTTCCCGGTGCTGTGCGGCCTGGTCAGCGTGGCGATGCTGGTCACCCATGGCGCCGGCATGCTGGTGATCAAGACCACCGGTGAGATCAATGCGCGCGCACGCCGCTTCGGCAGTATCGCCGGCGTGGCGACCGCCGTGCTGTTCGCCGCCGCGGGCGTATGGCTGGCGCTGGGCATCAACGGCTACCAGGTCATCGGCGCGCTGGACCACGCCGGTCCGTCCGATCCAATGGCCAAGCAGGTGCAGGTCGTGGCCGGTGCGTGGATGGCCAACTATCACGCGATGCCGTGGACCTGGATCTTCCCGGTGCTGGGCGTGGTGGCGTTCCTGCTGAGCGCGCTGCTGCTGCGGGCCGGGCGCGAAATGCCGGCGTTCCTCGCCTCGGGCGTGGGCATCGCGTCGATCATCCTTACCGAAGGGGTGGCGGTATTCCCGTTCCTGCTGCCGTCCTCGCTGGATCCACGCTCCAGCCTGACGGTATGGGATGCCTCGTCGAGCCACATGACGCTGTTCATCATGCTGCTGGCCACCGCGTTCTTCCTGCCGATCATCCTGGCCTATACCGCCTGGGTCTACCGCGTGCTGCGCGGCAAGGTCGGCGACGAAAGCCTGTCCAGCAATCCCAACGCCTACTAATCGAAGGAGCACACCCATGTGGTATTTCGCCTGGATCCTCGGCGTCAGCCTGGCGGCGTTCTTCGCCATCCTCAACGGCATGTGGTTCGAGATGCGCGACGACCGCCGCAAGGCGCCGCCTTCCAGCGACTGAGCGCCGCGCGTCCCGATCGCGACATGCATCACCGGAGCTGCGACCGGGAGCGACGTCCATACGGAGTCCCCGCTCGGGGCACATCGAAAACAAGGACCGGTAAGGGATCGATTTGCACATCGACCAGGACCTGAGCGCAGGCTTTGTCCGCGCGCCGATGTCCCATCAAAAGGCACGCCGGGGGCTGCGCTGGCCATGCGGTGACGCGCTTGCGCGCAGCCCAGGGACCGCAGGAAGAGCTGCTCGCTTTACGCCTGCGCTTGAGCCGGCCGCGGCGTACCGCCTGTCCGAATTCTCGCTGCACGCGCGGAACAGGCGTAGCGTGCGAGACACGAGGTCTGTCTCGTGTGGATCGAGATCGCCGTGCAAAGCATCAAGCGCCATCGGATCGTGCGTCATGCCCAGGCCGCCGTGCCGTTCGATGCGCAGAACCCGGGCGCGTCTTCTCCCGCGCGTCACACGCACGCGCTGCTTGGCCTGATTGCTGCGGAAGATCGCAGCCAGGCCTGCAACCTGGCACAAGCAGGGTGTCAGAGCCCAATGGCATGACGCGAACTGAGCGGACGCACCTGCTGTTCCTCCACCTGAGGAACGGCCAATCGATCGGCCCGGCGCGTCTGGGGCAGATGTGGAACACCGCCTGTGGGCTGACGACCGGTGCATGTGTTGCCTGTCAACCCGAAGGCGAGGGGCCCGATAACCAGATGACCTATCAGCTGGGTGCCAACCTGGACGCTCGGCTCGCCGACGCTGAAAGGACGATGCACCAGATGCTCGATGACGGTGGATTCTCGTTTCGTCTGACGCGATCACGCTAGCCGCCCAGGCCCTTGAGCTTGAAGAAAGCGGGCGGCTGACCGAGCACGACTTCATCCTTCGACAGGACCGCCCGCCCAACCCGCGCTTGTCGCTCGGCTGAGGTCGCTGCGGATCGACTGCGGGACGGCGGACCGGGCGCGCTCAAGGCGCCATCAGATCGTGGTGCGGCCGGTGCGCGCAGCTGCACGAGGCGAGCAGATTTAAGCGGGGCATACGCCCGGCATGCCGTTTGCGCATCCGGAGCTGTCTGACGCCAGCAGGCGCCTGGCGCCTGGTCAGACCGCGTTGTCGTCCAGCAGATGCCTGCCTTTCTGGGTCAGGTCGATGTCACCGTCCTCCCCCTGCGTGGCCAGCTCGAATTTGACGGACCAGTTGGCCTCTTCGTCATTGACGGGCCTGCCGCCGCGGATATCAAGCAGGATGCGGCGCTGTTCGGGGCTGAAGTCGCCCGTCTCGGGATTGCTCATCTTTCTTCCTTGTTACGGAACATGCAGGGCGTCGCGGTGTACATCGCCTCAAGGCCGCTCGCCGCCCGGATCGGGATAGTCGTGCTCGGGATCTGTCTTGGACGTCTGGGGATCATCCGGCATGTCGTGGTGCTTTTTCAGCGCGTCAGGATCATTGATGAAGGTGTCGGGCGTGTGTGCCTTTTCTTGATCGCTGTGCGGGTTCGGGGTGTTCATGGTGGTCTCCACTTGCAGTGAAAGGCCGGATGTCGCCTATACCGCGCGAACACCCGGCCGCTGTGTCACTCGGTCAGTTCACGGGTCGATCCGGCACCCGGGCCAGCACCCAGCTCGGCGCCGGTGAGCGGATCGCTCTCCGGATCAGATGCTGTGCGCGCGGCAAACGCGGCCAGCGCTTCCTGCTGGCGTGAGGTGAGGCCCACGCTGGCGGTGCCATCACCGCCATCCACCGCGCTCTGTGCTTCGCGATCTTCGACACGCTCCCACAGATCGCCATCGTTCCACGGTCCCAAGGTGTTGCCGGCGCCCTGCGACATGTCGAAATAGATGTCGGTGTACGCCGGGTCGCCCGGCAGCTTGCCCGTTGGAAAGTTGGGCGAAATGGCATACAGCGCTTTTTCAAAGGATTTCTGGTGGGCCACTTCACGGGTCATCAGGAAGGTCAGCGCGTCCTTGATGCCGGGATCGTCGGTGACCCCGATCAGGCGCTCATAGACCATCTTGGCGCGCGACTCGGCGGCGATGTTCGAGCGCAAGTCCGCGGTCGGCTCGCCGATGCTGTCAAGATACGCGGCGCTCCACGGCACACCACTGGAATTGACCAGCGCCGGCCCGTTGCCATACAGGATGGCCTGGGTCTGGCTGGTGCTGTTGCCGGTGAGCGTGCGCATCTCGGCCATCTCGTTCATGCCCTCGGCCAGCTCGCCTTTGGCGCCTTTGTTGAGCATGGTGATGATCGAACCGATGATCTCCAGGTGGCTGAGTTCTTCGGTGGAAATGTCGAACAACAAGTCCTTGCGACCCGCGTCGTCCTCGGCCAGAGCCTGGGTGAAATAGCGCATCGCGGCGGCGAGCTCACCCTGCGGCCCGCCGAACTGCTCCAGCAGGAGCGTGGCCAGCACGGGGTTTCCTTCGGCGACGCGGACGGTGTATTGCAGGCGTTTGTTGTGCATGTACATGGTTGGGTGACTCCTCAGGTTGGTGGCAATCGCGCATTGCCCCATGACCGTGAGTAGCGGAAATGCAGTGTCTGGCGACCGTCCTCACCTTGGGCGCGTTGCTGTTACCCGGTCATGAGATTCAGGAGGCTGCCTCCTCACGCCGAGTGCGTGGCAACGGCCCTGGTCCATGCCACAGTGTCAAGCGAGCGGTCGTTCCGATGCGCGTGCCCGATCCGTCTCCAGGATGAAGTCCCGGTCGGTCAGTTTCTCGCCGTGTTCCGATGCCAGGTTGAACGGGAAATAGCCCAGGCCATCGGCCTTTGCCAACAGATCGCTGTAATCAAGCATCAGTGCGCGCGAGCACAGGCGTGAGCTCAGCACCGCCATCAGTTCGGCATTGTGCTGGATCTTTTCGAGCTCGAACGCCAGGAAAGTCTTGCCGGCCGGATCGAAATCCAGGATCCATCGTGCAAGGCGCGCGATCAGCGCCGCATCGGCGGTCGAGGTCGGCTGTTCCTCAAGCTCGCGCATCAGGACCTGCCTCCGGGCCGGGCACTTGGATAATACGCACAGGTGATGCCGTGCCGGTCAAACACCCATGCCTGGTGATAGTGCCAGCCGGTCGTGCCATCGATTGGAAGCAGAACGTAATAACCGTGCGCGTCGGAGGTGATCGTCGCGTGTGACGCGTCATACCGGAGTTCCGCCTTGGCAGGGATTTCACTGAGCGCGCCACGGACGCAGAGCACGAGCTGCTCGCCCGAAAGCGCATCGCGTTCGGCGCTTCTGAAAATGTAGGTCACCATGATGGGCACCGGGATGTAGCCCACCAATGAGGGCCTGCGTGGTCGTGAAGGCAGCGTTCCAGAGAGTGCGACGCTGTGGTGCTTTGCGGGTCAACGCGTATGCGTCAGGCTGAGTGGGCTTGCCGGGCCGCGACGCTGTCGCATCAACCGTGCGATGTCGGCGTCGGCGTGTCTGGTCATGGCGCAAGCAGCGCGCATTCCACAGCTGGACTCGAGCACGTCGGAGAATTACGCAACGACATACGCAGGAAGCTGAAGTGGCGACGCGGCTTGTGGAACGTGTCGAGTCGGCCTGCAGACCGAATCTTGTGACGCTACGCCAAAGGCTGTGAGCACGCCGACAATGCGGACCGGAAGGATCTTCTTCCGGCGTGACTGACCGTAGGAGTCACAGTCAGGTGAGCGACTGTAACGATGCGCGTCCGTGCGCCCATACGCGTTGCCTGGTTGACATGCGGAGCATGCGCGCGGGTGCGGGGCAGCGAAGTAGGCGGGACGATCGCGCATCCCAGCGATGGGTCCGTCGCGCGTGACGGGTTCGCTAAAAGCGCGTTAGTGCAGGGTTTGCACTCGTGTCACACCTGAACAACGGCGCTCCCCCTAGCGTCGGCGCATGCAAGTTTTCCCAACAGACGCGATCGACATCGATCACGGCGCCTTCCGTGTCGCCGGTGCGCGGCCGTTACGCGCTGCCGCCTTGGCTTTTCTCGTGCATACGCCGGAGCTCCCACTTCCGGGGCGCGGCGCGACGCTGGGCCGCTGGCGGGCACTGGCCGAGATCGGCGGTCAGGACCTGGCCCTTGCCAAGGTACTGGAGGCGCATTTCGACGCCCAGGCCATCCTGGCCGATCTGGATGCGACGCCGAGGATGGCGCCGGGTGAATTGTGGGCCGTCTGGGCTGCCGAACCTCCGGGTGTTTCGCTCGATTTCACCGCAACGGCGGACCAGCTTGGGCGTCTTGCGGGAACCAAGGCCTGGTGCTCGGGCGCGGATATTGTCAGCCACGCGCTATTGACCGCGACCGAGGCGGGCAGGCGCGTGCTATGCCGCATGGCGATGGATCCAGCACGGATGTCCTACGACGCGGGCCATTGGCAGGCCGTCGGCATGGCGCGGATCAGCAGCGGCACGCTGGAACTGCGCGGCGTGAGTGCCCATCGCCTCGGGAGTCCTGGCGCCTATCTGGATCGCCCGGGCTTCTGGCACGGCGGGGCGGGCATCGCCGCCTGCTGGTTTGGCGCGACTGTGGCCATTGCCGAGCGGCTTCGACGCGATCAACGCGTGGCGTCCAAACCGCATGTGGCCGCCCATCTGGGGGCGATCGATGTCGGATTGACGGCCGCGCGCGCGCTGTTTCGGGAGACCGCCGCGCTGATCGATGCGCAGCCATGTGATGCGCACCGGCACCAGGTCATGCGATTGCGCGCCTTGATGGATCGCGTCGCCACCGATGTCATGGTGCGTGCCGGTCGCGCCTTGGGTGCCGGCCCCCTGTGCACCGAACACGACCATGCCCAGCGGTGTGCCGACCTGTCGGTGTTCCTGCGTCAGGCGCATGCCGAAGCGGACGAGCAGCACCTGGGTGAGACCCTTTCCAGCGAGGCATGCGCATGGCGGCTCTGAAAGGCGAGCCCATCCAGGGGCAAGGCAATACCGAAGACGCCTGGGCCGACAGCCGGCTGTTGCGCGATCTGCCTGAGATCGACCTTACCGCCTTGCTCGGCGATAGCACGCGCCTGGTCGTGGTGGCGCCGCATCCCGATGATGAGGTGCTTGGGTGCGGCGGGATGATGGCCGCGGCAATCCAGGCCGGTGTCGAACTGCTGGTGGTCTCGCTCACCGATGGCGAAGCAGCCTACCTCGACGATCCGGCCTGGCCGCCACAGCGGCTGGCACCGGTCAGGCGCAACGAGTTGCTGGATGCCGTGCGCGCGCTGGGTGGCGATGCCGACAACATCGCGCATGTGGGCATCGCCGATGGTCACATCACGGCCTGCATTGATCGGGCCGTCGCGGCATTGGCGCAGGTGCGACGCCGGGACACCGTGCTGGTGACCTGGGCCCGCGATGGGCATCCGGATCACGAAGCCGCTGCGCAGGCCGCCCAGCAGGTGTGCGCTCGTATGGGCGCACGCCTGATCCAGTATCCGATCTGGTGCTGGCATTGGGCCGATCCGGAGGTTGCCGATTTTTTACGCGGCGGGGCACGGCGCTTGTGCCTGAGTGCATCGGATCAGGCGCGCAAACACGCCGCGCTTGCCGCCTTCGCTACGCAGATCGGGACCAGTGTGCCGCTGCCTGCATCGCCCATCCTGCCGCCGCACGTGCTCGCGCGGTTCCAGCGTCCCTACGAGGTCTACCTGACATGACGGAGCAGAGCACGATCCAGGCTGCGGCGTATTTCGAGGATATCCACGCGGACGTTGACCCGTTCGGATATCGATCGCGCTGGTATGAAGCCAGGAAACGCCAGGTCCTGTTGGCCACCTTGCCCAGGCCGCGCTTTGCACGCGCCTGGGAGCTGGGCTGCTCCAATGGCGAATTGACCGCAGCGCTGTCGTCGCGCTGCGCCTCCTTGCTGGCGACGGACATCTCGGCCAACGCGGTGCGGTTGGCCAGGGAGCGCACGCATGGGCTTGCCGGTGTGCACGTGCAACGGATGTCGCACCCGGCGCAATGGCCGACAGGCAATTTCGAGCTGATCGTGATGAGTGAAGTGGGCTATTACATGACGCCTGCGGCGCTGGCCGACACGGTGGACAGGCTGCGCGATGCGCTCGAACCCGGCGGCATCCTGGTGGCCTGCCACTGGCTGCATCCGTTCGCCGAAGCGCCGCAGGACGGCAGGCAGGTCCACGCGTACCTGGCTGAAGCGTTGGGGGAGGCGCCCCTGTGTGGCTATGAAGACCGCGATTTCCTGTTGGAAGCGTGGGGTGGTGGAGCGGCCTCGATCGCCCAACTGGAAGGTCTGCGATGATTGCCGTCCTGATCCCCGCGCACAACGAAGCGACGTTGATCGGCACCTGCCTGCGTTCAATCCAGCAAGCAGCCGCTCATGCCGAGCTGCAGGAAGAGGTGCGCATCATCGTGGCGGTCGATCGCTGTGAAGATGCCACCGCTGCCATCGCCCGTGCATTGGGCGCACATGTGATCGACGTCTCCGCACCTGGCGGTGTCGGCCTGGCCCGCGCGGAAGCGGCCGCACTGGCGGTGTCCTGGGGCGCGCGCTGGCTGTCGATGACCGATGCCGATACCACTGTTCCGCACGATTGGCTGGTGGAACAGCTGAGCCTGCGTGCGGATGCTTTCTGCGGCATCGTGGAAGTTGGCGACTGGGAGGATTACGCAGTGGAGGTGCAGCGCGCCTTCCTGCTCGGCCAGTGTGCACGGGATGGCCACATGCGCGTGCACGGCGCGAACATGGGCGTCAGTGCCGATTTCTACACACGTTGCGGTGGCTTCCTGCCGCTGCGGTGCAGTGAGGATGTCGCGCTGGTGGAGGCGCTGGTCGGCGTCAATGCGCGGATCGCGCGGGTGGCCCGGCCTGTTGTCAGGACCAGCGCCCGCCGCGATGCGCGTGCGAGCGGCGGATTCTCGGACTTCATCAAGCAGGTCGAGCATCTGAGCATGCAGGCGGTCGCCGCGCTCTGAGGCCACGCGCAGTGGCGGCGTCACAGGTCGCCCACGCCGGCATGTGGCTTGGGCATGCAACGCATCGTGCGTGTGCGTATCGCAGGCATGCCGAGGGGGCAGGCTCGCCACGGGGTTCGGTGCGAGGCATGTGAGAGAATGACGGCATGTCTGGGATCTTCAGAACCGCGCGACGGTTGGCACCCTGGTGGTCGCGCGAGCTATGGATGCGGCGCGTGGCCTTGTGGGGCGGCGCGGTGGCCGTCGCACTGGCAGCGTTGCTGTTTGCCAAGGCCAGCGACGCCGCCTTTGGCCTGTTCCAGCGGGTGATCCAGCATTCGGTGTGGTGGGCGGTGCTGCTGACGCCTGCCGTGTTCGCCGCGCTGGCCTGGCTCACCAACGGCGCGCTGAGGCCGACCCGGGGTTCGGGCATTCCCCAGGTCATCGCGGCGCTGCAGGTGACCGATCGCGATTTCCGCAAGACCCATCTGTCGCTGGGCGTGTCCGCCGGCAAGCTCGTGCTGACGGTACTGGCCTTGTTTGGCGGTGCTTCGATCGGGCGCGAAGGCCCCACGGTCCACGTCGGCGCCAGCCTGATGTACGTCATCGGCCGCACGCTGGGTTTCAAGGACCCGCGTGAAGCGACGCACTTCCTGCTGGCCGGTGGTGCGGCGGGCATTGCGGCGGCCTTCAATACCCCGCTGGCGGGCGTGGTGTTTGCCATCGAAGAGTTGTCCGGGCGGTTCGAGCACAATTTCTCCGGCACCCTGCTGACCGCCGTCATCGTGGGCGGTGTCGTGTCCCTGGGCCTGTTGGGCAACTACACCTATTTCGGCTCGGTCGATGCGGCGTTGCCATTGGGCATGGGCTGGCTGGCGGTGTTGCTGTGCGGCGCGGTCGCCGGCCTGCTGGGTGGGCTGTTCAGTCGCACTATCCTGGCAGCGATGGATGGAAGGCCGCGCTGGCTGGGCCGGTTGCGCCAGGCCAATCCGGTGCTGTTCGCGGCCGCTTGCGGCCTGGGATTGGCGCTGCTGGGAGTCGCCTTTGGTACCGGAGCGTTCGGCACCGGCTACGAGCAGGCGCGCAGCCTGGTCCAGGGCCATGCGGTGGTCGGACACGAGTTCGGCCTGATGAAGTTCGCCGCCAACCTGGTGTCCTACGTCGCCGGCATCCCTGGCGGATTGTTCTCGCCCGCGCTGGCCGTCGGTGCGGGCATCGGCCACAACCTGTCGGTGCTGCTGCCCGGGGTGGACCCCGCCGCGGTGGTGCTGCTGGGCATGTGCGCCTATCTCACCGGCGTGACCCAGGCGCCATTGACCTCCGCGGTGATCTCGCTGGAGTTGACCGACAACAGCGACATGATGCTGCCGATCCTGGCGACCGCGCTGCTGGCGCGTGGCGTGTCCGCGCTGGTGTGTCGCAAGCCGGTCTACAAGGCGCTGGCCGAACGGCTGATCGCGGCGATGCCTTCCCGGGACATGGGCGCTCCGGGGACCGCTTGAACCCTGCCGTCGGCGCGCCAGCCTTGCACCGGCAGCCGACCTCGGCACTTCGGTTCCATCGGGTCCTGGTGCGACCAGGCGACAGTCGTGGTGAAGTGCGGTGGCTGGCGCGTTCTGCCCGGGCGCCGTCACCTGCGCGACCCCGGCGCAGGTGGCTTTCAAGGCCCATCCGTGACACCCATGTCCTGCGCCGGAAGTGCCGCGGCGCGCCGTCAATCACGTTCGATCGGATGGGGCCTTGCTACCTTTGGCCACTGTCCAAAGGTGCATCCCATGCCCGCTCAGCTGGTTTCAACCGGTAACGTCGGTCTCAACACCATTCTTCGCGGCGGGCTGCCTGCCAATCGGCTTTATCTGCTCGAAGGCCAGCCAGGCTCGGGCAAGACCACGCTTGCGCTGCAGTACCTGATGGAGGGCGTCCAGGCCGGTGAGAGCTGCCTGTACGTCACGCTTTCGGAGACCGCAGACGAGCTGCATGAGGTCGCCCAATCCCATGGCTGGTCGCTCGATGGCATCCACCTGTTCGAGCTGGCCTCGGCCGACGAGGTGCTGGGGGACGGGCGGCAGCAGTCGATCCTGCATCCGTGGGAGCTGGAGCTGGGTGGGACGGTGGGCCTGATCCAGCAGGAGGTCGATCGGGTGAAGCCGACCCGGGTGGTCTTCGATTCGCTGTCCGAGCTGCGCCTGCTTGCCCAGGATGCGCTTCGCTACCGCCGACAGGTGCTGGCGCTCAAGCAGTTCCTGTCCCCGCGCAACATCACGGTGATGCTGGTGGACGACCTGACCGGTGAGGTCGATGGTCGGGACGCGCAACTGCACAGCCTGTGTCACGGCGTGATTTCACTGGAGCGCTTCACCCTGGACTTCGGCTCGGCCAAGCGCCGGATGCAGGTGCAGAAGCTGCGCGGCGTGAACTTCATCGCGGGGTATCACGATCTGGCCATCACCACCGGTGGCATGAAGATCTTCCCTCGCCTGATCGCCTCGGAACACCACGTCGATTTCGTCGGCGACGCGCTTCCCAGTGGCATCGACGAGCTCGATGCACTGTTGAGTGGTGGCCCGCTGCGGGGCACCAGTACCTTGTTGACCGGTCCGGCCGGCAGCGGCAAGACCAACATCGTCCTGCAATATGTCGCTGCGGCGTGCACGCGGGGAGAGCATTGCTGCCTGTTCGAGTTCGATGAGCGCACGGGGACCTTGCTCACCCGCGCCGATGCCCTGGGGTTCGACCTGCGGCCCCACATCGCAAGCGGCATGCTCAAACTCAAGCAGATGGATCCGGCCGAAATCTCGCCGGGTGAGTTCGCCTGCATGGTCCGGGAAAGCGTGGAAGACGACCACTGCCGTGTCCTGGTCATCGACAGCCTCAACGGCTACCTGATCTCGATGCCGCAGGAAAAACAGCTGATGCTGCAGATCCACGAGCTGCTGTCCTATCTCAACCAGAGCGGGGTCAGCACCTTTCTCGTCAATCCCCAGCACGGGCTGGTGGGCAGCATGGCCACCGGGGACCTCAACGTGTCCTACATGGCGGACACCGTCATCCTGTTCCGCTTCTTCGAGGCGCAGGGGCGTATCCGCAAGGCGCTGTCAGTCATCAAGAATCGCAGCGGTGCCCATGAGGACACGATCCGCGAACTGCGGATCGATCAGGGTGGGCTGAGGATCGGTGCCCCGCTCGACAACTTCCGCGGCGTCCTGACCGGCACGCCCAGCTTCGTCGGGGCGCCGGGCCCGCTTCTGGAAGACCGGAGTGAATGATCCACGCCGCGACGGGCAGCACATCCTGGTCGTCGCGCCGTTTGGCAAGGACGCCGAAAGCATCGTCCAGATCGTCCGGCAACGCGGCTGCCAGGCTTCGGCCTGCCCCACGCTGGAGTCGCTCGGCGCCGAGCTCGGGGAACACGTCGGGGCGGTGGTGATCACCGAAGAAGCACTGGGGGGCGAGCTGTCTGCGCTGCGTGCGGCGCTGGCCGCACAACCTGCCTGGTCGGACATCCCGTTCCTGGTCCTGCGCGCCGTCAATCGCCGTCACCCCGGTCGCTCCGCGATCCTGCCGCACGATGCCATGAATGTCATCGAGCTGGAGCGCCCATTGGGGGCAATGTCGCTGGTGAGCGCGGTGATGTCCGCGTTGCGCTCCAGGCAGAAGCAGTTCGTCATCCGCGATCAGATGAGTCGCCTCTCCGAGAGCCAGGCGGCGCTGGCCGCCAGCGAAGCCGAGCTCCGATTGATCGCCGATGCGCTGCCGGTCCTGATCGGTTTTGTCGACACCCATCTGGTCTATCGCTTCGTCAACCGCTCGTACGAGCAGTGGCTGGGCATTCCGGTTGATCAGATCCTGGGAAAGACCATTCGCGAGGTCATCGGCGAGTCCACCTGGATGCACAGGGAGGACGGCGTGGCGCGCGCCCTGGCCGGCGAACCGGTGGTGCTGGAAGCAAGCTGGCCGCACCAGGATGGGCGCAGGCGCGAAATCGAAATCCGCTATCTGCCGCGCCGGGATCAGGCTGGCGTCGTGGACGGCTTTCATGTGTTCGCCACCGACATCACCGCCAGGCGGATTGCGTTGGAAGAGTCGATCCAGCACGCGGCGCTGCTTGAGTCACGCGTGGCCGAACGCACGGCCGAGCTGCAGGAGCAGGTGACCGCCAGGCAGGAAAGCGACGCCGCACTGCGGCAGGCGCAGAAGATGGAGGCGGTCGGCCAGCTCACCGGCGGCATCGCCCATGACTTCAACAACATGCTGACGGGCATCCTGTCCGCGCTCGACCTGATCCGCATGCGGATGGCAACCGGCAACCTTGAAAAAGTCGACCGTTTTCTGGACATCGCGTCCACGTCCGCGTTGCGCGCTGCCGGGCTGACCCAGCGCCTGCTCGCCTTCTCGCGGCGCCAGTCGCTGGATGCGACCTCGCTGGATGCCGGGCAGCTGATCGTCGGCCTGCAGGAGCTGCTGTCGAGCACCTTGGGCGAGCAGATCCGGCTTCGATTCGAGATCGCGCAGGGCCTGCCGGCGGTCCTGGTCGATGCGAACCAGCTCGAAAGCGCCTTGCTCAACCTGGCCATCAATGCCCGTGACGCCATGCCGAACGGGGGCGAGCTGCGCATCGCCAGCCGGTTGGCCGATGCGCGCGACAGCAAGCTCCACGCTGCGGGTCCCGACACGGACGCCGATGATGGCCACTTCGTCGCGATCACGGTGTCTGACACCGGGACCGGCATGCCGAAGGATGTGCTCGACCGGGTCTTCGAGCCTTTCTTCACGACAAAGCCGATCGGCCAGGGCACCGGACTGGGCATGTCCATGATCTATGGCTTCATGCAACAGTCCAACGGCCATGTCCAGGTGGCGTCGACCGTGGGTGCGGGCACGACGGTGACGCTCTACCTTCCGGTGGCGACATCTGCGTTGAAGGACCAAGCTATCCGCGAGCGCGATCTCACGGCCGGTGGTGGCCAGCAGCTTCTGATCGTGGAGGACGATGCGCAGGTGCGCGCGCTTGTGACAGAGGTACTCACCGAGCTCGGCTACGGCGTGCAGGCCGTCGAGGACGCCGATCATGCAATCCCAATCCTCAAATCCGGTCGGTCCATCGATCTGCTCATCACCGATGTCGGGCTCCCCGGGCTCAATGGCCGGCAGCTCGCCGACATCGCAAGAGAGTCGCGGCCCGACCTGCCCGTGCTGTTCATGACCGGCTACGCAGAAACGGCGGCAAACCGTTCCACCTTCCTGGGCGTGGGCATGAATCTGATTGCCAAGCCCTTTTCGCTGGACGATTTCAGCGGTCAGGTCGGACAGATCCTCGGGGATCGCGAACGCGATGCGGACACCGCCGACGCGCAGTGAGCGCGGCTGACGTGGTCGCGGGCCAACGCCAGGGCCGCTGCGTAGGCGGGCCAACGCCCGCGCAGCGGGCACAGCGCCACGCTGCACGGCCTCAGAATGCGTGCGTCAAAGCGGCGCAGCTGCGTGAGTTCTGCCAGCCAGCCCCCGTCGCAGCGATGGTGGCCCGCACTGACATCTTCACCCGTCGCTTAGAGTCTTGCCTCGAGGTAGCGAGCCAGCGCGTGCATCAGGTCGGTCACGAGCAGCGCCTCCGGATCGCCCAGCGACGCCGGGGTCGGGTGCACGGGCGAGCCATTGTTCCGCAACGCATCGCCCGCCGTGAGCGCTACTGCGAGCGAACCCAGCACGACGTCGAGTAGAGGGTCATGAGGGATGGCCGCCATCGAGGGGTGACCATTCCTGATGGTGTTGAACAGCAGGCCGATGGAGGCATTGGCCGGCACGGGCACCTTGGCTTTTGCGCATGCAGCGCGCAGATCGCCGTGCAGCGCGGCGTGCGCACCGTCCAGGGCGCGCACTGCACCGTTGGAGTGCGGCGCCTGATCGGCATCCACGGGGACGCCATCCACTTCGCGCGCGACCCCCGGCGTCTGCGGCGCTGGCACGGCCGTCTGGCCAAGCGCCAGCTCTTGCGCCGCATTCGGGGCATGTTCTCGGAGCCACGAACTGAGCTGCGGCCGATCGGCCAGCGAACGCAGTGCACGGGGGTTGTCGTTTTCCATGAAGCTGACGAACTGTGCGACCTGATAGCCGTAGTCGTCATCGCCAGCGCGCAGGGCCCGCTGAAAGCCCATCTCCGGATCGCCAAGCTGCGGGATCTCAAGTTCGACAGCCAACCTGTTCCAGTCCTCGGCATCGAAGCGCGCCTCCAGCGCCTCGGTCAATGCAAGCAGCGTGATTTTTGACAATGCAGCGGGCATGGAAGAGGGCGGTACGGTCATGGGCGCAAAGGTAAGCCCAAGCAGTCCACCTCGCCAGCCCTTCGTCGCTGTCCCGACAAACGCTTCCACGTCCATGGACATGCCAAGGCAAAGCGTGGCCTTCAATGGCGGAGCAGCGAGGAGTCCGGCGCTCTTGCCGGTTGCATGCATGCTGCCACGATGGCGGGTGCATCGGCCATGCAAACCGTCGATGGTGTAGGCCTCGGGCGCCACCTTGCGGTCGGCCAGGTCCGTTCGAGGCGGCAGTGCGTCTGGCGCTCCAGGTGTCGGCTGGACCGGCATTGGCTGAAGACGCCACGGACGTGGAAGCTGAGCCACGCGGCCGGGCGATCCGGCGTGTTGGCCATCAGCGCGATGGGTGGCGTAGAAGCCCGGAGACACTCAGGTCGAGCCCTTCAACGGACCCATGGTCCATCCGTATCGCGGTGTCTGCACGTCATCTTCCAGGCAATCGGCAAGAGGCGCCAGTGTCCGATCGATGCGCTCAGGGATCGCTTCCTGCGCGGCACCAACCTTGGGGTGTCGAGACGCCGCCAGCGGCGCAGGGCGCGCGCATGGCCTGGCGGGTGACGCGACCAGGCTCGCATCATGTCCGCTCATGCCCCGGGGTCCGCACCTGCTTGTCGGCCGCTGCGGCGTTGGCGCCAGCCCGGCGTGACCGCGATTTCACGAACCGCTTCCCCAGAATAGGAACCCGGCCTCCGGTCGGGCGGCCGTCAGCGCCGTTTGCCGTCCTGCTGGAGAAGTCACGTTGAAGTATTCGTTCTTGATTGGTGGCGGGCGGTTGGGTGCGCTGATCGAGCGCTACGACTGGGCCTCCACCAGCCTGGGTCCCATCGGCGACTGGCCGCCCGCGTTGCGCACGACCATCGGCCTGATGCTGCAGTCACCGGTGCCGATCGTGACCCTGTGGGGCCGCGACGGGGTAATGATCTACAACGACGCGTATTCCGGTTTCGCGGGCGACCGGCATCCCTCGCTGCTGGGGTCCAATGTCAGGGAAGGCTGGGGCGAGATCGCCAGCTTCAACGACAACGTCGTCAGCCACGTGTTGCTGGGCAACCAGCCGCTGTCCTACAAGGACATGGAGCTGGCCCTGAACCGGGACGGGCAGTTCAAGACACTGTGGATGGACCTGGACTACTCGCCGGTGCTGGATGAGAGCGGCACCCCGATCGGCGTGTTCGCCATCGTGGTGGAAACCACCGAGCGGGTGCTGGCGCAGCGGGTGATTTCCGCAGAGCGTGAGCGACTTGCCCAGCTTTTCGAGCAGGCGCCTTCGTTCATGGCGGTGGTGCGCGGCCCGGAGCATCGGTTCGAACTGGCCAATCCCGCCTATCGCCGCCTCGTGGGCGGTCGCGACGTCGTCGGTCACACCGTCGGTGAGATCCTGCCCGATGTGGCCGACCAGTACCTGGCGCTGCTGGATCGGGTGTTTGCCGACGGCCAGGCGTATTCGGCGCAGGGCGCGCCCTACGTGATGCAGGCCTACGCCGGCGGGCCGAGCGTCCGGCGCGTGGTCGACTTCGTGTTTCAGCCCATCAAGGACGAGCGGGGGCGGGTCAGCGGCATCTTCATCGAGGGTGTGGACGTGACCGAGCGTGCCCGGGCGGAGGTCACGCGCGAGGCACTGGTGGCCCTGACCGATGTCATCCGTGACGCGAGCGATCCGGCGCAGCTCGGCCGGAGCGCCGCCACCATCCTGGGCCGGACGTTGCAGGCGTGCCGGGTGGGATATGCGCATGCGGCCGATGGCGGCAGCGCGCTGCTGGTCACCAGCGAGTGGGTGGCAGCGGGCATCGAAGAACTCGAGGGTGTGCTGGACCTGCGCCAGTACAGCGCGATCGGCGACGACCTGGAGCAAGGTCAGGTGGTGGTGATCGACGACGTCGACCGCGATGCCCGAACCACCGACGTCTCCGACCTGCTGCAAGCCAAGCGCGTGCGCGCGCTGATCAACGTGCCGATCATCGAGCAGGGCCAGCTGGTCGCGGTCCTGTACATCAACGCGCCCCAGCCTCGCGCGTGGGAAGTGCAGCAGATCGCGCTCGCCCGGGAATTTGCCGAGCGTGTCCGCACGGCCGAGCAGCGCCTGCACGGCGAGGCGGCCCTGCGCGAGGCCAACGAGACGCTCGAGCAGCGCGTCGAGCAGCGCACGCACGAACTCATGGAGGCCGAAGCGGCGCTACGCCAGGCGCAGAAGATGGAAGCCGTCGGCCAGCTCACCGGCGGCCTGGCGCATGACTTCAACAACCTGTTGACGGCGATCACCGGCGGCCTGGAATTGCTGAAGATGCGCCTGGCGCAGGGACGCACGCAGGAGCTGGATCGCTACGTCACGATTGCGGCAAATGCGGCTGATCGTGCCGCCGGCCTGACCCATCGACTGCTGGCCTTCTCGCGCCGCCAGACACTTTCGCCAAAGCCGACCGACGTCAAGCAGCTCGTCAGCGGGATCGCCGAGCTCATTCAACGCACCGTCGGCCCGGCGATCGCCCTGGAGACAGTCAATGGCGCGGGGCTATGGCCTTGTCTGATCGATCCGAGCCAGCTCGAGAATGCCGTACTCAATCTTTGCATCAACGCGCGCGATGCCATGCCCGACGGTGGAACGATCACCATCGAGACGGCCAATCGCTGGATCGATCACCGCACGGCCAGCGACCACGGGATCACGTCCGGGCAGTACATCTCGCTGTGCGTGTCCGATACCGGCACCGGCATGTCGGCAGACGTCATCGCCAAGGCGTTCGACCCGTTCTTTACCACCAAGCCGATCGGCATGGGCACGGGCCTTGGACTGTCGATGATCTATGGATTCGCGCGGCAGTCCGGTGGCGAGGTCAGAATCTATTCCGAGCTCGAGAAGGGCACGATGGTCTGCATCTACCTGCCGCGCTATGTCGGCGATGCCGAGCAGATCGATGACCATGCATCGCAGGACCAGGTGCCGCGCAGCCTGCAGGGGGAGACGGTCCTGGTGGTCGACGACGAGCCGGCGATCCGCGCGCTGGTGAGCGACGTGCTGGGTGACCTTGGTTACTGCCCCCTTGAAGCAAAGGACGGCGCCAGTGGACTGGGCATCCTCAACTCCGATGCGCGGATCGATCTGCTCGTTACCGATGTCGGGCTGCCGGGTGGGATGAACGGGCGGCAGATGGCCGACGCCGCGCGTGTCCAACGCCCCGACCTCAAGGTGCTCTTCATCACCGGTTATGCCGAGAACGCGGTCCTGAGTCATGGGCACCTCGATCCGGGGATGCACGTGCTGACCAAGCCCTTCTCGCTGGATGATCTGGCTGCCCGCATTCGTGACCTGATCTGTGCTTGAGCGATCGCTTGAGCCAAGGGATGGCCCGAAGCGATCACCCGCACCGGTCTTGCTCGGGGTCAGCGATCAAACGTCACGGCCTCGCGTCCGCCAGGTCGGATGGTCCAGGCATCAGTGATTTCCTGCCGCTGTCCTTGGCTTTTCCGACTTCACTCTGGGCCTTGCCTACCCCGGCATACATCGACACCAGCGCGCGTGCGCGCACGCGGCGACGTGGCCAGTGCCGCGATCGGCGCGTGATGCCGGCGATCCGGAAGCGAGGTGTCGGCATGTTGCGTGGCTCGCTGGCGCCGTCACACGTCTACAGCGAGGCGCTGCCAGACGACAACGTCCACTCACGGTGACTGCGCACGGCTCCTGTCGATGCACTTGCCGACATCTGCGGTCCGCTGATCCCACCACGTTGAGGGCGGCCCCAGCGCACGGGTCGGGCCGGCGCGATCCGTGCCGGCTAGATCGCCTGTCTCCAAACGCGCAACGGCCCGGATGACCGCGTGCTCCCCCTTCAAACGGACAGGACGTATCCCATCCCGCGGATGGTGGTCAGCGGCAGGGCTTGCCCACTTTCGGACTGGATCTTCTTCCGCAGCCTGTGGACCAGCATCTCCAGACGATGCGGATCGAAATCCTCCACGTCGCGGGTGAGCTGCGCGATCAGCGTCTCACGTGTGACCATCTCGCCTGTGTGGCCAAAGAACAGCTGCATCAGCACGCGTTCGCTGTGGCTCAGGCGGATGGTCGTGCCATTGGCGGTCAGCAACTCCCAGCCGCTTGGCGCCATGGCCCAGGCGTCCAGTGGTGTGTCCCGCGGTGTCAGTCCCGCGGCCACTCTACGCAGCATGCTCCCCACCGTGGCGATGAGCACCTCGGGATCGACGGGCTTGGCCAGATAGGCATCGGCACCCTGGTCCAGTCCCTTGACCCTGTCGCGGTTGGAGCCGCGCCCGGTCAGCAGCGCGATACCTGCCGTAAATCCCACGTGGCGCAGATGCCGGACCGCGCTGAACCCATCCTCATCCGGCAAACCGACGTCCAGGACGATGGCCGCGAAGTTTCCGGAGAGCAGCGTGCGGTACATCTCGATGGCGCTGCCGCATCCGGTCGCTGCATACCCTGCCTTGCGCAGCGTCGGCAGGAGGATGCGCTCGCGCAGTTCCTGATCGTCCTCCACCACCAGGACGTGGGTGTTGCTGCGTGCATGTTTCAATAGCTTGTCCTGTGAAACGGTAAACATGCCGCCGTCGCCTTGAATGGTGCTGAGAGGCAGGACGCCCCTTTGCGGCAACTGCGAGATGGCCGTCGCTGGCGGGCAGGCGGGAGCGCCCATGATTGCAAAATATTTCAGAAGATTGCCACCGTGAAATATCCGGTGCTTGCATCTGCCCAAGTGTCGCACTAGATTTCGCTGCGCCAACGGGGGCTGCCAGCACACCGGCAGAACGTTGACGAACCATCACGACGAGCAACGGCGAGCGCTCAAGACGTCCGCCTTGTAGCAACGCGCGCCTGGCGCGCCACTTCTCATGCACGGCAACGCCATTTGGCGTCGCTGGCGTGAGTGATCGACAGAAAGACGGGGAAATAGCCGGCATGAACGGACCGACACTGAGCGGTGGCGCGAACCTGCGCGGGCTTCGCGCGCATTTTTTCTGCTGGTTTGGATCGACAAGGACCGGCGCAGCGCTTCAGTTGCTGCTCGCGCTTTTCCTGACGACATCGGGCGTACTTCCTGCTGCGGCGCAGGCCGCGACGGATTTCTGTCCGGTAACGGGGACCCGCGCGATCTACAGCATCGTCAACGGCGTGGACATCTACCGCTACGAACCCGGCGGTGCCAGCGATGTCCTGGTTCCGGAGTTGCACGCGCCCATCCCGGCCAATGTCAATGTCAACGGGATGATGGTCGATCCCATCCGTAACCGGTTGCTGTTCGTCTCCCGGCCGACCGTAAGCACCACCGTGCTGTGGGCCTATGACGCAGGCAACGGCGGTTGGTACCAGGCCGTGTCGGAATTTGCCTCCCCCGATTTCCCGCGCGCGGGCATGACGCCCGATGGCGTCGGCTACCTGATCGCCGGCGGATCCCCCAATCCACAGGTCTGGCGCGCGCTGCCGAATGCCACCGGCTACGGCTATACCGTTCAGAATATCGGCAACCTGACCTACGACGTTGCGCCCACGGACCTGGGCTCGGGCGATATCGCCGTCGATGCGGATGGTTCGGGCTGGCTCTCGGCCGGCATGGATCTGTACCGGATCGATTTCGCCACCAGCCTGGTGGCCGTGCGCCAGACCCGGCCGACCTTGAACGGATCGCCCAGCACCATCAACTGGGCGGGCGTGGCGTTTGGCCAGGACGGAAATCTCTACGTCGCCAACAACAGCGGCGGCAGCCGCTACTACAGCTACAACCCGCAGACCGGCGCCTTGACGCCTGGCGCGTCGACCACCGCGGGCGGTTCGCGCGATCTGGCGTCATGCGCGTTTCCGCGGCTGTCCGAGCCGGAACTGGGTGTGGTCAAGACGCTCGCCACGATCAACGGCGTACCCGCCGGGCCCAATCCGTCGGCCATGGCCGGCGACGTCCTGGCCTATGACATCACCGTGCGCAACACCGGCGGAGCGGTGGGAACCCTGTTTGCCGGCGATGTGGTGGAGACGTTGCCGGCCAACACCACGCGCGTGGCCACCGGCAATAACTTCACCTGCTCCGGCAGCAGCTGTACCAATTCCAGTGCGGTCAACGTGCCGGCCGGCGGAACCGCCGTCCTGCATTTCGTCGTCAGGGTTGCTCAGCCGCTGGCTGCGAGCGTCAGCAGCATCAACAACGTCGTGGCGGTGGCAGGCGTGGCGTGCTCGGACGCCGGCAACGACTGTGTCGAAAACACGCCGGTCGGACCGACCGTCAGCGTGGTCAAGACCTCCGACCCGGCACCGGGCGTCCAGGTGACGCCGGGTCAGACGCTCAACTACACGGTCACCGTGACGGTGGCCAACGCCGCCACGACCGCGGTGGTGAACCTGACCGACACGCTGGGCACCGGGCTGGCTTTTGGCGCGGTGACCTCGGCCGGCGCATTCACCTGCTCGGGCGCCTTGAACTGCACTCTGCCGGCCGGCACGCTGCCAGGCACCTATCCGGTGCGTTACACGGCCACGGTCCAGGCCAATGCCACCGGCACGGTCGGCAACCGTGTGGTGGCCACCGGCAACGACAACCCGACCTGCACCACCTGCACGACCGAACACCCGGTGGTCGCCGCATCGGTCAGCGTGGTCAAGACCTCCGACCCGGCACCGGGCGTCCAGGTGACGCCGGGCCAGACGCTCGATTACACGGTCACCGTGACGGTGGCCAACGCCGCCACGACCGCGGTGGTGAACCTGGCCGACACGCTGGGCACCGGGCTGGCTTTTGGCGCGGTGACCTCGGCCGGCGCATTCACCTGCTCGGGCGCCTTGAACTGCACTCTGCCGGCCGGCACGCTGCCAGGCACCTATCCGGTGCGTTACACGGCCACGGTCCAGGCCAATGCCACCGGTACGGTGGGCAACCGTGTGGTGGCCACCGGCAACGACAACCCGACCTGCACCACCTGCACGACCGAACACCCGGTGGTCGCCGCATCGGTCAGCGTGGCCAAGACCTCCGACCCGGCACCGGGCGTCCAGGTGACGCCGGGTCAGACGCTCAACTACACGGTCACCGTGACGGTGGCCAACGCCGCCACGACCGCGGTGGTGAACCTGACCGACACGCTGGGCACC